>NZ_JBYPSB010000006.1:0-461206 GCF_057815095.1 Cupriavidus sp. 86D6 | reverse complement strand
GAGCGACCGGCTTTGCCGTTCGCTGTCGCTGCGTCTTTCGTCGCAGCGGAGAAACGAGATTATGCAGAGCATTCAACGTTTCGTCAACAGTTTTTGCAGAACTTTTTTCTGCCGGCCGGTGCCGCGAACTTCGCAACACCAACCTTCTGCCAACCCCGCAACCGTTGTCACCGCTGCGTTTGCAGCGCGCTTTGTGTTGCGAGGGGGCGAATATTAGATGGGATTGGCCGGGGGCGCAAGCGCTTTCCGCGAAAAGTTCAAGGCGCCCGAATCGGCCCAACTGTCACGGGGGCGACAGCCTTGGTTTCGGAACTGTCCTAAGCTGGCAGCCAACCTATCAGAAGACGCTGTTGAAGGAGACACC
This sequence comes from Cupriavidus sp. 86D6, assembly GCF_057815095.1. NCBI lineage: Bacteria > Pseudomonadati > Pseudomonadota > Betaproteobacteria > Burkholderiales > Burkholderiaceae > Cupriavidus > Cupriavidus sp. 86D6. The sequence continues at coordinate 460,842 of NZ_JBYPSB010000006.1, read as the reverse complement.
CATGAAGCCATCCGTGCCCATCGACCGTTCACACGTGGTTGGTGCGACCGATATCCCGCTGTCCGACGATACGATCCCCGCGCTACTGGCGCGTGCCGTCACAGCAAACCCCGACGGCGACGCAGTGATCTTCAGGGAGCAGTCCATACGCTGGACCTGGCGGGAATTTTCCGATCAGGTCGATCGGCTGGCCACCGGCCTGCTGGCCAGAGGGATCTCCCCTGGCGACCGGGTAGGCATCTGGTCGCCAAACCGGGCCGAATGGCTGGTTACGCAGTTCGCCACCGCCCGGATTGGCGCAATCCTGGTCAATATCAACCCCGCCTACCGTCAGGCAGAGCTGGAATACGCGCTAAACAAGGCTGGCGTGCGGATGCTGATCACGGCGACTCGTTTCAAGTCGAGTGACTATCTAGGCATGCTGCAGGCGCTGGCACCCGAACTGTCCGATGCGACGCCTGGACATTTGCGCGCCGCCCGCCTGCCCCATCTCAAGTCAGTGGTTCGTCTGGGGGAAGACCCGACCCCGGGCATGCTCAACTATGCCAGCCTGCTCCAGCCGCCCGAACGCGGCGCGCTCGATACCGTCACCCGCCAGCTGGATGCCCAGGACGCGATCAATATCCAGTTCACCAGCGGCACCACCGGCAACCCCAAGGGCGCGACGCTGACCCATCACAACGTGGTCAACAACGGCCGCTTCGTTGCCATGGCCATGCGCCTGGGTGCCGCCGACCGCCTTTGCATTCCCGTCCCGCTATATCACTGCTTCGGCATGGTCCTGTCCGTGCTGGCTTGCGTGTCAGTCGGCGCCTGCATGGTCTTTCCGGGCGAGGCGTTCGATCCACTGGCGACCATGCAGGCCGTTTCCGACGAGCGGTGCACCGCGCTGCATGGCGTGCCGACCATGTTCATCGCCCAGCTCGATCATCCGGACTTCCGCCAGTTCGATTTCTCGACGCTGCGCACCGGCATCATGGCTGGCGCCCCGTGCCCGATCGAAGTGATGAAGCGAGTGGTCACTGACATGCATATGGCGGAGGTGACCATTGCCTACGGCATGACGGAAACCAGCCCGGTGTCGTTCCAGAGCGCCACCGACGATCCGCTCGACAAGCGCGTGGCCACGGTGGGCCGCGTCCAGCCGCACCTGGAATGCAAGGTCGTCGATGCCACGGGCGACATCGTGCCGCGCGGCGAGACCGGCGAGCTTTGCACGCGCGGCTACTCCGTGATGCGGGGCTACTGGGACGACGACAAGCGCACGCGCGAGGCCATCCGCGACGGCTGGATGCATACGGGCGACCTGGCCACCATCGATGCGGACGGCTATTGCAACATCGTCGGACGCGTCAAGGACATGCTGATCCGTGGCGGCGAGAACATCTATCCGCGCGAGATCGAGGAATTCCTGTTCCGTCATCCCAAAGTTCAGGCGGTACAGGTGTTCGGCGTGCCCGACCCCAAATACGGCGAGGAAGTCTGCGCATGGATCGTGCTCAAACCCGGACAGACCGCCACCGAGGACGATATCCGTGCCTTCTGCCGCGACCAGATCGCGCATTACAAGATTCCGCGCTATATCCGGTTCGTTGAAGAAATGCCGATGACTGTGACAGGAAAGGTGCAGAAGTTTGTCATGCGTGACACCATGATTCACGACCTCGGGCTGCAGCAGGCCGTCACGGCGTAATTCCGGAGATTCTGGAGACATTACGATGACCATCCGCATCGTCAGGCTCGGCGAACCGCGCGCCCAGGGCGAAGGCCTGCGCATGGGCACCGTTCGCCGCCCGCCGCGCGGGGTGCCGAAAGCCGAATTCGCCAGCCGGGATTTCTACGATGTCTGGTATCCCGTGCTCTCGCCGTCCGCCGAACTGGTGTCTGAAGCCCTGGCAGCCCAGGCCGCCAACGATCCCAAGGCATGGCGCGCCTTCGAGAAGCACTTTCGTGCCGAGATGGCCCAGCCCGATGCCAGCCGCACGCTCGATTTGCTGGCCGCCTTCTCACATCAGACGAATTTCTCGCTCGGTTGCTATTGCGAGGATGCGTCGCACTGCCATCGCTCGATCCTGCGGGCGTTGCTGACGGAACGCGGGGCCGACATCGCGTGAGACCGGCAGGCTATGATGCTGGGCTTCGCCGCGAGCCACGTGGCGAAGTCCTCCACTGGCCTTATTTACGTCGATGGCACTGAACCTCGTCTGGCTCGGATTCTTCCTACTTTCCTTCCTGGCCGCCTGTGTGCGGCTCATTGGCGGCGACACTACGGTGTTTCCCGCCCTGCTGACCAGCCTTTTCGACAGCTCCCGCACCGCGTTTGAGATTTCTCTCGGCCTGGTCGGCGTGATGAGCCTGTGGATCGGCATCATGCGGATTGGCGAACGCGCCGGGGTCATCGACCTGTTCGCGCGGCTGGTGAACCCGTTGCTGCGCCATTTCTTCCCGGGCGTGCCGCAGGGGCATCCGGCGCAGGGCGCGATGATGATGAATGTGTCCGCCAACATGCTGGGGCTGGACAACGCGGCCACGCCGCTGGGCCTGAACGCGATGCGCGAACTGCAGTCGCTGAACCGGCAGCCGGACACGGCGACCAACGCCCAGATCATGTTCATCGTGCTGAACACGGCCGGTCTGACGCTGATTCCGACCTCGGTCATCGCCATTCGCCAGGCCATGGCCGTCAAGCAGGGGCTGGTCAATTTCAATGCCGCCGACATCTTCCTGCCCACGCTGCTGGCCACGGGCGCGTCGTGCCTGGCCGGGTTGCTGGCCGTGGCGTGGGTCCAGCGACTGAACCTGCTCAAGCCCGCCGTGCTGGCCGCCTTTGCGGTGGCGGGCCTGGCCGTGGCCGGCCTGTTTGCCTGGCTGCGGCACGCCCCGCCCGATCAGGTCAGCCAGATGACGGCGCTGGCCGGTAGCGGCTTTATCCTGTCGCTGATCACGCTGTTCCTGGTGTGCGGCGCGCTCCGCCGCGTCAATGTCTACGATGCCTTTATCGACGGCGCCAAGGAAGGTTTCGGCGTGGCCGTGCAGATCATTCCTTATCTGGTCGCGATCCTGGTGGCGATCGGACTTTTCCGGGCCAGCGGCTGCATGGACGTGGTCATGCAGGCGCTGACCGCCGGCTTTACGTGGCTGGGGATCAACACCGACTTTGTGCCGGCACTGCCTGTCGGGCTGATGAAGATCTTGTCCGGGGCCGGCGCCCGCGGCCTGATGGTCGATGTGATGACCACCTACGGCGTGGATTCATTCCAGGGGCGGCTCGCCGCCATCATCCAGGGATCGACGGAAACCACCTTCTATGTGCTGGCGGTCTACTTCGGCAGCGTCAATGTGCGAAATACCCGGCACGCCCTGGGCTGCGCCCTGTTTGCCGACGTCGTCGGCATGGGTGCCGCGGTGTGGATTGCCTACCTGTTTCGGTGACGTTCCCGCCCTTGTTGTACGACAACAACGGTGATTATGCTGGCTTGCAGTCATTTTTTTCGATGCCGCTTGGTGCGTCGCAACAAGTCGTGTATAGTGAAGTCTGTCTCCTCCACCACCTCGGTGGATTCCAACCCGCGCACAACCTGCGCGGGTTTTTTTTACCCAAAATCCGGGGAATCCCACCCCGACCGAAGTTCTTTCAATCGTAGAACTTCGGAAATGTGACAATTGCACCGTCTTGCGTCACATTTCCCGCCGTTGGTGCGATACCGCACACTTGCCGGGCAAAGGCGTCTGGATTCACGGAAATGTTGCGACGCAGCAATAGTCCCCGTAGAGTGGACTCCGTACTCACCCTGAGACGTCCACTCCCACGCCCCCGACCATGCGCCGCGTCCCGCGCTCACTCTCCTTCTGGCCCGATTCCGCCTTCCTGCAGCGCGGCGTGGTCTATGCCGTTTCGTTTTTTGCGCTGGCCGGCATTGCCTGGCTGACGGGAGACAACGGCTATCTGTGGTCGGCCACGGCTTCGATCTGGACGTGTCTGGCAGATCGGCAAGGGACGGCGGGCGCTCGCATGCGCGGGCTTGGCGCGGTGGGGATCGGCGGCGCCGCGGCCAGCGTGCTCGGCGCCAGCCTTGCGTCGTCGCCCCTGATCGCGCTGGCGGTCGTGGTCTGCGCGGGCCTGGTCGCCGGTCTGGCGGAAATACGAGGCCCCGCCGCCGCGTTGTGCTTCAAGCTGCTCTATGTCGTGCTGATCGCCGCGTGCCTGCAGCCAGTGGCCGAGCCGTCGGTGCTGGTTCATGCCTGGACAGCCGGCGTGGATTATCTGCGCGGCGGTGTTTTTGCGTGCCTGATTTCGCTGGTGCTGATTCCCTCGCAGCGCGATGCACGGCCCCGGCCCGAGATCGCCGCCGTCTACGATGCCCTCCGGCGCTTTGCCGAGCACCTGGCGGCGCCGGGGCTGCAAGACACCTCGCTATACAAGAAAGAAATCCGCCTGCGGATCGAAGCCGCGCGCGCCGCCGTCATGGGCCGGCGCGGCATGGTCGATCCGGTCGGCATGCTGCACTACGCCTACGCGGTAACGGTGGCGGACGCCATCTTTGCGCTGCTGATCGTCGCCGGCGAACTGCGCGAGCGGGCGGGCGGACAGCACAGCCTGCCTCTGATGTATGCCGCGCGCTGCCTGACCGATACGCAGGCGCAGGTACGGCAGGCGCTGACCCGCCATGCGCCCGACCTGCCCGCCCTGAGCGCCTTGCTCGATCGCGATGTGCGCAGGCTGATCGGCCAGCGCGCCAACGCCGGCGCCCCGCCGGCCTATCAGTCCGCCCTGGCGGCGCTGGCCCAGCATCCATCGTTCGATCGCTGGCGCGAATCGTTTGCCTGGCCCAATGCCGGACTGGCCGGAATCGTCGATCGGATCGGCCATACGCTTGCCGATATCGCCGCACGTGATGCCAGAATCACGCGACATGCGCTGCGGATGGCGTTCGCCGGCGGCCTGAGCCTGCTGCCATCGCAACTGCTCCAGGTCGACCATGGCTATTGGGTGGCCGTCACGGTGATCATGGTATTGAGTCCGCGCCTGCAGACCACGCGGCAGATCTCGTTCCATCGCTTTGCCGGCTCGCTGGCTGGCGCCCTGCTGGCTTGCCTGGTGGGCCTGACCCATCCAAGCCCGACACTGGCGCTCGGGCTAAGCGCCATGTTCCTGGCCGCCGCCTACGCACTGCGGCTGGCCGGCAGCGCAGGCGGCTTCGCATTTTGCCTGACGCCGGCGGTCATTCTGTTTTCGTGGTTGGGCGAGCCCGCCTCGAGCAGCAGCCATGTGGCCGCGCTGCGCGGCATGGATACGGCCATCGGATGCCTGATCGCGCTGGCCAGCTATTACATACTGGCCCCGCGCGCCGAGTTGTCGCGCGCGTACCGGCACAGCCTGGACGCGCTGTCCGTCAATGCCGTCTACCTGCGTGCCGCAATCAGCACTGCCCGCAGCGTCACGCCGGCCCGCATGCGGCTGGAAGCCCTGCGCGTGGCGGCCGGCCGGGCTTCCACCCGCGCCGAAGATACGCTGGCCCAGTGCGCCGCAGACCTCGACCCACGCCTTGGCGCGGCCCATGCCGCCCTGCACGTCACGGCGCGACGCATGGCGTCGCTGGCCGGCCTGGTCCGGGCGGGCGCGGAATCGGGTGAAGTGCATGCGGCGCCCGGTGCCGCCATCCAGTCGTTGCTGACCGATCTGGAAGCCCGCCTGGCCGAAGTGGCCGTGCGGCCGGGTCGCACCGGGGTCAGTGCCGCGATTGCCTCCGCGCGCATGGCGCCGCTGACGCCTTCCGATGCCCCGTTCGAACACTTTCTGGCCGAACAGTGCACCTACGCGGATGCGCATATCGATAGCGCCCATCAAACCGTTTCCCACCTGCGCGCGCTGGCGGCCGAGCAGGCCGAGGCGGGGCGCGTCCGGCTGCCGGGCGCGCGGGCCGGCTGACGCAGCGGATCGGGGCTTGCCCTGAGACACGGCCCTGCCCACTTGCCTGGCCACCGCGATTGCCTATATTGAACGGATATCCGCGATTTCCCCGTTCCCGGCAAGACGAGGCACGCCATGGTCGATATCACCTTCCCCAGCGCCGTTCCCACCTACTGCGGGGCCAGCCTGACGCTGTCCTGCCCCGCCACCGTGAACGGCACCCGGTCGCAATACTCGGTCACGGCAGAAGCACTGGAAGCCTATTGCGGGGCGCAATCGGCACGCGAGGAGGATCTCGTCCGCGCCTTCACCAGCAACCGCAGGCGTATCGAACAACTCGCGGAAACGCTATTCGAGCTGACCGAAGCCCGCGAGATCGTGCTGCGCGGCGGCCATTTCCGGTTCGCCGGCTGACCGCCGCATCGGCGCCGGCGGCCCTGCATGGCCGGCTGCCCGGCTCCCGGAACGACTACCTGTCGACGATCAATCGGCGGATGCCTTGCCGCGCACCAGCAGCACCGGCGTCGTCGATTGGCGAATCACGGCCTCGGCCACGCTGCCCAGCACCAGACGACGTACGCCCCGGCGGCCATGGGTGCCGATGACCAAGAGGTCCGCGCCCCATTCGCTGGCGGCCGCATTGATTGATCCCGCGATGTCGCCGATCACGGCCGGATCGGTCACCAGCTTCGTCTCGAAGGGCACGCCGGCATTGCCGAGCACCCGGCTGGCGGCCTCGAGCGCCTTCTTGCCGCTGTCCACATAGGCCCGTTCGATCTGCGTGGGATCGTAGAAACCCGCATCGAACAGCATCACGCCGTTATCGACCACATAGAGCGCCAGCACGGTGCCGCCGCCGCTGGCCACCCGAATCGCCTCCTGCAGCGCCAGATCCGACGTGCTGCTGCCATCCACAGCCACCGCGATCTTGCCGTAAGCCTTGCTCGACATAGCTTTGCCCTCCATTAAGACGTGGAAGCTCGATACTACACGTGGCGCCGAATCCACGTGTCGATCGTAAAACTATTAATTGACCGACCAGTCGGTTTATATTTATATTGAGCCAACTGACCAACCCCACAACAGTCCGCGCCGTTCTCGGCCGTATCGCGCCAGCGCACCAAAAAACAGATCGGCCCCCGCCAAAGACGAAAGTCAAGGAGACGTGATGTACACACAGAGCCTCGACCTGCCAGGCCAGCCGCAGCATGTGCCCACATCGGCCGACGCCGACCAGGCCACCCGGCAGGCCGCCTTTGACGCGCGCATCGCCGAAGACGCCAAGATCGAGCCGATGGACTGGATGCCCGAGGCCTACCGCAAGACGCTGGTGCGGCAGATCTCGCAACATGCGCATTCGGAAATCATCGGCATGCAGCCCGAGGGCAACTGGATCAGCCGCGCCCCGTCGCTCAAGCGCAAGGCCATCCTGCTGGCCAAGGTGCAGGACGAAGGCGGCCACGGCCTCTATCTATATAGTGCGGCCGAAACGCTCGATGCATCGCGCGACGACCTGCTCGATGGGCTGCACAGCGGCCGCGCCAAATATTCGTCGATCTTCAACTACCCCACGCTGACCTGGGCCGACGTCGGCGTGATCGGCTGGCTCGTGGATGGCGCGGCGATCATGAACCAGATCCCGCTGTGCCGCTGCTCGTACGGCCCTTACGCGCGGGCCATGATCCGCATCTGCAAGGAAGAGTCGTTCCACCAGCGCCAGGGCTTTGACGCGCTGCTGAGCATGATGCGCGGCACCGAAGCCCAGCGCGCCATGGTGCAGGACGCCGTGGACCGCTGGTGGTTTCCGGTGCTGATGATGTTCGGGCCGCCGGACGCGGCGTCCACCAACAGCACCCAGACCATGGCCTGGGGCATCAAGCGCATTTCGAACGACGACCTGCGCCAGAAGTTCGTCGATGCCACCGTCGAGCAGGCCAGGGTGCTGGGCGTGACGCTGCCCGACCCCGGCCTGATCTGGAACGACGAGCGCGGCCACTACGACTACAGCCCACTGGACTGGGAAGAATTCTGGCGCGTGATCAATGGCGACGGCCCCTGCAATCGCGAGCGGCTGGCCACGCGCGTGAAGGCGCACGAAGACGGCGCCTGGGTACGCGAGGCGGCGCTGGCCCATGCCGAAAAGCGCGCCCGGCGCGCATCCCCGGCCAAGGCGGCCTGACCCGGAGACCACCATGACGCAACAAAAGGAATGGCCGCTGTGGGAAGTTTTCGTCCGCAGCAAGCAGGGCCTGGAACACAAGCACTGCGGCAGCCTGCACGCCGCCGACGCGCAGCAGGCGCTGCACATGGCGCGCGATGTCTACACGCGCCGGCAGGAAGGCGTGTCGATCTGGGTGGTGCCGTCGGCGGCCATCACGGCCAGCGCGCCGGCCGAAAAGGCGGAGCTGTTCGACCCGGCCGCCGACAAGATCTACCGCCACCCCACGTTCTACCAGTTGCCCGACGAAGTGAACCATATGTAAGGCCGGCCCCATGACGCAACCCAACGTAGCCGACGGTATCGCCCTGGCACGCCTGCCGCTGGCGCAGACGGCCCCCCTGCAATACGTGCTGCGCCTGGCCGACAACGCGCTGATCCTGGGTCAGCGCAACGCCGAATGGTGCGGCCACGGCCCGGTGCTGGAAGAAGACATCGCGCTGGCCAATATCAGCCTCGACCTGATCGGCCAGGCACGCCTGCTGTACAGCCACGCCGGCGCGCTGGAAGGCCGGCTGACCGGCCGCGTGCGCCACGAGGACGACTACGCCTACTGGCGCAGCGAACCGGAATTCCGCAACTGGACGCTGCAGGAACTGCCGCACCACGGGCCACTGGCCGGCACGGCGCGCGCCGACCGCGACTACGCGGTCACCCTCATGCGCAACTTCCTGTACAGCGCGCTGATGGCCGAACTCTGGCCGGCGCTGGCGCTCAGCACCGACACCGAGCTGGCGGCCATCGCGGCAAAGTCGGCCAAGGAGGTGCGCTACCACCTGCACCATGCCGCCGACTGGGTGGTGCGCCTGGGCGACGGCACCGATGCGTCGCACGCGCGCATGCAACGGGCGCTCGATCACCTGCTGCCCTATATGAACGAGTGCTTCGTCGATGATGCGGTGGAGCAGCAAGTGGCTGCACAGGGCGTGGGCGTGCTGACGTCCAGCCTGCGCGCGGCCTGGGAGGCCACCGTTGCCGCCACGCTCGATGACGCCACCCTGCGGCGCCCGGCGCCGTCAGCCTTCGTGTCCACCGGCAAGCACGGCGTGCATTCCGAACACATGAGCTACCTGCTGGCCGAACTGCAGGGGCTGGCGCGGGCCCATCCGGGCGCCCAGTGGTAATGCGAGGCCGGCCATGCGCACCCTTCCCGCACCGATGACACGAGCTCCGGCATCGCCATTCGCGCCGACATTCCCCCACGGCGACGACTCCACGCCCGCCGCTTCCGCGGTTTCGCCCGAAGACCGGCTGGCCCGCGCCTGGGCGGCGCTGGAAGCCGTGCCCGACCCCGAGATCCCGGTCGTGTCGATCCGCGACCTCGGCATCCTGCGCGACGTGGCGCTGGCCGATGACGGCCACACCATCGAGGCCATCATCACCCCCACGTATTCGGGCTGCCCCGCGATGTCGCAGATCGAGGAAGACGCCGGCCGCGCGCTCGAAGCCGCCGGCCTGGCACCGTGGCGCGTGCGCACCGTGCTGGCACCGGCCTGGACCACCGACTGGATCACCGAAGCCGGCCGCGCCAGCCTGCGCGCGTTTGGCATCGCTCCGCCGGGCCAGTGCGCCAGCCCGGCCACGCATGGTGGCAATGTCCGGCCATTGCGCTTCGTGCCGCGCCAGCCGCAGACGCCGGCCATTGCATGCCCGCGCTGCGGCAGCGTCCACACGCAGGAGCTGTCGCGCTTTGCCTCCACGGCCTGCAAGTCGCTCTACCGCTGCCTGGATTGCCGCGAGCCGTTCGACTACTTCAAACCCTATTGAGCACCGCCGGCCCATGACCCCACAGTTCCATCCGCTACGCGTGGCGCAGGTTCGCCCCGAGACGCCCGACACGGTCTCGATTGCCTTCGATGTCCCGCCGGACCTGCGCGATGCCTACCGCTTCACGCAGGGCCAGTTCCTGACGATCAAGGCGCCCGTCGAGGGCAAGGACGTGCGCCGCTCGTACTCGATCTGCTGCGGCGTGCAGGATTACGACGATCACGGCGAACTGCGTGTGGCCGTAAAGCTGGTGGACGACGGCGTATTTTCCACGTGGATCCACGACACCGTGGCCGTCGGCCAGGTGCTCGACGTCATGACACCCGATGGCCGTTTCCACGTGCCGCTCGATCCCGATGCATCGCGCCATTACGTGGCCTTTGCGGCCGGCAGCGGCATCACGCCGGTGCTGTCGCTGATCCGCACCACGCTGGCGCAGGAGCCGCGCAGCCGCTTTACGCTGGTCTATGGCAACCGCAGCGTCGATTCGATCATCTTCTCCGAGGCGCTCGAAGACCTGAAGAACCAGTATCTGTCGCGCTTCACGCTGTACCACGTGCTGTCGCGCCAGCCGCAGGAGGTGGATCTGCTGCATGGCCGGCTCGACCGCGACCGCGTGACCGCGTTCCTGCAGACCCTGCTGCCCGTGGACGACATCGACGCGGCCTTCGTGTGCGGCCCCGCGTCGATGATTGACGAAGTCGAGGACGCCCTCAAGGCCGCCGGGCTGGACCCGCACCGGATCCACGCCGAGCGATTCGGTGTGCCGCTGACGCAGCCCCGCCCGGCCCCGCCCGCCCATGCCGACCAGGCAGGCACCGCCGAACTGGTGGTGGTGCTGGACGGCAAGCAGCACAAGATGCGCCTGCCTTTGACCGATGGCAAAGTGCTGGACACCGCGCTGGCCGCCGGGCTGGACCTGCCTTATGCCTGCAAGGGCGGCGTCTGCTGTACCTGCCGCGCCAAGGTGCTGGAGGGCAAGGTCGAAATGGAAAAGAACTACACGCTCGAACCATGGGAGATGGAAAAGGGCTTTGTCCTGACTTGCCAGGCGCGCGCGCTGACGCCCCGGGTGGTGGTCAGCTACGACGAACGGTAAGGGCCGCCCAGCGGGGCTGACCGATGTCAAGGGTGTCGGGCCTATGGCGGGAATCCCACATGTCAGACTGCCGCCGATGCCCGGCCGGCGTCGCACCGTGATTACAATGGCGGAACACGCTTCATGCGTCGCATCGCCCGCCGGGCGGCCGCCTGCCGGCGGTGGCGGCGGCCGCATGCGGAGGTCCGGCACCCGTCGCACCCTATACAATCACGGTCATGCAATACATACATGTCGTCAACGGCGATGTCGCGGGCAACACGCTGCGCCAGGCGCTGGCCCAGGCTGCCCGGCCCGACCCGGTGGTCGTCCTGCGCGACGATCTTGCCGTGGGCCCGATCGCCGATATCGACAGTACCGGCCTGATCCGCTCGGGCTTCTGGCAGCGCGTGGCGCCGCACACCGATATCGACTTCGCGGCCGAGATGCGCCAGGCGCTGGACCAGCTCCAGCAACTGCGTCGCGACGACATGGAAGTGGCCATCTGGCATGGCCAGAGCGCATCGGACCAGCTGATGCTGCGCCGGGTGGTGTTCCACCTCTACCAGGCCCCGCAGCGTATCAACGAAGTGGCGATGGACCTGCGCGAGCTGGAAGCCCCCACGCACGGCAGCCTGACCGCCATCGGCATGTATCCGTCCGCCCGCCTGGCACGTCGCTTTTCGACGATCGCGCCGGTCTCGGTGCTGCGCCTGGGCCGGCTCGGCTACGAGTGGCAGCAGAACGTCAAGGAAAACGCCGATGTGCGGCTGTGGAAGGGCAATACGCTGGTGCCGGCGGCCTATCACAACGTCGACGACGTGATCCTGGAGCGCGCCCCCGACGACTGGACGCCGGCCGCGCAGGTGGTGGGCAGCGTGATGGGTGCCATCGAAGGCCTGCTGGCCAGCGACTGGTTCGTTTTCTGGCGCTGCCGCGAGCTGGTCAGCACCGGGCCGCTGGCGCTGCGCGGCGACCCGCAAAGCCTCGAATCGTGCGAGATCCGCCGCAACCGTCTCGCCGCCCACACCGATTGACGCCGTACCGATAACAGAACAACAGGCGGATCGATCCGACCCCTATGGCACGAACCAAGGCGCCCGATTTCGAGGCGCAACGCGAACAGATTCTCGACCTGGCGGCCGCCGCCTTTGCCGCCTCCAGCTACCCCAGCACCTCGATGGCCGACCTGGCTGCGGCCTGCGGCACGTCCAAGGCCCGGCTCTACCACTATTACGAGAGCAAGGAAGCGATCCTGTTCGACCTGCTGGACCGCTACACCCGGCAGCTGATGCAGATCGTCACCGATGTGGAGGCCGAAGGCACGCGCCAGTCGCGCAGCCATCGCGAGACATTCGGCCATCTGCTGCGCGCCTTCCTGGCTGAATACGAGACATCGCAAACGCGCCATATCGCGCTGATCAACGATGTGAAGTTTCTGGCCGAGGAGCAGCGCGACCAGATCCTGCAACGCGAGCGCGACGTGGTGGCGGCGTTCGCACGCCTGCTGCAGCGCGCCTATCCGGAGCGCGTGACACGCGACAGCCAGACCGCGCTGACCATGACCGTGTTCGGCATGATCAACTGGACCTTCACCTGGCTCAAGCCCGGTGGCCGGCTGTCCTACGCGGCGTTCGCCGAGATGGTGGTCGGGCTGCTCGAACACGGCCTGGCACCGGGCATGCCGGGCGCCCGCTGAGCCAGTCAGGCCGGCCGGCGCACGCCTGCCGGGGCAACCTCAGGACCATTCGGCATCTTCCAGCTTGCGCCGCTGGTCGCGGTCCTGGCGGAACATCTCTTCCAGTTCGTCGCGCGCCTGCTTGGCCATCGAGACCAGCGTTTTCTGATCCTTGTAGTACGGGTAGAAACGCTCGATGGCCTCGATATTGTGGCGCCGGAAGCGCAGCGCCACGCTGCGCGCCTCCACCCGGTCAAAGCCCAGTCCCTCCAGCACCTTGCGTCCCAGCATCAGCGAACCTTCAAACATCTCGCGCTCGTAGTTGTCGATGCCGATGCCGCGATCCATGAGCTGGTAGACGTGCGACACATGCCGCGCGCGCGTGTAGATCTTCAGGTCCGGCCAGCGGTGGCGCACCTTGTCGATCAGACCCAGGTTGTCGTCCAGGTCCTCGATGGCCACGATCAGGATCTTCGCCTCGCCGGCGCCAGCTGCTTCGAGCAGGTCCATGCGCGTGGCATCGCCATAGAAAATCTTGAAGCCGTACTGGCGCAAGAATTCGATCTGATCGGGATCATGGTCCAGCACGGTCACGCCGATGCCCTGCGCATACAGCAGGCGCCCGATGATCTGGCCGAAACGGCCAAACCCGGCAATGATCACAGGATTGTGATGATTGGTGATCTCGTCGTCGGGCCGCTTCGACATCGCGTTCAGACGCGGCGCCAGCAACTGGTCGAACAGCAGCAGCAACAGCGGCGTGGCCACCATCGACAGCGCCACGATCAGCACCAGCAGCGCCTCGGTTTCCTTGGGCAGCAGGCCGACCGTACGCGCCTCGGCAAACACCACGAACGCGAATTCGCCGCCCTGCGAGATCAGCAGGCCAAACAGCAGCCACTGCCCGCGCGACACCCGGAAACGCTTGGCCAGCAGCGTCAGCACCGCCGTCTTGATCAGCACGAACGCCGCCACGAACCCCATCACCTTGCCGGGCTGCTGGGCGAGGATGCCGAAATCGATCGACATGCCCACCGCCATGAAGAACAGTCCGAGCAGCAGGCCCTTGAACGGCTCGATGTCGGCCTCCAGCGCATGGCGATATTCCGAGTCCGCCAGCAGCACACCGGCCACGAAGGTGCCAAGCGCCATCGACAGGCCCACGGCGTCCATCATCAGCGCGATGCCGACCACGAGCAGCAGCGAAAACGCGGTGAACATCTCGCGCATGCCGGTGCGGGCAATCACGCGCAAGGCCGGCCGCACCAGGTAACGGCCGCCCACGACCACCGCGCCAATCACGGCCACCGCCTTGGCGGCGGTCTGCCAGTTCTCCGGGCCGTGGGCCGTGGCACCCGCGCCGTCCGCGGCCAGCAGCGGCAACAGCGCGATCATCGGAATCGCGGCGATATCCTGGAATAGCAGAATGCCGAAGCTGGCGGCGCCGGCGCCGGTCTGCATCAGGTTGCGCTCGGCCAGCGTGGCGAACGCAATCGCCGTGGACGACAGCGCCAGGCCCAGCCCGGCGACGATGGCCACCTGCCAGGGCGCGCCGAACAGCGCCGCAACGATGCCGATGGCCAGCGCGCACGCCGCCATCTGTATCGAACCGTAGCCAAAGATGCTCTGCTTCAGCGCCTTGAGCTTGCGCGGCTCCAGTTCGAGCCCGATCACGAACATCATCAGCACGACGCCGAACTCCGAGAAATGGAGGATCGACTCGACGTTGGTCACCAGGCGCAGGGCAAACGGACCGATGGCGGCACCCGCGATCAGGTAGCCCAGCACCGCGCCCAGCTGGAACCGGCGCGCGACCGGCACGGCCACCACGGCCGCCACCAGGAACACCAGCAGGGCAATCAGGAAGTCATGCTGGTTCATGGCGCGTCCTCCCCGCTGACCTCGGATGCCGGCCATTCCTGTGTTTCCGGGGGCAGCGGCGGGGCTGCCAGGTGCCGCGCCACATGTTCGATGTGCAGCGCCACGGCGTCGGTGTCGGCGCGGTCGGCATCGTGCAGCACGACCGGGGGCATCCAGCTCATGCCGCACTGCAGGGCGGTCTGCTCCAGCGGCAGCAGGAAATCGCCGATGGGATGGCCGTGGGCGCCGTCGGGACCGTAAGCATCGGCCTGGCCGCCCGCGCTGACCACGGCCAGCATCGACTTGCCGCGCAGCGCCGTGCCGCCTGGACCGTAGGCCCAACCCAATTCGAGCACGTCGTCGAGCCAGAGCTTCATCAGCGCCGGCACGCTGTACCAGCGCACCGGGAACAGCAGCACCACGGTTTCGGCGGTCGACAGCAGCCGCTGTTCCGCTACGACGTCGATGTCGTAGTCGACATAAAGGTTGTAAAGCTCACGCACTGCCACATGGGGCAGTTCGGCAAGGGCTTCGGCAAGGGGATGGTTGACGCGCGAGCGTCGGGGCGCGGGATGCGCATAGATCACAACAATCGGTGGCTCGTTCATGAATGGGGCTTTGTCTTTCCCTTGGGGGATCGATGCGACAGACAAGCCAGCCGGTGCGGCGTTGCAGCAAATCCACAACCCAGACACCAGCGGCGTCCCAGCCGCGTTCATAACCTGTTGAATTGTCAGCGTTTTTTGATATGCACCGCTTCCGCGCCACAGTTAGGCGGACAGGTAGCTTACGCGATACTGACAATTCCACTACAATACTTTTCGCGCCGCAGCAACCTAGTGTTTGCCCGAATCCCGCATTCTGGATCACAAATCCAACTCATGCCGCACAGAGTTTGATGAAAGAGCAGGGACGACCACCGCGACGGTGCTATTTTTATACCGATCACTGAAGAAGGAAACCAAGTGAACCCGCTCGAACTGAGCAAGGCCGTCGGCGCAGTCACCGACGAAGATCTTCGCCGTGCAGCCGAGGCGAGCCAGGCAACCCAGCGTCCCACCACCCTGGTGCGCGAGCTGGCTGCCCATCATCGCTCGCGCCTGCAGAAGCATTTTCTCGCCTTGGGCGAGGAAGATCGCCTGCTCCGTTTTGGCCAGTCGGTTGGCAACCACGTGATCGAAGCGTATGTGGAAAGCATCGATTTCGACCACGACAGCGTGTTTGGCGTCTATGACGAGCACCTGGAACTGGTGGGCGTCGGCCACTTCGCGAACCTGCGCGACAACGCCCAGGGCCGCGTTGCCGAGTTCGGCGTGTCGGTGTCGAAGAGCGCCCGGGGCCGTGGCATCGGCAGCGCCCTGTTCCAGCGCGCCGCCATCCATGGCCGCAATACCAACGTCCGCACGCTGTACATGCACTGTCTGTCGCGCAACGCCGCGATGATGCACATCGCCAAGAAGGCCGGCATGAAGGTGCAATATGCCTATGGCGAAGCCGATGCCTACCTGGAACTGCCGCCCGCCGACACGGTGAGCCGCCTGACCGAGGCCATCGACGAACAGGTGGCTGACCTTGACTACATGGTCCGCCGCAACCTGCGCGATGTCCGCCGCTTTGGCCTGCGTTTCTGGCGCTCGCTGGTGCCGCAGAAGGGCACCGTCTGATCCGTTCCGGCCGCCCCGGATGAAAAACGGCGCACCCGCAAGGTGCGCCGTTTCTGTTTGGTGCGGACCGCAGCGCAGCCTAAGCCGCTGTCAGGCGCCGCCGGCCACGGGCAGCGCCGTGGTGTCCTTGATCGATTCCAGCGCGAAGCTGGAACGCACATCGATCACCGACGGATGCGCCAGCAATTGTTCCTGCATGAAGCGCGCAAAGTGCTCCATGTCTTCGACGTAGACCTTCAGTAGCAGATCCATCTCGCCCGTCATGGCGTGGCACGCGGCCACTTCCGGCCAGGTCTGGATGGCGGCACGGAACAGGTCCAGCGGCGCCTTGCCCTTGGGTGTGCCGCCCTGCTTTTCCAGCCGCACATTGATGTAGGCAAGCAGGCCCAGCCCGATCTTGTTCGGTTCGAGCAGCGCCGCATACTGGCGAATCACGCCAATTTCCTCAAGCCGACGGATGCGGCGCAGGCAGGGGCTCGGCGACAGATTCACGCGCTCCGCCACTTCCAGATTGGTCAGCCTCCCGTTGGTCTGCAGGACCTCCAGAATCTTCCGGTCGATCTTGTCCAGCTCCACCTTGCTCACGTTTTGTTGCTCCGCAATATGTTTGTCGGCAATTTTTTTGCGCAAATTTAGCAAGTCGTGCACAAGTCCGCAATTTATTTCATGCAGCGACGAGTACGGCAGCCATTTGCAGCGGGCGCATGCGTCACGTGGGGCGAGGCAAGGATGGTGCCAGCCAAATAAAAAAGCGCGGCCCGAAGGCCGCGCCTGGCAGATGCCGGGGCGATGGCTTAGTTGCCGCTCGGCGACGGAACGGCCGGGGCCGAGGCACCGTCAGGGCCGCGACGCTGCATGCGATCCATCCGGTCCTTGTGCATCTTCTGCATGTCCGACTGGATTTCGGCCATGGTCACCTTGCCGTCATGGTTCGCGTCGAGCTTGTCGAAGCGGTCGGCCATGCGCGGGAAGGCGGCCTTGAACTCGTCGCGCGTCAGCGCACCGTCGTTGTTCTTGTCCGCCGCCTTGAACCTGGCTTCGAATTCGGCCTTCATCTCGGCGCGACGCTGCTCCCAGGCCGCCTTGCGATAGGCAGCCAGTTCGGTCTTGTCGAGCTTGCCGTCGTGGTTGGTGTCGATCTTGTTGAACAGCGCGTCGGCTTCGGCCTTCGAGATCGTGCCATCGCCGTCGGTGTCCACCGACTTCATCCACATCATGCCGCCATGGTGGTGCTCGCCCGGGCCGCCCATGCGGTGGTGAGGCGCGGGGCCACCCTGCGGAGCCGCCTGCGGGGCGGCCGGGGCCGGCGTGGTTTGCGCGAAGGCGGCACCGGCAGCCATGAACACGGCCGAGGCGGCGATAAGGCTCTTGAGGATGTGCGTCTTGTGATTGCGTTGCATGTCTGTGCTCCTTGTCATCACGTTGGGCATGTACGGATTAGAACGCAGACAACCACGCCAAGTTGGCAGTTTTAATACGATGTTACGGGCCTCACAGAATCGACTCGGGCCGTAAACCGCCGCAATACAGTCAAAGATTGCGCAATATTGTGAAACTCGTATTTTTACGATTTGATCAGTCTTTCGGCAGCAGGTTCTCGGCCCCGTGCGGCGGCACTGACTGGAGGTCCTGCGGCGCGAAGCCCTGCTGTTGGGGTGCCGGCTGCTGGAACTGCTGAGGCTGCTGTATCGGCGCACTGGCCACCGGCGGCGGCGACTGCACGGGCGCCGGCATCGGCGTGGACAGCGGTGCGGCCGCACCGGACGGCGGCGCCGCTGGCGCATTGCCCGGACGACCAACCGATACGGTGTTCTGTAGCGGCAGCGCAATTTCCTGGCGCACACCATTGCGCTCGATCACGATATTGCGGCCATGAATTTCAATCAGGCGGATCTGCGGCGAGAGCGAGGCACCGGCGCGCACGGCCTTGGGCGGCCCGCCATCCAGCGACAGGATGGCTGCCGCCGGCCCCACGCCATCGAGGTCCGCCACCACGCCGATCAACTGGATATCCCGCACACCCGCTTGCGCACTGCCGCCAAACAGCGTGGCCACCGCACCGGTTTCCACGGCCTCGGTCTGGGCGATACGTGCCGATTTGGGGACGGGAATCGTCCGCATCGCACTGAACGCCAGCACCCAGTGCGTGGCCAGTGCGCACAGTGCGACAAATAGCAACAGACCGGCTGCGCGCGGCAGCCATGAGGCGGAAAGGTCGAAGCGGAAGGCAGGCCGGGTCAGGGTTGGCACGAGCGGTACGCCAGGCGGCGGAATCCAGGAGGTCGCCTAGCGTACCAGACGCCGGTGTCGATTGTCTGTCCGTCGTGCCAGCCCGCGGCTGGCCGGGGCGACCAGGATCAGAGCAGGTCGTCGAGCAGGTCGGGACCGAACACTTCGCGGTGGATATGACCCACCGGAATCCCCGCATTGATCAGCGCATGACGCTGGGCTTGCATGAAGCCCAGCGGGCCGCACAGATAGAAGCGCGCATCGTTGAATGCCGAGGTGTCTGCGGCCTTGAGCAGCGATTCGATCGGCATCGTACCGGCGTGGTCGTAGTCGCGGCCCGATACATCGGCGGCCTGCGGGGTTTCGTAGCTGATGTGGGTACGCAGGTTCGGCATCCGTTCGCGCGCCCAGCTCAGGTCGCCGCGATGCGCGTGGTGCCCGCCATGGCGTGCCGCGTGCGCGAACAGCACCGGGCGGTGCGGATTTTCCCTGGCCAGCGTGCGCAGCACTGACACCATCGGCGTCACGCCGATGCCGGCCGACATCAGCACGATCGGGCGGCGGTCGTCGATCACCGGCGCAAACTCGCCCCACGGCGTGCTGACATGCAGCGTGGTGTCGACATGCGCGTTGTCGTGCAGCCAGTTCGATACCGCACCGGCCGGGGTTTCGGCACTGCCGTCCTCGCGCTTGACCGAAATGCGCCACGTGGGCAGGCCGCGCTCGCCAGACAGCGAGTACTGGCGCAGCTGGCGATGGCCGTCGGCAAGCTTGGCTTCCACGCTGATGTACTGGCCCGGAGCAAAGTCGCGCAGCGGCTTGCCATCGGCGGCCGCCAGCGTGAGCGAGACCACCTGGTCGCCTTCCTGCTCGCGGGCGATCACGCGCACACGCTGCAGTTCGCCGGCCTTGACGCCGTGCCGCTCATACAGGCGCGCTTCGGCCGCGATCAGTTCGCCGGCCAGAAGCCAGTAGGCTTCGTCCCAGGCCGCCAGCAGCGGCGGGGTGGCGGCATCGCCCAGCACGGCGGCAATGGCTTCGAGCAGATACTTGCCGACGATCGGATAGTGGGCCGAGGTCAGGCCGACGGCCACGTGCTTGTGGACAATGCGCTCCACCACGGGCGCCAGCACATCGGCGCGGTCGACATTGGCGGCATAGGCAAACACCGCGGACGCCAGCGACTGCTGCTGCGAACCGTTGTCTTGGTTGCCCATGTTGAACAGATGCCTGAGCTCGGGGCGCGCCGCGAACATCTCGCGGTAGAAGTGCGTGGTAATGGCAAGACCGTGCTCGCGCAGCACGGGGACGCTGGCATCGATATAGGGGCGGGAAGCAGCGGACAACATCAGCAAAAACTCCTGTTAATTCATGCATTTCAAATGCATGTTTTTTCGCACGATAAAGCCGGCGTCAGACTGCGGCTGGGGTCTCGCCCCGCTGCCTCAGGCCACGCGCCGGCTCAGGAAATCGCGATGCAGACTGATGATCGACTCGGCCGTCCGGCTGTTGCCGGAAACTTCGGCCAGCGTGACGCCGTCGAGCGCCTGGTAGAACGCCTCCTCGGCCTGCTCCAGCGCCCGCTTCAGCCGGCAATTGCCTTGCAGCGCGCACGGCGGGTCGGCACAGTCGATCACCGACTTGTGCCCTTCCAGCTCGCGCAGGATGGTACCGATCGACAGCGTCTCCGCGCCCGGGCCCAGCTGCAGCCCCCCATGCCGCCCACGCGTGGCCGAGATCCAGCCCAGCTTCGACAGCCGCGCCGCCACCTTCACGAGGTGATTGTGCGATATGTCAAACTGCTGGCCGACTTCGGCAATCGTGATCGGACGGGTGCCGTCGCCGCGTGATACATACATCAGCAGGCGCAAGGCATAGTCGGAGAATCGGGTCAGTTGCATCGTGCCTGGAATCATAGATAACATGCATCCTGAATGCAATATTTTTATTGCAGTTGCACATTGGTACATTTATCGGGCCCTGATACCCCGGCAGCACACCAAACGGTCATCTGGCGGGGGTTATACTCTCCGACCATACC
The DNA here is from genome assembly GCF_057815095.1 of Cupriavidus sp. 86D6. Taxonomy (NCBI): domain Bacteria; kingdom Pseudomonadati; phylum Pseudomonadota; class Betaproteobacteria; order Burkholderiales; family Burkholderiaceae; genus Cupriavidus; species Cupriavidus sp. 86D6. The sequence goes on along the minus strand of NZ_JBYPSB010000006.1, from coordinate 440,396 downwards.
TCGACCCTCAAGGCATACAACCGATGCGCAGAACCGTGACCCAGACTGCCGCCCTCCGGACGCAACTTCATCGCCGCCTCGCCCGCGGCTTCACCCTGATCGAAATCATGGTGGTGATCGTGATCCTGGGCGTGCTGGCGGCGCTGGTGGTGCCCAAGATCATGAGCCGTCCCGACGAGGCACGTATCGTTGCCGCGCGTCAGGATATCTCGTCGATCATGCAGGCGCTCAAGCTCTATCGCCTGGACAACGGCCGCTACCCGACCACCGAACAAGGCCTGGCGGCACTGGTCAACAAGCCCACGACCGAGCCGATCCCCAACAACTGGAAGGGCGGCGGCTATCTGGAAAAGCTGCCCAAGGACCCGTGGGGGCATCCGTACCAGTACCTGAACCCGGGTGTGCGCGGCGAGATCGACGTGTTCAGCTTTGCCGCCGACGGCCAGGCCGGGGGCAGCGGCAACGACGCGGATATCGGCAACTGGGAATAAACCCCACCCCTTCCCTTCATGACTCCGGCGACGCCGCGCGGCCAGCCCGCCCTACTCCAGCGCCGCCGGCTGCACGGCTTCACGCTGCTCGAACTGCTGGTGGTCATGGTGATCGCCGGCATCGTCATCTCCCTGGTGGCGGTCAACGCCACCCCCAATGATCGCGGCCGCGTACTCGACGATGGCCAGCGCATCGCCCGCCTGTTCGAACTGGCCCAGGAAGATGCCCAGCTCGGCGCCCGGCCGCTGGCCTGGGAAGGCGACGCTTCGGGATGGCGTTTTCTGGAATCCACGCCGCAGGGCTGGGTGCCAATGCGCACCGACGTCTTTGCGCCGGGCCACTGGCGCATACCGCTGGACAGCGCGGTCGTCGTACAGGGCGGCCGCCAGCTGGGCACCGGCCCGATACGGCTGGTCTTCGGACGCGAACTGATCGACGAACCGCAGCGGCTGGTGCTGACGCGCGGCGACATCCGCGTGGACGTGACCGGCGACGGCAGCGGCCGCTACGTAGCGACGGTAACGCAATGATCAGCCCGCCCTTCCCCGCCCACGCCCGCGCCCCGGCCCGGGGCTTCACGCTGATCGAAGTGCTGGTCGCGCTGACCATCCTGGCCGTGGCGCTCACCGCCGCCATGCGCGCGATGGGATCGATGGTCGAGTCCAGCGCGTCGCTGCAGCAGCGCATGCTGGCCGAGTTCAGCGCCGAAAACCACCTGGCCACCCTGCGGCTGTCCAAGACCTGGCCCGAACCGGGCACGCGCGGCTACGACTGCCCCCAGGGCGGCGTGGCATTGTGGTGCGAGGAATTGGTCTCAGGCACGCCCAATCCGTCGTTCCGTCGTGTGGAAGTCGCCGTTTATCCATCCGCCGGCAACAAGTCGGTGCGGCTGGCATGGCTGGTCACGCTGGTGCCCAATGAAACCCGCAATGTTCTCTGAGCGCCGCATCCGGCCCGATGCCCGGCGCGGGTTCACGCTGCTGGAGATGCTGGTCGCCATCACGCTGCTGGCGGTGATGGCCGTCATCGGCTGGCGCGCGCTCGATTCCCTGACCCGCAGCCGCGAACGGCTGACCGACCACGACGCCCGGCTCGATGCGCTGAAGGTGCTCTACGGCCAGTTCCAGTCCGATTGCGAGCACCTGGCGCAACCGGCCCAGCTGCAAGCCAGCCCCGTGGAGATCGGCGCCAACCAGCTGCTGCTGGTGCGCGACCGCCGCGACGAAGGCCAGCCGCCGTCCTGGCAGGTGGTGGCCTACCGGCTCGACGGCAATACCGTCGTACGCGCGGCCAGCCGCGCCGCCTATTCCCGCAACGACGTGCAGGGCGCGCTGATGGCCCTGCGCCAGCCGGGCAGCGCAGGCCTGCAGATTCGCCCGCTGCTGGGCAACGCCGACCAGTTGTCGGCGCGTGCCTGGGTGGAGCCGGCAGGCTGGCTGATCGATACCGGCCGCATACGCACCGCGTTGATGCAGGGCAGCGCCGTGGCCAACGCGGCCGAGGCGGCGGCAGCGGCCGCGGCGGCCGCCACGGGCGCCAGCGATGCCCAGGCCGGACTCGGCACGATCTCGAACAGCGTGGCCGTGCGTGCCGTCGAACTGAACGTGTTCGCGCGCATGGGCGACGGCGATGCCACGCGGCAGTTCCAGAAAATCTGCATGACGGGGATGTGATGACACGCACGCGCTTCGCCACATCGTTTCGCATGCGCCCGCGCCGCCAGCAAGGCGCCGCCGTGGTGACGGCCCTGCTGATGGTGACGCTGGCGGTGGTGGTGGTATCCGGCATGCTGTGGCGCCAGCAGGTGCAGATCCGCTCGATCGAGAACCAGCGGCTGGTGGCCCAGGCTGCCTGGATCGAACGGGCGGCGGTGGACTGGTCGCGCCTGATCCTGCGCGACGACCAGCGCCGCTCGCAGGTGGACTACCTGGGCGAGCCGTGGTCGGTGCCCGTGGCCGAAACCCGACTGTCCGACTTCCTGGGCGCGGGCGTCAGCACGTCCGAAGGCGGCGAGACATCGTTCGTGTCGGGCCGCATCCTCGACGCGCAGGCGCGCTTCAACCTGACCAACCTCTATATCTGGCAGGCCGATGGCACGGGCCGCGTGGCCAATATCGACCAGCCGTCGCTGCTGGCCTTCCGGCGCCTGCTTCAAACGCTGGGCATGAACGCCGGCCTGGCCGAGCCGACCGCGCAGTATTTCCTGCGCGCGGCCCGTGGCGTTTCGGCGAACGGCCAGCCCGCGCCGCGTCCGCCCGACAGCGTGGAAGACCTGCTCGCCGTGCCCGGCTATACGCCGGCAATGGTGGCGGTGCTCGAACCGTTCGTCACGGTGTTGCCCGAACGGTCCAAGGTCAACGCCAACACCGCCGAAGCCGAAGTCCTGTCCGCCGTGATCGACAAGTTGCCGCTCGACCGGGCGCGCGAGCTGGTGCGCCAGCGCGACCGCAGCTACTTCAACAACACCGGCGACGTGACGACCCAACTGCAAGGTATCGCCCCGCAGGCCGTCAACCCCGGCGACGCGGTGGACGTGCGCACGCACTATTTCCTGATCTACGGGCTGGTCCGGCACGAGCGGGCGCGCCGCCTGAAGGTGTCGCTGGTGTTCCGGGCCGACGTGCTGGGCAGCGGAAACACCACCAGGATCATCTGGACCCGCGACGCCGACGCCATGCCCGAGCAACGCTGAAACGGGGCCAGCCCGCAAGCCGTTTTTGCCCGGATGCGTGTAGGCATCAACGTTCTGCAGAATCAGCCGGACCACTATTGACGCGCGTAAGTCACACAGGCAAGGTATGCTGCTGCGCCGAGCCGGGTCCGGTGCCGCCAACTGCCGCCAGGCCAGGGATTGTGCCCGCCAGCCTGCCCCGGCGCATGGCGCCAGGGGCGCCAGCGGGCGGCTGACCGGCCAGTCACGCGCCTCCAGCGCATCTTCGCCACAGACAACAGGGAAATCTTGAGTACCACGCTCTACGTCCGCCTGCCGCACCGGCCGCATGACCAGCCGCAACCGTGGCAGTTTGGCGCGATGCCTTTTGCGCTGGTACGGGCATCCGCGGAAAAAAGCCGCGCCGGCGGCCTGTCGGCGGCGCCCGAGCTGTTGCGCGAAGGCCACGCCCTGGCGGCGGAAATGCCGGCGGCGGACCGCCTGGTCCTGATTCTGGCCGCCAGCGATGTGCTGCTCACGGCAGCCATGGTGCCGCCGCTGCCGCCCGCCCGGCTACGGCTGGCCCTGCCGAACCTGGTGGAAGACATGCTGGCCACGGACGCCGCGCCATGCCATATCGCCCTGGGCCCGGCGCTCGATCCCGCCGCCCCGGCGCGCGGCCCGCGCCGTCGCCTGTTGATGGTCACCGACCGCGCCTGGCTGCGCGCCGCGCTCGACCAGTTCACCGAACACAAGCACCGCCGGCGCAACGTGCTGCCGGCCCAGTTGTGCCTGCCACTGGAGGAAGCCACCGCGCCGGCGCCGGCACCCGTCGATGTCGTCGATGTCCCGGCACCGACAGCGACACCGACACCGGAACCGGCGATGGCCGGAGACGCCGCGCCCGCCCCCGCGCCGCAGCCGTCTGTCCCCGAGGCACCCGCCACGGCCGATGACGCGGCCCAGCCGGCGACGCTGGTGGTGGAAGCCGCGACATCGGCGCTGGCCCAGTCGGCCTCGCTGCTGGACGCCGCCGCGCCGCCGCCGGCAGCCGCCGAGACGGCCCGACTCTGGCAGCTGACGGTCCGGACCGGCCCTTACGACGGCTACGGCCTGTTGCTCAATGACCAGGCCCTGGCCGCCTGGCAGGTGCTGGCTCCGGCCGGCGTATGGCACGGCGACCCTGCCGCACTGGCCCACGCGCCGGTCCCGGCGCTGCGTGCGCAGCGGCCGGTCGCACGTGCATCGCGGATTTCCGAAAACTGGCGTATCTGGCTGGCGGGCGCCGAAGCCTGCCTGCGCGATCCGCAGGTCGACCTGGCGCAGTTCGAGTTCGCGCAGGGCCGGATGGACCGCTGGAACGTGCTGGCCTGGCGCCTGCCGGTGGCGCTGGCCGTCGGGCTGGCACTGGTGCAGATCATCGGCATGAACGCCCAATGGCTGATGTTGCGGCAGGAGTCGAAGCGCATCGAAGCCGCCCAGATCGATATCCTCCATACCGCCTTTCCGAACGTGCCGCCGGTGGCCGAGCCGCCGCTGCTGATGCGCCGCCAGATGGAACAGCTGCGCACGGCAAGCGGCCGCAGCACACCGAGCGATTTCCTGCCACTGGCCGACGGCTTCGCACGCGCCGCCCACAGCCTGCCCCCCGATGCGCTGTTGCAGCTCGACTATCGCGCCGGCGCGCTCTACGTCACGCTCAAGCCGGGCACCAATACCAATGCGCTGCGCAGTGCGGCGCGGCAAGCAGGCCTGCAGATGGAAGAAGACAAGACGCCGCCGGACGCCGCCGTGCGTGCGGGCGGCGCCCCGACCCCGCCCGGCTCGCGCTGGACGATCAAGAGCGAAGCGCGCGCCGACAGTCCGGCGCAAGGCAGGGCCGGCGCATGAAGTTCGGTCCATCCGCAAAGCGCCCCGCCGCCGGCACCGCCGCAACGGGTACGTCCGCTGGCCGCCTCGGCCGGCTGCGCCCGCGCGTGCCCGACGCGTGGCGCGAACGCTTCGACACGTTCTGGAACGCCCGCAATCCGCGCGAACAGGCGATCCTGGGCGGTGGCGCGGTGGTGCTGGTGCTGGTGTTCGGCTACCTGGTGCTGTGGGAGCCGGCCGCGACCGGCCGGGACCGCCTGATGCGCAACCTGCCGGCGCAGCGCGCCGACCTGGCCGAAATGGAAACCCTGGCGCAGGAAGCGCGCGGCCTGCAAGCCAGCCCGGCGCCGTCGTTGCGGGGCGATGCGCTGACCCAGGCGCTGCAGGACAACCTCGGGCAGCATGGCCTGAAGGCCACGCGCCTGGCGGCCACCGGCGACAACGCCGTGCAGGTCCAGCTGGACAAGGTGGCCTTTGGCGCGGTGGCCAGCTGGCTGCAGGATGTGCGCGCCCAGCAGCGGCTCAAGGTCACGGACGCCCGCATCAGCTATGTCGGCGCCACGGCGCTGGTCAATGTCACGGCAACGCTGCAAGGCCCCGGTGCCGGTGGCCGCAACTGATGGCGCGGCTCGAGGCCCTGCGCCTGCCCCGTCGGCGCGTCCGCGCGTCGCGCGGCTCGCAATGGCTGCGCTGGGCGCTGCTGGGCGCGGCAACCGTGGTGGTGACGGTGACGGCTTCGTTGCCCGCCACGTGGATGGCCGAACGCATTGCCACGGAAAGCGGACGCCGCGTGCTGCTGGCCGATGCGGCCGGCACGCTGTGGCACGGCAGCGCCACGCTGGCGCTGTCCGCCGGCGCGGGCAGCCAGACATCGACCGTGCTGCCGGGCCGGCTGACCTGGGACGTGGCGTTCTGGCCATTGCTGACCGGCACGCTGCGCCTGGTGCTGGAACAGGACATGACGATGGCCGCGCCGGTAGCGGTGGCGGTGACGCCCGCCGGCTGGACCGTGCAGTCGGGCGGCATCCGCCTGCCGGCGTCGCTGCTGGAAGGCATTGGCGCCCCGTTCAACACGCTGCGGCCGGACGGCACGATGCGGATCGACTGGACGGCGCTGCAGGGCAAGTTTGCCGGCAACCAGAAATTCGGGCATCTGACCTTGCAACTGGACCAGATGTCGGCGGCGGTGAGCCGCCTGCGCCCGCTGGGCAGCTATCGCGCGGAAGTCGACCTGGCCGGCGCCGCCGGCCGCCTGCAATTGAAGACCACGGCCGGACCGCTGCATCTGGAGGGCAGCGGCACGCTCGGCCGGCAGTCCCGCTTCGAAGGTACGGCCCATGCCGACCCCGAGGCGGCCACCCAGCTGGCGGGCCTGCTGAGCCTGCTGGGACGAACAGAAAACAACGTGACAAGGCTGCGCTTCTGATCGCCGAAGCCCGGGCCTGAAACCGATGATGACAACGCAAGCACACCACCACCTCGTCCGCACCGTCTGCGCCCGCGCTACCGCGCTGCTGTGCACCCTGTCGCTGCTGTCGCCCGCCATGGCGTGGGCCCAGCCGCAGCAGCAGGTACCGCAGCCCAATGACATCTCGCCACGCAACCGTGACCAGGTGGTGTTGAACTTCGTCAACGCCGATCTCGAATCGGTGGTGAAGGCGGTGGGCCAGGCCACGGGCAAGAATTTCGTGATCGACCCGCGCGTGAAGGGCACCGTGAACCTGGTGACCGAGCAGCCGGTGTCGCGTGCCCAGGCGCTGGAAACGCTGGGGTCGGTCCTGCGCATGCAGGGCTACGCGATGGTGGAATCCAACGGCTTCACGAAGGTGGTGCCCGAGGCCGATGCCAAGCTGCAGGGGTCGCCGACCGTGATCGGCGGCGGCGCCGGCCGTGGTGACCAGGTGGTGACGCAGGTGTTCCGGCTGAACTACGAGTCGGCCAACAACCTGGTGCCGGTGCTGCGTCCGATGATCGCGCCCAACAACACCATCACCGCCTACCCGGCCAACAACACGCTGGTGATCACCGACTACGCCGACAACCTGCGCCGCCTGGCCCGCATCATCGCGGCCGTGGATGCGCCGGCATCGGGCGAAGTCGAACTGGTTCCGCTCAAGAACGCCGTGGCCAGCGATGCGGCCGTGGTGCTGCAGAAGCTGCTCGACCCATCGGCGGCCGGCGGTGCCGGGGGCGGCGCGGCAGCCGGCGATGCGTCGCTGCGCACCACCGTCGTTGCCGAGCCACGTAGCAATTCGCTGATTATTCGCGCCACCAGCCGCGCCCGGGTACAGCAGGCGCGCCAGTTGATCGAGAAGATCGACCAGCCCTATGCGCGCCCCGGCAATATCTGGGTGGTGCCGCTGAAGAATGCCGATGCGGTGAAACTGGCGGCCACGCTGCGCGCGATCGTCGCGGCGGATAGCAGTTTCGCGAGTTCGACGCAGGGCGGTCAGGCCGGCGGCATCGCCGGCGCCACGGGCGCCACGTCGCAGACCACCTCGCTGCCGCAGGGCGGCCAGTACACCGGCGGCAGCAGCAGCGGCTACAACCGCAGCGGTTCGGGCTCGTCGGGCTTTGGCAGCTCGGGCGGCGGCTCGAATGCGTTCTCGTCGTCGTTTGCCGTGAACCAGCAGCCCACCACGGGCGGCATCATCCAGGCCGATCCGTCAACCAATTCGCTGATCATCACGGCCAGCGAACCGGTCTACCGCAACCTGCGCGGCGTGATCGAGGATCTGGACGCGCGCCGTGCCCAGGTCTACATCGAATCGATGATCGTCGAGGTGACGTCCACGCAGGCCAGCGAACTTGGCATCCAGTGGCAGGGTCTGGTCAACAGCGGCGGCAGCGTCACCGGCTTTGCCGGCACGAACTTCGGCACGGGCGGCCAGAACATCGTCAACCTGACCGCGGCCGGCGTGCTCTACGGCGAGAACAAGACCGCCGGCCTGGCGGCGATCCAGCAGTTGCTGCCCACGGCGGGCGGCCTGAACCTGGGCGTCGTGAACAAGGCCCTGGGCCTTGGCGCGCTGCTGCGGGCACTGGGCACCAATGGCAGCGTGAACCTGCTGTCCACGCCGAACCTGATCACGCTCGAGAACGAAGAGGCCAAGATCCTGATCGGCCAGAACATTCCGATCACGACGGGCTCCTATGCGCAGACCGGCAGCAGCGCCTCGGTGACGCCGTTCCAGACCTTCGACCGCAAGGACGTCGGTATCACGCTGCGCGTGCGCCCGCAGATCAGCGAGGGCGGGCTGGTCAAGATGCAGATCTACCAGGAATCGTCGTCGGTGGTCGCCGGCACGCTCGCCAACACCTCGGGCCCGACCACCAACGTCCGCTCGATCGAGACGAACGTGCTGGTCGATGACGGCCAGATCATCGTGCTGGGCGGCCTGATCGAGGACAACTACGGCGACGGCGTGCAGAAGGTGCCGCTGCTGGGCGATATCCCCTGGATCGGCTCGCTGTTCCGCTACGAAAACAAGAACCGCGCCAAGACCAACCTGCTGGTGTTCCTGCGCCCATATGTGATGCGTACGACGGCCGCCACCGACCGCCTGACGCAGGACCGCTACGACTACATGCGCACGCAGCAGCAAGGCTTCGTGTCGCCTAACATGATCGTGCATGACGCGGTGACGCCGGTGCTGCCGCCGGCCAACGCGCCGACCACGCCGTTCGTGGATCCGCGCGGCGGCACCCTGCAGCAGGGTCCGCTGCCGCTGGACCAGACGCCCGGCCAGCCGGGTTCGCAGCCGGCGCCGCAACCGCTGCCGCAACCGCTGCCGCAACCAGCGCCGCAACAGGCGCCCCAGTCCGCGACACCGCGGCCGCTGTCGTTCAACGACGAGTCGTTCGCGGCGCGTCAGGCCTCGCAGAGCTGAGCATCATCGACATGGCCACCGAAACACTCGCCACCGCCGCCGGAGCCGAAGCGCCTCTGGAGCCGCCGTCGCCGATGGCGGCGCGGCTCGTGCCGTATTCGTTCTCGCGCGAGGCGCCGCTGCTGATTGCGCACCAGCGCCCGGACGGGCTCGAAGTCTGGGTCAGCCGCCAGACGTCGCCCGCCGCGCTGGCCGAAGTGGCGCGCGTGCATGGCGCGCTGCACCTGCGCGTGCTGGAGCCGGCCGCGCTGGACGCGGCGATGTCGGATGCCTACAACCGCCAGGATGGCTCGGCCGCGCAGGTGGTGGGCGAGGTCGAGGGCGAGGTGGACCTGTCGCGCCTGATGCAGGACATTCCCGCCGTCGAAGACCTGCTGGAATCCGAGGACGACGCGCCGATCATCCGCATGATCAACGCGCTGCTGACCCAGGCCGCGCGCGAGCAGGCATCGGATATCCACATCGAGCCGTTCGAGTCGTCGTCCGTGGTGCGCTTCCGCGTGGACGGCACGCTGCGTGACGTGGTGCGGCCCAAGAAGGCGCTGCACGGCGCGCTGATCTCGCGGATCAAGATCATGGCGCAGCTGGACATTGCCGAGAAACGCCTGCCTCAGGACGGCCGCATCACGCTGCGCGTGGGCGGGCGCCCGGTAGATGTGCGCGTCTCGACGCTGCCCACGGGCCACGGCGAGCGCGCGGTGCTGCGTCTGCTGGACAAGGAAGCCGGCCGGCTGGACCTGGCCCGGCTGGGCATGGCACCCGAAACGCTGGCCGGTTTCGACCACCTGGTACGCCAGCCCCACGGCATCGTGCTGGTGACCGGGCCGACCGGCTCCGGCAAGACCACCACGCTCTACGCGGCGCTGTCGCGGCTCGATTCGCACACGACCAACATCATGACCGTGGAAGATCCGATCGAGTACGACCTCGACGGCATCGGCCAGACGCAGGTCAACCCGCGTATCGACATGACGTTCGGCAAGGCGTTGCGCGCCATCCTGCGCCAGGACCCGGACGTGGTGATGATCGGTGAAATCCGCGACCTGGAGACCGCGCAGATCGCGGTGCAGGCTTCGCTGACCGGCCACCTGGTGCTGGCCACGCTGCACACCAACGATTCGGCATCGGCGGTCACGCGGCTGGTGGACATGGGCATCGAGCCGTTCCTGCTGTCGTCGTCGCTGCTTGGCGTGCTGGCGCAGCGGCTGGTACGGCGCCTGTGCCCGCACTGCAAGCGCGAGGAAGTGATCGAGGTCAAGGCGACGGAGTCGGAAGCCCTGCACGCGCAGGGCAAGCCGCTGCAGCGCGTGTGGCACGCGGTGGGCTGCGACAAGTGCGGCCATTCGGGCTACCAGGGCCGGATGGGCGTCTACGAGCTGCTGACCGTCGACAACGAGATCCAGACCATGATCCATCGCCAGCAGCCGGAATCCGAGATCAAGCAGGTGGCGCTGGCCAAGGGCATGCACACGATGCGCGGCGATGCGCAACGCTGGATCGACAGCGGCGCCACCTCGCTGGAAGAGGTGCTGCGCGTGACGCGCGAATAAGCCGGGGACCGCAGCATGCCTGCCTATCGCTACGAAGCTGCCGATGCCTCTGGCCGCGCCGACCGGGGCGTCGTCGAGGCCGACAGTCCCAAGCAGGCGCGCGCCCAGTTGCGTGCGCGCGGCCTGACGCCGCTTACCGTCGATCCGCTGGCCGGTGCCGGCCTGGCCCAGCGCAGCAGCAGTACCCTTTTCGTGCGGCGACTGTCGACGCAGGAGCAGGCGCTGTTCACCCGCCAGCTGGCCAGCCTGATCGTGTCGGGCCTGCCGCTCGACGAAGCGTTGGGCGCGCTGGCTGACCAGGCCGAGCGCCAGTACGTGCACGAGCTGCTGGCTGGCATCCGGGCCGAGGTCATGGGCGGCAGTTCGCTGTCCGTGGCGCTGGCCCAGCATCCCAAGGACTTCCCGGACATCTATCGGGCGCTGGTGTCGGCGGGCGAGCACTCGGGCCATCTGGGCGTGGTGCTGGAGCGGCTGGCCACCTATATCGAGACGCGCAACCAGCTGACGTCGAAGATCCGCCTGGCGTTCACCTATCCGGCCATCGTCACGTTCGTGGCGTTCGCCATCGTGATCTTCCTGCTGTCGTACGTGGTGCCGCAGGTGGTCAGCGTGTTCGCCAACACCAAGCAGAAGCTGCCCATGCTGACCATCATCATGCTGTGGCTGTCCGATTTCGTGCGCAACTGGTGGTGGGCCGCGGTGGCCGTGATCGCGGTGATTTCGGCGATCATCCGCAGCCTGCTGAAGCAGCCCGACATCAAGCTGTCTTGGCATCGCTGGCTGCTGACCGCGCCGCTGGTGGGCAAGCTGATTCGCGGCTACAACACCGCGCGCTTTGCCAGCACGCTGGCCATCCTGGTGTCGGCCGGGGTGCCGATCCTGCGCAGCCTGCAGGCGGCAGGCGAAACGCTGACGAACGTGGCGCTCAAGAACAACGTCGACGACGCCACCACGCGCGTGCGCGAAGGCGCGTCGCTGGCCCGCGCGCTGGCCGCGCAGAACCAGTTTCCGCCGGTGCTGGTGCACCTGATCCGATCCGGTGAAGCCACGGGCAACCTGCCCATCATGCTGGAGCGCGCCGCCATCGGCGAAGGGCAGGAACTGGAGCGCCGCACGCTGTTCCTGACCAGCCTGCTGGAGCCGCTGCTGATCCTGACGATGGGGGTGGTGGTGCTGCTCATCGTGCTGGCGGTGCTGATGCCGATCATCGAGATCAATCAGCTGGTGCGGTAAAGCGGTAGCCGTTCACGCTCCCTGGCCCTCTCCCCCCAACCCCTCTCCCGCATGGCGGGAGAGGGGTTGGGGGGAGAGGGCCCGGCGCCTGCGGGCCGGCTAACGCTTATTCCGCAGCCTTGGCCGCCTTCTTCGCCGGCGCACCCTTGCGTGGGGTGGCCTTCTTTGCGGCGGGCTTCCGCTTGGCGGGTGCCTTGGTCTCCGTTTCGGCTTCGGGCGACGATGCCTCGGCGACATCGGCGGCAGGCTCGGCCGATGCCGCCGGCACTGCCTCCGTCACCTGCGCCGCCAGGACCGTCGTACCCGGTGCGGCGAATACCGACTGATCGATCGGCCATGGCGTTTCGCTGAGCGTCACGTCCGGACGCCGGGAACGCCTGCCGCGCGGTGCCGGCATCTCATCGGCGGCTTCCACGGTCTCGGGGATCAGCGTCGAGGCCGAGCCGGCTGCCTCGTCGTCTGCCGACAGCGCAGGCGCGGGTTCAGGAAGGGCTTCCATGTCCACCACCGGCGCGGGCGTTTCCACCGGGGGGACCGGCTGTGCCACGGTCTGCGTGGGAATGGGTGCGGGTGCCGGCTTCACCGGGGCCGGGCGCTGGGCCTGGGGTTGCGGCTGCGCCTGCTGCGGCTGGCCACCCTGCTGGGCCTGGCCACCCTGCTGGGCCTGGCCACCCTGCTGGGCCTGGCCACCCTGCTGGCCGCCTTGGCCGCCCTCGCCCTTGCCGCGCTTCTTCAGCCGCACCCAGATCGTCTTGTTGTTGCCGCCGTTGCGGGCTTCCACTTCGAACAGGTTGGTCGCGGCAACCAGCTCCGACAGCTTGCCGTAGCCGTAGTTGCGCGAATCGAACTCGGGGGCCTGCTTGGCGATGTAGTTGCCGATGCCGCCGAGCGTGGACCAGCCGTCCTCGTCCGATACGGCCTGCGATGCGCTCTGCAGCAGCCGCACAAGGCGCGAGTCCTGCCGCAGCTCCTGCGAACTGCGGCGGCGCGTCGGTGCCGTGCCGGTGTCGGTGTCGGCATCGGCGTCCGTGTCGGCATCGCCGCGCAGCACGTCCGCGTAGATGAACTTGTCGCAGGCGGTGACAAACGGCTTGGGCGTCTTGCGCTCGCCGAAGCCGTAGACGGTCAGGCCCTGCTCGCGGATGCGCGACGCCAGGCGGGTGAAGTCGCTGTCGCTCGACACGATGCAGAACCCATCGAAACGGCCCGTGTAGAGCAGGTCCATGGCGTCGATGATCATGGCGCTGTCGGTGGCGTTCTTGCCCACCGTGTAGCGGAACTGCTGGATCGGCTGGATCGAATGGGCCAGCAGGCGGTCCTTCCAGCCCGACAGGTTTGGGCGCGTCCAGTCGCCGTAGATACGTTTGACGGCGGCCACGCCGTACTTGGCCACTTCGGCCAGCAGGCCTTCGACGATGGCGGGCGCCGCATTGTCGGCGTCGATCAGCACGGCCAGGGTAGCGCCCTGGCGGGGGGAATTGGTCATGTTCGGTTCTTCTGGTGGGGCCGGGTTGCACCATGGCGGCGCCCCCGGCGTGTGGCGCGCAGACATCATCGATCTTACGCGCGCGCCATTTGGATGCACCGCAGTGTACACGTGCAGCATAGGCGTATACGGGAAAGCACGGGGGTATCTGGCGCGTTTTATGCTGCATCGCACGGTACCGCGGCCTGCACGCCGGTGCTACCATGCCGCGCAGAGACACGGCCGCCCGACGCCTCCACAAGAGACCACGGTCGGCTGCCCATCAATGATGTGTCGGTGATCCCGACAGCATGCCCCACGCAGGGCCCCAAAGAGGAGCACATATGAATGCCCCCCTGACCCCACCGGTCAGCGACGCCATCCGCCGCGCGCTCGAAAACGTTTCCCTCGAAGACAAGTACACGCTGGAGCGAGGCCGCATCTACATCAGCGGCACGCAGGCCCTGGTACGTCTGCCGATGCTGCAGCAGGAACGCGACCGCGCCGCCGGCCTGAATACCGCCGGCTTCATTTCCGGCTATCGCGGTTCCCCGCTCGGCGCACTCGACCAGTCGCTCTGGAAGGCCAAGAAGCACCTGGCGGCGCACAACGTCGTGTTCCAGGCCGGGCTGAACGAAGACCTGGCCGCCACGGCGGTCTGGGGCTCGCAGCAGGTCAACATGTATCCGGACGCCAAGTTCGATGGCGTGTTCGGCATGTGGTACGGCAAGGGCCCCGGCGTCGATCGCACCGGCGACGTCTTCAAGCATGCCAACTCGGCCGGTTCCAGCAAGCACGGTGGCGTACTGGTGCTGGCCGGCGACGACCACTCGGCCAAGTCCTCGACGCTGGCGCACCAGTCCGAGCACATCTTCAAGGCCTGCGGCCTGCCCGTGCTCTACCCGTCCAACGTGCAGGAATACCTGGACTACGGCCTGCACGCCTGGGCCATGAGCCGCTACTCGGGCCTGTGGGTGGCCATGAAGTGCGTGACCGACGTGGTGGAATCGTCCGCCTCGGTCGAACTCGATCCGCACCGCGTGCAGATCGTGCTGCCCGACGACTTCATCCTGCCGCAGGGCGGGCTCAATATCCGCTGGCCCGATCCGCCGCTGGAGCAGGAAGCCCGGCTGCTGGACTTCAAGTGGTACGCCGGCCTGGCCTACGTGCGGGCCAACAAGATCGACCGAATCGAGATCGATTCACCGCACGCGCGCTTCGGCATCATGACCGCGGGCAAGGCCTACCTCGACACGCGCCAGGCGCTGTCCGACCTGGGCCTCGACGACGCCACCTGCGCCCAGCTGGGCATCCGGCTGTACAAGGTGGGCTGCGTCTGGCCGCTGGAAGCCCACGGCGCGCGTGCGTTTGCCGAAGGCCTGCAGGAAATCCTGGTGGTCGAAGAAAAGCGCCAGATCATGGAGTACGCGCTCAAGGAAGAGCTGTACAACTGGCGCGACGACGTGCGCCCCAAGGTCTACGGCAAGTTCGACGAAAAGGACAACGCGGGCGGCGAATGGTCGATCCCGCAGAACAACTGGCTGCTGCCGGCGCACTATGAACTGTCGCCGGCGATCATCGCCAAGGCCATCGCCACGCGCCTCGAAAAGTTCGACCTGCCCGCCGATATCCGCGCGCGGATCGAATCGCGGCTGGCCATCATCCACGCCAAGGAGCGTGCGCTGGCCACGCCGCGCGTGACCGCCGAGCGCAAGCCGTGGTTCTGCTCGGGCTGCCCGCACAACACGTCCACCAACGTGCCCGAGGGCTCGCGCGCGCTGGCCGGCATCGGCTGCCACTACATGACGGTCTGGATGGACCGCAACACCAGCACCTTCAGCCAGATGGGCGGCGAGGGCGTGGCCTGGATCGGCCAGGCGCCGTTTGCCGGCGACCAGCACGTATTTGCCAACCTGGGCGACGGCACCTACTTCCATTCGGGCCTGCTGGCGATCCGTGCATCGATCGCGGCCGGCGTGAACATCACCTACAAGATCCTCTACAACGACGCCGTGGCCATGACCGGCGGCCAGCCGGTGGACGGCCAGCTGTCGGTGCAGGACATCGCGTTCCAGGTGGCCGCCGAAGGCGCGAAGAAGATCGTCATCGTCACGGACCAGCCCGAGAAGTACAACAGTGCGATCAAGCTGCCCGAAGGGCTGACCGTGCATCCGCGCGAACAGCTCGACACGATCCAGCGCGAACTGCGCGAGGTGCCCGGCTGCACCATCCTGATCTACGACCAGACCTGCGCCACCGAGAAGCGCCGCCGACGCAAGCGCGGCACCTTCCCCGACCCGGCACGCCGTGCGTTCATCAACGACGCCGTCTGCGAAGGCTGCGGCGACTGCTCGGTCAAGTCGAACTGCCTGTCCGTGGAGCCGCTGGAAACCGAACTGGGCACCAAGCGCCAGATCAACCAGTCGTCGTGCAACAAGGACTTCTCGTGCGTGAACGGCTTCTGCCCGAGCTTTGTCACGGCCGAAGGCGCGCAGGTGCGCAAGCCCAAGGCCAGTGGCGTGTCGATGAGCGGCCTGCCCGACCTGCCGCTGCCGGCGCTGCCGCAGATCCGACGCGCATACGGCATCCTGGTGACGGGCGTGGGCGGCACGGGCGTGGTGACGATCGGCGGTCTGCTGGGGATGGCGGCACATCTGGAAAGCAAGGGCGTGACCGTGCTGGACATGGCGGGCCTGGCGCAAAAGGGTGGCGCGGTGCTGTCGCACGTGCAGATCGCGGCCAGGCCGGACGACCTGCATGCCACGCGCATCGCCATGGGCGAGGCCGACCTGGTGATCGGCTGCGATGCCATCGTGTCGGCCACCGACGAGGTCATCTCGAAAACGCAGTCGGGCCGCACGCGCGCCGTGGTGAACACCGCGCAAACCCCGACCGCCGCATTCATCAAGGACCCGAAGTGGCAGTTCCCGGGCCTGTCGGCGGAGCAGGATATCCGCAACGCCGTGGGCGAGCAGTGCGACTTCCTCAACGCCAGCGCGCTGGCCGTGGCCTTGCTGGGCGACACGATCTACACCAACCCGCTGGTGCTGGGCTACGCGTGGCAGAAGGGCTGGATTCCGCTGACGCTCGAGGCCCTGGAGCGCGCCATCGAGCTGAACGGCGTGTCGGTCGACAAGAACAAGGCCGCCTTTGACTGGGGCCGCCATATGGCCCACGACCCGGACCGCGTGCTGTCGCTGGCCGGCAAGCTCAAGACGCAGACCGAGGGCGCCGACGTGGTGAAGCTGCCGACGTCGAGCGGCGCGCTGCTCGAAAAGCTGATCGCCAACCGCGTGGAACTGCTGACGAAGTACCAGAACGCGGCCTACGCCGAGCAGTATCGGGATGTCGTGAACCGCGTGCGCGCGGCCGAAAGCACGCTGGTGGGCGCCGGCAAGCCCCTGCCGCTGACCGAGGCGGCGGCGCGCAACCTGGCCAAGCTGATGGCCTACAAGGACGAGTACGAGGTGGCGCGGCTGTACACCGACCCGATCTTCCTCGACAAGCTGCGCGCGCAGTTCGAAGGCGAACCGGGCCGCGACTACCAGCTGAATTTCTGGCTGGCGCCGCCGACCACGGCCAAGCGCGACGACAAGGGCAACCTGGTCAAGCGCCGCTTCGGCCCGTCGACCATGACGCTGTTCCGCATCCTGGCCAAGCTCAAGGGCCTGCGCGGCGGTGCGCTCGACATCTTCGGCAAGACCGAGGAACGCCGCACCGAACGCGCGCTGATCGGCGAATACCGCGCGCTGCTGGACGAGCTGTCGAAGGGCCTCACGGCCGCCAACCACGGCACCGCCGTGGAGCTGGCCAACGTGCCCGACGACATCCGCGGCTTCGGCCACGTGAAGGACAACAACCTCAAGGCCGCGCGCGGCAAGTGGGAGCGCCTGCTGAAGCTGTTCCGCGATCCGCAGGCAGGGCAGCAGGCGGCGTAACCGATCGTCGGGCGGCCTGGTCCCCCCGCCCGCCGAGGCGGGAGAGGGGCCGGGGGAGAGCGCGGCCCTTTCAACATCCGATCGGTCATGGCTACACTGGGAACCCGTATGACTCCCAGCCGCCCCATGCAACTCCGCCCCTACCGCCCCGCCGATGAAACCGCCGTTGTCGGCCTGTGGAAAGCCTGCGGCCTGACCCGGCCGTGGAACGATCCGCACAAGGACATCGCGCGCAAGCTGACCACCCAGCCCGAGCTGTTCCGCGTGGGCGAAGTGGACGGCCAACTGGTGGCCACGGCGATGATCGGCTACGACGGCCACCGCGGCTGGGTCTACTACCTGGCCGTGCATCCCGAGTTCCAGGGCCGCGGCTACGGGCGTATGCTGATGGCGCACGCCGAGGCCCTGCTGATCGAGCGCGGCTGCCCGAAGATCAACCTGCTGGTGCGCGAGACCAACGACGCCGTGCTGGCGTTCTACGACCGGCTCGGCTATGGCCGCGATGCGGCGGTCAGTCTGGGCAAGCGGCTGATCCCGGACCAGTGACCGTCAATAGCCAGACACGGCAAACCGGAGACACCATGACCACGTATCAGGGAAGCTGCCACTGCGGCCGCGTCGCCTTCGAGGCCGACGGCGAGCTCACGCAGGTACTGCAATGCAACTGCACGATGTGCCGCCGGCGCGGCCACCTGCTCTGGTTCGTGCCCAAGGCGAACTTCCGGCTGAAGACGCCCGACGCGAACGCGTCGACCTACCGCTTCAACACGATGAAGATCGCCCACCGCTTCTGCCCCACCTGCGGCGTCGGGCCATACTCCGAGGCCACCGACCCGCAGGGCAACCCCACCGCCGCCGTGAACGCGCGCTGCCTGGACGGCGTGGACCTGGCCAGCCTCAAGGTGATCGAGTACGACGGGCTGCACAAGTAGCCACGCACGGGACTGACGCGCCATGTTCGCGATCCGGGGTATCGACCACCTGGTGTTGCGCACCGCCGACGTCGCGCGGCTGGTGCGTTTCTATGTCGATGTGCTGGGCTGCTCGGTGGAAAAAGAACAGCCCGCCTTTGGCCTCACCCAGTTGCGGGCCGGCGGCAGCCTGATCGACCTGGTGTCGCTGGACGGGCCCATCGGCCAGGCCGGCGGCGCAGGGCCGGGTACGGAAGGCCGCAATCTTGACCATTTCTGCCTGCGTATCGATCCGTTTGATACTGATTCCGTTTTTCAGCACCTGAGTATTCATCATGTCGATGCCGGCCCGGTACAACGCCGTTATGGCGCCGAAGGCGAGGGTCCGTCGATCTACGTGAAGGACCCCGATGGCAACACGGTCGAACTGAAGGGCCCGCCGGACGGCGCCGGTTTTGGCGGCTGACCCCTTGATACCCCCCGGCGTGCGCCTTCCCTCACCCGTGGCTGCGCCGATACAATTTCCGCTCCACTGACCGCACCGCCACCGGCGCCCCCCCAATCGCGCCGGGCGCGCCATGACTGCTTCCGCCGCCCCCGATTCCACCGCAGCCCCGGCCCAGCTATCGCCTCGCCAGATCGTCTGGACCCTCGGCATCACCGAGATCATCAGCTGGGGCACGCTGTACTTCACGTTCACCGTCTTCATCGGCCCGATGAACGACTCGCTGGGCTACGGCAAGCCGTTCCTGGCCGGCGGTTTCTCGCTGGGACTGCTGGTGTGGGCGATGTGCTCGTTCGCGGTGGGCCGCCTGCTCGACCGTGTGCCGGCGCGCAAGGTGATGGGCATCGGGTCGGTGCTGGCCACCATCGGGCTGCTGCTGTGGGCCTGGTGCCCGTCGCCGGCGCTGTTCCTGCTGATGTGGCTGCCGCTGGGGCTGGCCATGGCGTCCACGCTCTACGAACCGGCCTTCGTGGTACTGCGGCAGGCGTTCGGCGATGGCTACCAGAAGCCGATCGTCCAGGTGACGCTGTTCGCCGGCTTTGCCAGCACCATCTTCATTCCGATCGGGCAGTGGCTGGTGCTGCATCTGGGCTGGCGCGAGACGCTGGTCATCTTCGCGGCGCTGAACCTGTTTGTCTGCGCGCCGCTGCACGCCCGGCTGCGCTACGCGGTGCACCCCAGCTATTCCCATACCGGCGCACACACCAGCACCCCGCTGGCCGCCGCGTCGCCCAGCATCACGCGCACCACGCTGCGCCAGCCCGTCTTCTGGGCCGTGGTACTGGCTTTCACGGCCACCGCCGTGATCGCATCGCTGCTGGGCGCCCACCTGATTCCGATGCTGACCGAAAAGGGCCTGCCGGTGGGCCAGCAGCTGGTCGTGGCGGCGCTGATCGGGCCGGCACAGGTGGCGGGCCGTCTGGCCATGGCGCGGTTGCCCATCGATCACCCGGTGCGGCTGTCGATGCCGGTGTATATCGTCATGAGCCTGGGCCTGCTGTGCCTGACGCTCGGCGACGGCTACTGGCTGATGGTGGCGGCGGTGTGCTATGGATGCGCCAACGGCGTCAACACCATGCTGCGCGCGATGGCCATGCCCGAGTTGATCTCGCGTCATCACTATGCAACGCTGAACGGGCTGATGATGACCCCGGTGTTGCTGATGCAAGCCGCCGCGCCGTGGATTGGCGCCCTGCTCTGGCGCGTGGCCGGCGGCTACTGGCTGATGCTGTGGGTCATGGTGGCGCTGGCCATCGGTGCCCTGGCCGCATTTGCCTTCGCCCTGCACCAGCGCGGCCTGCTGCGGCCTGGCGCCGCGCCGGCCTGAGTGTTTCCGATCCGTGCCTCGCCGTGCCTCATTGTCCCGGCCGTACCCGGCCGTACCCGGTTGTCCTGATTCCTGATGTCTGATTATTCGATCGAAACGTCTTCGCCCTCCGTCTCCGTTCCCGCCCCGTCCCCGTCGGCCGTCTCGCGCGCCACGCGCGGCACCATGGCGCTGTTCTTTGCCAATGGCGCCACGTTTGCCACCTGGGGGGTCCACATTCCCACCATCAAGGCCCGCTTCGGGCTGTCCGACGCCATGCTGTCGCTGGCCATGCTGGCCGTGGCCGGCGGGGCGATCCTGGTGATGGGGCCGGTGGGCCGCTGGGTGGGCAAGATGGGCAGCGCCCGGGCGTCGATGCTGGGCGGGGTCGCGTTTGCCTGCATGACGCTGATGATCCTGACCATGCCCAGCTTTGCGCTGCTGCTGCCCGCCCTGCTGGTATTCGGCATGGCCAATGCGATGTTCGATGTCGGGATGAACGCGCAGGCCGCCACCGTGGAGGCCAGCCGCAGCACGCGGCCCGTGATGTCGGCGCTGCACGGCATGTTCAGCCTGGGCGGCATGATCGGCGCCGCATTCGGCGGGCTGATGCTGAGCCTGCAGGTGCCGCCGCTGCTGCACACGGCGCTGATCGCGGCCATGACGGCGGCCGTGGCGCTGGGCACGCATCGCGGGCTGCTGGCCGACCATCCGGTGCTGCCCACGGCCGAGCATCACAAGGACCACGCCACGCGCGGCCTGTGGCTGCTGGGCCTGATGGCGTTTCTGGGGCTGGTGGGCGAAGGGGCGATGTACGACTGGACCACGGTCTACATGCGCGAGGTCACCGAGGCGCCGCTGGCATGGATCAGTTTCGGCTACGCGGCCTTTTCGGGCGGCATGGCCTGCGGCCGCTTCGGCGGCGACCGCCTGCGGGCCCGTTTTGGCGATGCCCGCACGCTGACCGGCAGCGCCTGGCTGGGCTTTGCCGGTATCGCACTGGCCATTGCCGTGCCCTGGCCGCTGGCCGCGCTGATCGGCTTCAGCCTGATGGGCCTGGGCGCCGCCAACATGGTGCCGATCTTCTTCGTGGCGGCGTCGCGCCTGCCTGGCGTGACCGCTGCCGAAGCCATCGCGCGCGTGGCACGCTTTGCCTACGTGGGCCTGCTGCTGGGCCCCGTGATGATCGGCGGCGTGGCGCACCTGGCCAGCCTGCGCATCGGCATCGCCGTGGTGGCGCTGACGATGGGCTATATCGCGCTGTTCGGCGCGCGGTCGGTGCGGCGCTATCTGACGACCTGACCGGCGCCAGCGCGGGTCCGGCCGGGATCAGGCAGCCATCAGGCCGCCTTGGGCAGCGGTGCGTGGCCGGTGCCGATGCCGTCGAACACGAAGGTGTCCATGGCCAGCACGCCGTACGTGACTTCGTCGGCCACACGGGCCACGCTGGCGTCCGTGCCTGCCGTCGCGTCCGGGCCGATGGCCGCACCCAGCGTCACGTAGAACGGCAGCAGGTGCTCGTCGGTCGGATGGGCCCGGCGCGCAAATGGCGCCTGGGTGCGGTAGTCGGCAATCCGGCTCACGTCGCCGGTGGCCAGCGCATCGTTCAGCGCATCGGCCATCCAGTCACGGAAGGCGTCCACATAGGGCTCGGTCTCCGGGCCATGCTGCGCCTTGCGGGCGCCGCCGCCAAACACTTCCTGCAGGTTATGGGTGAAGCTGCCCGATCCGATCACCAGCACGCCTTCGGCGCGCAGCGGCGCCAGCGCGCGGCCGATCTCGATCTGGGTCGCCGGGCTCAGGTATGGGTTGAAGGCCAGCTGCACCACCGGCACATCGGCATCGGGGAAAAAATGGCGCAGCGGCATCCAGGCGCCGTGGTCGAGGGGACGTTCCTCGTCTTCCGCCACGAATCCGGCGCCCGGAATGGCGGCGGCCTCGATCAGCGATTTCACGCGCGCGGCCAGGTCGGGCGATCCCGGGGCGTCGTAGCGCAGCGCGTACAGCTCGCGCGGAAAACCGCCGAAGTCGTGCCAGGCTTCCTGGCGCGCGCGCGTGCTGACGGCCAGCGTGCTGTAGATCCAGTGGGCGGAAATCACCAGCACGGCCTTCGGTTTCAACGCGCGCAGGCGCACGCCAAGCGCGTCGAACGCGGCGCCGGTGGGGCCGGGATCGATCGCCAGCATCGGCGATCCGTGTGACACATAGATGGCGGGCAAGAGGGTAGTCATGGCGTCGGGCCGGTAAGCGGAGGTATCCAATGGATGCAGTCTGGCAAAGATGTCACGCCGTGACACATGGCTTTTGCGGACAAGTCCTGCAAAAAACTTGAAGGTCCGGCGCCCCGTGCATGCTGGGCGTTGGATACCGCACACACCCCGCGCGGTTTCCCCAAACACCGACAGCGGCCGTAGCACGAATCGGCCTATGATGTGCTCCAGAGATGCGGCTCACGCATCCGCCGGAGAAAGCCCGTGTCAAAGCGTTTCGATCCCCTGCACGCCCTGCCCCACGCGCTGTGGTGGCAGCCCGGCGTTTACGGCAGCGGCCCGGCCGTGCTGCTCTGGATCGTCGCGCGCTTGCCGGCCGAGATGCTGGCCGACGTGTTCGGCACGCCGCTGGCGCCGGCCCTGCTCAACCATGCCGGCGACACCGTCTTCGTCATTGGCTGGCTCTCGAGCGCCGCCTGGCTGTGGTTCACGCGCAAGCGCCCGTTGCCGGCCCGCGACATGACCCCGCTAGACCTGACCGCGCCCACCCAGACGCCCCACACGCCCAACCATCAGGGGCACGGCGCCGGCTAGGGCCGTCGCGGTTCGGGAGCCTGGGCAACAGGTGATGCATCGACAACCTTTGTCGGAACATCCGTATGACAAATCGATGTAAGGAATCGCTTAAGATGCTGGCTTGCGTCACCGCCGGGGCACACTGGCGGGGGCATCCACCGGTTCCTTCATCGTTGTAGCCAGCCTTATGTCCGTTACTGCAGCATCCGCCAACGACCTGTCCAAAGCCACCCGACGGCGCGCGATCATCGCCGCCACCATCGGCAATGGCCTGGAATGGTTCGATTTCACCGTCTACAGCTTCTTCGCGGTCATCATCGCCAAGCTGTTCTTCCCCACCGGCAACGACCTGACATCGTTCCTGCTGACCGTGGCCACGTTCGGCGTGGGCTTCTTCATGCGCCCGGTGGGCGCCATCGTGCTGGGCGTCTACGCCGACCGCGTGGGCCGCAAGGCCGCGCTGACGCTGACCATCCTGCTGATGGCGCTGGGTACGGCCATCATCGGCCTGGCCCCCACCTATGCATCGATCGGCCTCTGGGCACCGGCGCTGATCGTGCTGGCCCGCCTGATCCAGGGTTTTTCGGCCGGCGGCGAAGTGGGCGGCGCCACGGCGTTCCTGATCGAGCATGCGCCCGACGAGGAGCGCGGCGCCTACGCCAGCTGGCAGCAGGCCAGCCAGGGCATTTCGTTCATGCTGGGCGCCGCCATGGGCGCGCTGGTCACCAACGGCCTGGACCAGGCCCAGATCGACGCGTGGGGCTGGCGCATCCCGTTCCTGTTTGGCCTGCTGATCGGCCCGGTGGGCATGTACATCCGGTCGCACCTGGAAGAGCCGCCCGAGTTCGAGCAGCGCCAGGCCGAGCGTCGCGCCAACAATGTGAAGTTCTCGCCGCTGTCGCAGGTGCTGCGCGACCACCCGCGCGAAGTGCTGGCCGGCCTGGGCGTGACTATCCTGTGGACGGTCTGCACCTATGTGCTGGTGTTCTACATGCCGTCGTACGCGAAGCAGCAGCTGGGTCTGCCGCTGGGTGCGACGTTCCAGTCCACCGCCATCTGCGGCGCCATCATCCTGGTGCTGTGCCCGCTGATGGGCATGCTGTCCGACCGCGTGGGCCGCAAGCGCATGCTGAGCGTGGTGGCGCTGGCCATCCTGGTGCTGGCCTACCCGCTGTTCCACTGGCTCAACGTGTCGCCGACCACCGCCACGCTGCTGCAGGTGCAGATCGTGCTGGGCATCCTGCTGGCCGCCTTCACGGGCCCCGCGCCGGCCGTGCTGGCCGAGCAGTTCCCGACCGAAGTGCGCTCCACCGGCCTGTCGCTGGCCTACAACTTCGCCGTGACGATCTTCGGCGGCTTCGCCCCGCTGATCGTGACGTGGCTGATCGAGTCCACCCACAACAAGCTGGCCCCGGCGTACTACGTGATTGCCGCCGCGGCCATCAGCCTGGTTGCTCTGGCATTCATGCACGACCGTACGGGCAAGAAGCTGGCCTGACCCGGCAGTTTCCCCGCCGCAAGGAAGCCAACCTCCGGGTTGGCTTTTTTTCGCCCGCGATGCGCCGCCGTTTGTCAGTTGGATGTCCGGATCCGGCGGGCCGCGGTCTTTACGGCGTGGCCTTCCGGGCGCATGATCGCTGCGGCGCCCGTGTGCGCCATGGACCCAAGGAGCGAAGGCGAATGACGACGACATCCGCGCCGCAGACCCCGGTACGCTGCGGCTGGTGCGGGGATCTGGAGGACTACTGCCACTATCACGACAACGAATGGGGCTTTCCGGTGGACGACGACCGGCGCCTGTTCGAAAAGCTGTGCCTGGAAGGCTTCCAGTCCGGCCTGAGCTGGCTGACCATCCTGCGCAAGCGCGAGGCCTTCCGCAAGGCCTTCGCCAATTTCGAGATCGACAAGGTGGCGCGATTTACCGAGCGCGACGTGGAGCGGCTGCTGGGCGATGCCGGCATCGTGCGCCATCGCGGCAAGATCGAGGCCGCTATCCACAACGCGAAGTGCGCCCAGGAACTGCTGAAGACCGAGCCGTCGCTGGCGGCCTACTTCTGGAAGTTCGAGCCCGACCCGAAAAGCCGGCCGAAGACGCTGACGCCCGACGTGCTGCGCACGATGGCCATCAGTCCCGAATCGACGGCGCTGTCGAAAGATCTCAAGAAGCGCGGCTGGAAGTTTGTCGGCCCGACCACGATGTATGCGCTGATGCAGGCCATGGGGCTGGTCAACGATCACATGGACGGCTGCGCGACGCGTGCCGCGGTGCTGCGGGCGCGCAAGGCGTTCAAGGTGCCGCGCTAGGGGTCCATGGGTGGTCGGCGGGCTGCCCCGGCGCGTTTCGCGCAACGGTCCGTATACGTATACCGACATTGTTTACGTATACATAAATAGTAGTAGTAATGGTTAACACCAGTCGGCAGCCGTGGATAACCTCGCTTCTTCCTTTTAGATCAATGGGTTACAGAACAGATAACCCTATGGGAAACCGTGCGGCGCATACGTGGACGGGGGTGGGTAACCGCAGGACGACGCCGGGGCGCTGACGTATACGTGCCGGGTTGTGCGTATACGCCCCACAGCCGTCCCACAGCCGCCCCACAGGCGGCCCCCACGCCCGCCCACAGGCTTGTTCACGCGGTTATCCACAGGAAGCACGTGCATATCGGCGCGAATCGGCTCACACTGGCGCCTCGCCAATGCGGCGCCTTTCCGGAGCGCGTTCGATGGATAGCACAACTCTCTTTCTTTACCTGATTGCGGTAGCCGCTGTCATGGTCACACCGGGTCCGACGATGTTGCTGGCCCTGAGCAACGGCGCCACCCGGCCGATGCGCGTGGCGGCCTGCGGCATTGCCGGGGCCGCGCTGGCCGACCTGATCCTGATCGGCGCCGTGGGCTGTGGGCTTGGCGCGGTGCTGCAGGCATCCGAGCACCTGTTTACGGCGATCAAGTGGATCGGCGCGGCCTACCTGTTCTTCCTGGCGGTCTCGATGTGGCGAGCCCCCACGCGGGAACTGGTGGCGACGTCGGACGCCACGTCGGCCAGCGGCCGCGCGGCCTTCCTTCGCGCGCTGTTCGTGGCCCTGTCGAACCCCAAGACCATCCTGTTCACGTCGGCCTTCGTGCCGCAGTTCGTCCACGCGGACAAGCCCGTGGCCATCCAGTACGTGATCCTGGCCGTGATTGCCGCGCTGATGGATATCGTGATGATGGCGATTTACGCGTTCGGCGGCCGCCACGCGGTGCGAACGCTGTCGGCGCGGGCCGTGCAGTGGATCAACCGCGGCTGTGCCGGCATGCTGGCCTTCCTGGCCGTGGGCCTGAGCCTGTACCGGCGCAGCGACCTACGCTGACTCGGCCGGCGCCGGCTGCGTGCGTGGCACCCTGACCGGGTCCACATGCGTCATGACGTTCAGGACGTCGTCACGCTCCATCGCGCGACGGCGCGCCTCGGTGGCAATCGCATGGCCCTGCTCGACGGTCAGGTCGGCCTGGATCTCCAGGTGCACGTCGACCAGGATCATGTCCCCCATCTTGCGGGTCTTCAGGTCATGCAGGCCCAGCACGCCGGGGGTATCCAGCATCGCGTCGCGCAGGCTGGCCACCACATCCTCGTCGGCGGCGCGGTCCATCAGATCGTTCATCGCATCCCAGCCAAATCGCAGGCCCATGCGCGACACCATCAAGCCCACCACGATGGCCGCCACGGGATCGAGCACGTGATACCCGAGCAGGTTGCCGCCAATGCCCAGCGCCACCACCAGTGACGACGCCGCATCGGACCGCGCATGCCAGGCATTGGCCACCAGCATGCTCGACCTGACCCGCTCCGCCACGCGCAGCATATAACGGAACAGCCCCTCCTTGGCCGCCAGCGCCGCCAGCGCCACCCACAACGCCACCGTCTGCACCGGCTGCGCCCCGTCCGGATGCTGGATCTTGCCAACCGCCGCCCACAGCATGCCCACGCCCACCGCCAGCAGCAGCGCGCCCAGCGCCAGCGAGGCCGCCGTCTCGAACCGCTGATGCCCGTACGGATGATCGGTATCGGCCCCCTTGCGGCTGTGATGGCCGGCAAACAGCACGACAAAGTCGGAAACGAGATCGGACAGCGAATGAAGCGAATCGGCCACCAGCGCCTGAGAGCCGGCGACGACCCCAATCACGCCCTGGGCAATCGTCAGTCCAATATTGACAAAAACGCTGACCAGCGTGGACCGCCGCCCAGCCAGGTGACGGGCTTCGGCATCAAGGTTGTCGGCGCCAAGGGCGGGAGCGACGTGCGGTTCACGCATGGGTGAAGACAGAGGGTGGGCGATAGGTGGAACGGTAGCATTTCTTGGGGTTCGGCTGCGCCGTCTCATTTACCGGCCGATTCCTGCGGGTCATGTACGCGCGAATAATGATGTAGCGTTGCCCATCTGGCCCCCCCGACAATCACAACGGCAAATACGAGAAAGAAAACGGCGGATCGGCGCCAACCGATGACTAGGGCCAATGTGTAGGTCAGGAGATAACTGCACACCCCCGCGATGGCGCCGCCAACGATGAGGCCGGCCGAAAATGCGAAGCAGTCTTCGCCGCATATTGGCACCGCCTGTGCTGCAATGAGGCCGCCCAATCCGCCAAGAAGTCCGCCGGCCATGCTTCCAGCCACCAGACGGAAAAGGCCTCTCATGAGATTTGCCAAAACAGAATCCTTTTGGCATTCGCCAGATCCGAATACCAGAGGGCTCCGGCGCCTACCGTGAAGCGCATGAAGTTGGTCACGCGCCCCCGCCAGGAGACCGCTGTCAGCCGTTCACCATTCCACAGATCAATGTGATCGCCCGTCGGACTGCTTTCTCCCTTTCGCAGCCAATAGTCCTTAAAGAAAATGAGGCCAGTTTTACCCTGCGCCTTCGAAACCCAATCGATTCAAGCGAGCATTTGGACGCATTGCGCTCCAGCGAACAATCGGATCGATACGAAACTGCTCGAGCGGATGAATATCCAGTCAAGGCTGGCCTTCAGAATCTGCCCCCCAAAGCAAAACAACGCACCACATCTTTCGACGTAGTGCGTTGTTTTACAAGGAAAATCCTGGTGGACCGAAGGAGGATCGAACTCCCGACCTCTGCATTGCGAACGCAGCGCTCTCCCAGCTGAGCTATCGGCCCGTCGCGACTGATTGTAGCCGAATCGCGAGCGGCCTTTCAATCGCATCGAACCAACACTTTGGCGCTTTTCAGGTCGCCGCCATGCCGGGATTGCCGTCCATGCCGCGCACCGTGGGCAGGTTCAGTGGGCGGGCGCTAACTTCCCTGGTGGCGCGCAGCCACTGGGCCATCAGGTCCCAGATCGGGGCGCCGCCGGTCTGGCGGGCTTCCTCGGACACCGGGGCCCAGCCGGCTACCTTGTACGTCTTGCTGGCGTCCAGCGGCTGGCCGGCCAGGCGTATGTCGGTGATGCGTTTGCCGATTGGCTGGTTGGGGTCGATCGTGTATTGCAGGCCGCCCACGCGCACCATGTCGCCGCCCTGCTGGTAGTACGGATCGGGGTTGAACAGGTTGTCGGCCACGTCTTCGAGGATGGTCTTGATCGTCTCGCCGGTCATCGGCGTCACGGTGGTGTACGGGTACGTGATGGCGGTCTGGTCCATCAGGGCTTCCATCGTGATGTTCTGGCCGGGCAGCAGCGTGGTGCCCCAGCGGAAACCTGGCGAAAATGCGATCTGGGCGTCTTGCACGGCCATCAGGCCATCCAGGATCAGCTGGTCGAAGGTGCCATTGAAGTTGCCGCGCCGGTACAGCAGGCCGCGGTTCACGGCCAGCACTTCGGCCAGTTTGCTCTCGTAGGGGGCGCGCACCGTCTGGATCAGCGCGTTCATCTTCGGATCGGCCGGCAGGTAATTGGCGAAGACCGGCAGCAGCTTGTAGCGGAAGTCGGCCACCTTGCCATTGCGCACGTCGAAGTCCAGCACGCCCAGGAACTTGCCGTTGGACCCGGCATTGGTCACCAGCGTGACACCGCCGGCGTTCTTCACCGGCACCGGGGCCGGCACGCCGTCGTGGGTGTGGCCGCCCAGGATGGCGTCGAGCCCGCGCACACGCGACGCCAGCTTCAAATCGACATCCATGCCGTTGTGCGACAGCAGCACCACCACCTTGGCGCCCTTGCCGCGCACTTCGTCGATCACCTGCTGCAGGTTCTCTTCCTGGATGCCGAAGGTCCAGTCCGGCACCAGGTAGCGCGGGTTGGCGATGGGCGTGTACGGAAACGCCTGGCCGATGATGGCCACCGGCACACCATTCATCTCGCGAATCACGTAAGGATCGAAGACCGGATCGCCGAAGTCGTTGGTCTTCACGTTCTGGGCCAGGAACGCCACCTTGCCCTTGAAGTCGTTGTCGACGATCTGCTTCACGCGATCGGCGCCGAGCGTCATTTCCCAGTGCGGCGTCATCACGTCGACGCCAAGCTGCAGCGCGGCATCGACCATGTCCTGCCCCCTGGTCCACAGCGCCGTGGCCGATCCCTGCCAGGTATCGCCGCCGTCCAGCAGCAGCGCGCCGGGCCGGCTGGCCTTCATGCGCTGGATCAGCGTCGACAGATGGGCAAACCCGCCGACCTTGCCGTAGCGGCGCGCCGCTTCCGTGAAATCCAGATAGGTGAACGCATGCGCGGTGGCGCTGCCCGGGGCGATGCCGTACTGGCGCAGGAACGCGTCGCCCACCAGATGCGGCGGCTTGCCGGCCCACTCGGCCACGCCCAGGTTCACGTTCGGCTCGCGGAAATGCACGGGCCGCAACTGCGCGTGGCAATCGGTGAAGTGCAGCAGGTGGACGTTGCCGAAGCGCGGCACGTCGTAGAGCCGCGCGGCGGCCTGGGCCGCCTGGGCGTCGCCGCCAGGGAATGTCATGCCTCCGGCGCCGGCCACGGCCAGCACCTGCAGGAACTCGCGTCGGTTCATGCTGTTATCCGTTGAATCGCCGGCGTGCCGGCTCAGGGCTTGCCGTAGCGTGCCAGCGCGGCCACGTCGTCGTCGATCATCTCGCCGACTTCCTTCTGCACCACACGCCCTTGCCCATCCAGCACGTACAGCTCGGGCAGGCCCTTGCGGGCGCCAAAGGCGCGGCGCAGCGCGTCGGAATCCATCGTGGCCGGGAAGGTATGGCCGCGCTGCTTCAGGTACGCCGCGGCTTCCTGCGGCTGCCGGTCGATGCTGACGGTCAGCACCTGCAGGGTCGTGCCGCGCGTCTTGTCGTAGAGCGCCTGCAGGCGCGGGTTCTGCAGCGCGCAGAACGGGCACCACGACGCCCAGAACTCGATCACCACCGGCTTGCCCGCCCATTGCGAGGCCGGCACCGTGCGGCCGTCCAGCAGCCTGACATCGGGCAGGTGGATGGTGTCGCCCACCTCGGCGGCATGGGCGAGCGCGCTGGCCATGCCCAGCACAGCCAGCAGCCATATGATCGCCACGCGCCACGCCCGCATCATGCCGCCCTTACTGGTTGACCGGCGAGGCCGGGTCCAGCAACAGCGCCATGACGTCGCGGATCTGCTGTTCGGTCAGGATGCCCTTGTGGCCAAAGCGTGGCATGTTCGAGCACGCGCTGTACGCGTTCGAATCCCAGATCTTGCCCCACGTGTAGCGCACCACGTCCGGCGAATTGCCGCGCAGCTTGCCGTACTGGTAGAGCGACGGGCCGATATTGCCGAACGAGATCTCCGCCTTGGTCAGCTGGTGGCAGGCGTAGCAGTTGGCACCGTTGGGCGCGCCCGCCTGATCCGAGAACTGCATGCCACGGCCGTTCTGGGCGATCTTCTCGCCTTCCTTCCAGTCGCCGATGAAGTGGTTGTCGGCCGGGTACTTCACCTGCTTCAGCTCGGCGGCCTCGACCTTCTTCGCCACGGCGGCGGGCACGTGCAGGCGATCCGGGTACTGGCTGCAGGCCTTCTGCGTGGCGTCCTGGTGGATCACGCCCTCGACCGTGGCCGGGCCCTTCGACGTGAACGACGATTCGATCATCTGGCGCACGTCGGCGTCGGTGACCTTGACGGACTTGTCGGCCCTGACGCCCTTGGCGGCGGTCTGCGCGTGCGCGCCCGAGGCGGCCAGCAGCACCAGCGCGGCGGCGGCCATCGTATGGAGTGTCTTCATGTTGTTCTGCTCCGTGCTCAGCGCTTCATGTTCGGGCCGTCGTACGTGCCGCCGTTGGCGTTCTTCGCCAGGAACATCGTCAGGGCGGTAATCACGTCCGAGCCGTAGGCCGGTTCGGGGAATCGCTGTTGGCGCAGGCAGTCGTACAGGCGGTGCTGCATGGTGCGGACCTCGCCCTGCGACACGCGGTACGCGGGCCAGGTGGTGTACGCCGCCTGGGCGCCCTTCTGGGTCATCAGGTTCGGCAGGTCCTGCAGGCGGATACGCTGGCCGTCCACGGCGTGGCAGGTGGCGCAGGCAAAGTCATAGGCGCCGGCACGGTAGAAGAACATCTTCTGGCCCAGCGCGTAGACGCGCTTTTCCTCGGGGTGCGTCAGCTGGACGTTCATCGTCACGCCGCGCGATTCGCCGGTCAGGAAGGCGGCCAGGCGCTCGATGTCGGACGGCTTGCCCTGCGACGCAAACGGGTTCCTGGTGGCCTCTTCCTGCGTCAGGCCCTGCAGCGTCACGCGGCAGTACGCCAGGCGCTGTTCCAGGTCCATCACCTTGTTGGCGTCCTTGAAGTAGCGTGGCAGTTCGGCGTAGGCCCCCTTGGTCACGCCCGGGCCCTTGCCCAGGTCGCATTGCTCCAGCGATGCGTTCTTCGGGCCGGCCGGCTTTTTCCACAGTTCCTCGCCAGCGGCTTCCCACAGTTCGGCGGGATTGCCTTCGGCCAGCATCTGCCGGTACTTGGCGATTTCCTCGGCGGTGTTGTCCTGCGCCAGCGCGGGGCCGGACAGCGTCGCGGTGACGGCGGCCGCCACGGCGCCCAGCGCCACCAGCGCGGGGGCCACGGTGCGGCGCAGGCGGCGAATGTTGCGCACGGTAACCATTGGGGGATTCTCCTCGCCATCGCGCCGCATGGCTGGCGGACGGACGGCCTTCTTGTGCGGGTCCGGCGGCTCGTTGCCGGACGGCTTGTCAGTGAACCCGGGCAGGCAGCGACGATGCGCGGCGGCCGCCCCGGTCCGTCACGGCTTGATGTAGGCGTAGCCTTCGTCGAACTGCAGGCGCGCGATTTCCACCACGCCCGCGGGCACCACCTTGGCGTCCATCAGCAGGCTCTGCTCGGAGATGCGCCGTGCGGTCAGCGTGTTGCGGCAGGCGCGGAATTCCACGCCCGACGACGTCAGCGACGCCACCGCGGCCTCGAACGTGTTGCCGCGCGCATCCTTGGCGCCTTCCACCAGGAAGTCCACCCCATAGCCGAATGCCACGACCACGATCTTCGTGTCGGGCGCCCCGTTCAGGTGGTTGCGCAGGTTCGACATGGCGCGCACGGCCTGGTCGATACCGTCCGACAGCTGGTACACCACCTTGACGCGGCCCTTGCCCGACGCCGCGGACGTGGCGGCCGGGGCCTGCTGGGCCCCCGCCCTGGCGGACAGTCCGATGGCGGCCAGGGCCGCCGTGGCACGAATGAATGCTCGACGCATGCTGCTTCTCCTTCGCCCGTATCAGGCCGGTTTCAGGCCATCAGGCGATGGTCGCTTCGTCGGTACGCTTGTCGCCGCGGTTGTCGACCCAGGTCACGGTGACCTTGTCGCCCTTGACGCCGCCCTTGAACTTGAAGTTCAGGAACGGGTCCTTCGACACCGCCGCGCCGAACTGGGCGTGGAACACTTCCTTGCCCTTGCACGATGCCACCACGGTCTGGATATGCCAGGCCGGAATGGTCTTGCCGGCCGAATCCTTGCGCTGGCCGGTTTCCATGTCGTGCTTCATCAGAATCTTGACGTCTACGACGCCGCCGTTTTCAGTGGCGCGAACGCGCATCGGGTCTGCCATGTGTTTCTCCTGTCAGCAGTCATCTGGAAATCTGGTCTCGAACGGTGCAACGGTCCGGCGGCGCCTAGCCGCCGCAGCCGCCCAGCGTGACCTTGATTTCCTTCGATGCGACGTACCACTTGCCGCCGGCCTTGACCGCGGCATGCACCACCGACGTCTGGCCCATCTTCACGCGCGTGGACACGAACGGCTCGGTGCCGGCCGGGATCGTGAAATCGGCGGCCAGCGTGTTCGGGTTCTTTTCCACCAGGATGGCGATCTGCTCGGTATCCGGGATGTTGCTGGTCACCGCCACCGGCACCACGGCGCCGTTTTCGGCGATGTCCGGGGCGTTGAAGGTGATGGCGCTGCTCTTCTCGGTGCCGCTGCCGCCCAGTGCCTTGATCACGTCGGCCACGCTCTTGCCGTCAAAGGCAGTCTTGTTCCATTCCGCGGCCTGTGCCTCGCTGATCAGGCCGGTGGCGGCCATCAGCGACAGTACGGCGGTCATCCGCAGTACATCTCGTCGTTTTGCGTTCATCTTGCTGTGTTCCCGTACTACCCGGTTTCCTGTCGACCCCTGCCGCGCCGGTGCGTCGCCGGCCCATGCATGCATCTTGCGAATACGTCAAACGTGGCGGGCGCCCGGCACTGCCAGCCGCCCGCCCAGGCCAGAGCCCCGATTACTTGGCCGGTGCGCCGGCCAGAACCCACTCCACCACGGTCTTGATATCGGCGTCGCTGACGGCGGCGTTGGCCGGCATCGGCACCGGGCCCCAGACGCCCGAACCGCCGTTCTTCACCTTGGCCGACAACTTGGTCAGGGCGTCCTTGTCACCCTTGTACTTGGCGGCCACGTCCTTGAAGGCCGGGCCAACCAGCTTCTTGTCCACCTGGTGGCAGCCCATGCAGGCGTTCTTGTTGGCGATGGCCTGGGCCTTGGCGGCGTCGACGGCGGCGTGCGCGGACGCGGCGGCGGCCAGCAGCGCGGCGGCGATGACAAACTGCTTCATGTGTTGTGCTCCAAACTGAATGAGAGCCGTGGGGACGGCAAATGCCCGCGCTCGGATTGCTCCACGGCGCGGCGCGTGCTGGCCGCCGTTGGGGCGGGCTTCTCAGGAGTGCCCTGCGGTGATCGTTGGGGGCTCCCGGGCATATGCGGCCAGTCCGCTATTTTGCCTGAAGTCAAAGCCCGTATACGGACGCGACAGTGATAACCATATGCACAAAACAGGTGGGAATTGTCGCCCTATTAAGGGTTAACCCTTGGATGGGCTGGCGCCGAATCTACAGGTGCCGCTATCGGCGTGCCAGCGTCCTGCCCGCCCAGAGTCTGCTGCCGAACACGTTCAGCAGCAGGCCGGCCATGACCACCACGGCGCCGGCCCATTGCGCGGCCGCCAGGTCTTCGCCCAGCAGCAGGTGGGCCGACAGCAGTCCCACCACCGGCACCAGCAGCGTCAGCGGTGCCACCTTGCTGGCCGCGTAGCGGGTCAGCAGGCGGCCCCACATCGTGTAGCCGAAGAGCGTGGCGGCAAACGCCAGGTAGGCGACCGCGAACACGGCCTTGCCCGAGACATGGGTCAGCGCGTCGGCGATGCGCGCCGGCCCCTCGAACCAGAGCGACAGCAGCGCAAACGGCACGATGGGGATCAGCGCGCCCCACACCACCAGGCCCAGCAGGTCCACGGGGCCGATCTTCTTGCTGACGATATTGCCGGTGGCCCAGCACAGCGCCGCGCACAGCGTCAGCAGGAAGCCCGCCGCCGTCATGCCGCCGGGACCATGCGCGGCGGCGCTGCCGATCAATGCCAGCCCGCCGGCAGCAATCGCCATCCCGGCCAGGTTGTGCCAGCGCAGCGGTTCGCCCAGCCACAGCGCGGCAATGGCCACCGTGAAGAACACCTGCGACTGCAGCACCAGCGACGCCAGCCCGGCCGGCATGCCCACGGCCATCGCATAGAACAGGAACGCGAACTGGCCCAGGCTGATCGACGCACCATAGGCCACCAGCATGCGCAGCGGAATGCGCGGGCGCGGGATGAAGAAGATGGCCGGGAATACCACCAGGCTGAACCGCAGCGTACCCAGCAGCATCGGGGGCACGCCGGACAGGCCCACCTTGATGACGACGAAATTGACACCCCACACCACGATGATGGCGAGGGCGAGCAGACGGTCTTTGGCTTGCATGATCGTGGAGAGAAAGCCGCGTCCTGGTTGTGGCCAGACAGGGGGCATGGACGTTCGGCACGACTAGCGTAGCAGCCCGCGCCGGCCAGGCATTGCACGATCCTGCGGTTTGTTTGTGGCGCCCGCGTCCCTTCCGGTCTTCTGCGCTCCTGCTGTTCTGAGCTGTGCTGCGTTACGCCAGCATGTCGGCCCAGACGCTGCGGGCCCATGCGAATCCGTACTGGCCTTCCAGAGCGCTCGGGGCCGTGGACAGCCCGCCCGATCCCGGCACCGTCAGCATCGTCCGCTCGGCGGGGTCGTAGCGATGCACGCTGGCGATGTGGATGGCCTCGGTCGACGACGTGAAGCTGTAGCAGGTATTGGTATAGAGCGGCACCGGATCTGGCGCCCGCCCGGCCAGCAGCTGCAGGATGGCGGCGGCGGCCACCTTGCCGTGCTGGTTGGCCATGGTGCCCGATTTCGGCATCAGCGGCGCGATCTGGACCGCGTCGCCCAGCACATGGATGTCCGGCGCCACCCGCGACGCCATCGTCAGGAAATCGACCTCGCACCAGCGGCCGTTGGCGGTGGCCAGTCCGGCCGCGACCGCGATGGCGCCGGCCCGCTGCGGCGGCAGCAGGTTGAGCACGTCCACGCGCTCGTCGTCCTGCACATCGAACCGGATGGTACGGGTGGCCGGGTCGACGCCCACCGTGTCGTGCTGGGGCCGGTACTCGATCATGCCCGCGTAGCGCGTCTGCCAGACCTGGCGGAACAGCGCGCCCTTCGACGTGATATCGGGATTGGCATCGAACACCAGCACCTTGCTGCGCGGCTTGTGCTGTTTCAGGTAGTCCGCCACCAGGCAGGCGCGCTCGTAGGGGCCCGGCGGGCAGCGGTAGGGCGCCAGCGGAATGGTGATGGCAAAGGTGCCGCCGTCCGGCATGGCCGCCAGTTGCCGGCGCAGGACATCGGTCTGCGGACCGGCCTTCCAGGCATGGACGATCTGCTCGCCGCCGGGCGCCGACAGGCCGTCGATCGCGCCGGATTGCATTTCCACGCCCGGCGACAGGACCAGCCGGTCATACGGCAGCGTCGCGCCACCGGCCAGCCGCACGGTGCGCCGGCCGAGGTCGATGGCGGTCGCCGTATCGCGCACGTGCTTCACGCCGTGACGCCTGACCAGCGCATCGTAAGGCACCGTGATATCGGCCATCTGGCGATAGCCGGCCACGACGAGGTTCGACAGCGGGCACGACACGAAGGCGGCATCGGGTTCCACCAGCGTCACGTCCACCGCCCCGCGGCTCCAGGTGCGCAGGTAGCGTGCCGCCGTGGCGCCGCCGTAGCCGCCGCCGATGACCACCACCCTGGCCGGCGCGGCGGCGCGCGCCTGGCGCACGGTCAGTCCGCCCAAGGCCGTGGCGGCCAGCGCCGCCTTCAGTACGGAGCGTCGGTGCATCGGTCTATTTCTGGTCCGCGAACCACGCGGAAATGGCGATGATCTCGGTGTCGCTGTAGCCCTTGGCAATCTGCGGCATCACCGTGCCGGGGCGCCTGCCGTTCTTGAAGTTGAGCATCAGCTCGACCAGTTCGGCCTGCGAGCGGCCAGCCAGGCCGGGAACGGGACTATCGGCGGGCGCGCGGCCGTCCGGGCCATGGCAGACGGCGCACGACGCCGCCTGGTTGCGTGCCTGCTCGGTACGCGCGCGCTGGACCTCGATCGACATCTTGCCCGCGTCGGCGGGGCCGGTGGTCATCGGTGCCGAAGGCGCCGGGGCAGGCGCGGATGCCGATGCCGGCGCCGCCGCCGGCGACTGGGCCAGCAGCGGCGCGGCACACAGCCCGGCCGCGACACCGGCCATCCAACGCAGGGAGATCGGGAATCGCGACAGGGTTGTCATGGCACTTTCCTTAAAAGGATCAGGGGAGATTTCGTCCCGGCGGCAGCGCCACCGGCGACGATACCGGGGCGGCCACCGGGCTGGTGGTGGCGCCCGAGGTGCCCATCGACGCCGGCGCATCCGACGTGACCGGCGCGTTCGGCTGGCTGCCCGGCACGGTCTGCACCGGCGCAGGCGTCCCCACGGCATCGCTGCCGGCGTTGCCGTTCTGCGACGATGCGGCCTGATCCAGGCGCGCACGCTCGGCTTCGCTCACGTAGTCGAACACCTTGACCACCTTCTGCACGCCGCTGGCGTTGCGGGCCACGTCGGTGGCCTTGTCGCCCTCGGCCGTGGTGACCACGCCCATCAGGTACACGACGCTCTTCTCGGTGGTGACCTTGATCGAATTGGCCGGCACGCCATCGGCCGTGACCAGGAACGTTTTCACCTTGCTGGTCAGGTAGGTGTCGTTGCTACGGGTCATGAAACCCGGCGACGCCGTGATTTCCAGTTCGTTGACCACCTCGCGCGTGTTCGGCAGCCCGCGCACGTACTGCTCGATCTGCTGCTTGATCTGGGCGTTCGCGGCTTCGCCGGTCAGCAGCACCTTGCGGTTGAACACCGTCGTGCTCACGCGCGCCTGGCTGTCGCTGTAACGCTGGCCCAGCGTGCTGTCGATCTCCACCTGCAGGCCGCGGTCGATGGCCTGCGTGCCGGTCGGGCGGCGATCGGTGGCCATCACCACGCCGGTGCCCACGGCGCCAGCCAGTACGGGGAAGCAGCCGGCCAGCTGCGTGGCGGACACCAGCAGTGCGGCCACGGTGACAGCGGTACGGGCCAGGCGGGCGGGAGAGGTCTTGTTTGGATGGGTCACGTTCGTCATGCGGTTCTTGGTTTCTGGGTGGATGCCGAAAGGATGCGTGAAACAGGTTGCGGTTTCAGGTTTTTGCCATGTCTGTGGATAAGGCTGTGGAAGACATGGCGATTCCTGTGCATAGATTGTGGGCAGCCTTGTGGATATCCCGGGATAACACTTGCCGGTCCAGTCTGCCCGGGCGTCATGCTTCGCCCAGCAATGCTTCGTCGATGCCGTCGCACAGGCAATGCAGTGTCAGCAGATGCACTTCCTGGATGCGGGCCGTGCGGTCGCTGGGCACGCACAGGTGGATATCGAATTCGTCGAGCAGGGTGGCAATCCGCCCGCCGCCCTTGCCGGTCAGCGCCACCACGCCCATGTCGCGCTGGTGGGCGGCCTGGATGGCGGCCACCACGTTGGCCGAATCGCCAGACGTGGACAGCGCCAGCAGGATGTCGCCGGGCTGGCCCAGCGCCTCCACCTGCTTGGAAAACACCACCGAGAAATCGTAGTCGTTGCCGATGGCGGTCAGGATCGAACTGTCGGTAGTCAGGGCGATGGCGGCCAGGCCCGGGCGCTCGCGCTCGAAGCGGCCGATCAGTTCGGCGGCAAAGTGCTGCGCGTCGGCAGCAGACCCGCCGTTGCCGCACACCAGGATCTTGTTGCCGCTGGTCAGCGCCGTCACCATCCGCTCCACGGCGGCATCGATATGCGGCGCCATCAGCGTCGCGGCCAGCCGCTTGGTGTCGGCACTGTCCAGGAAATGCTGCTCGATACTTTCAATACTCATGGTCTGGTGACATCTGCACAATCCCGCGCATTATGACGCAGCGCCCGCGCCGCTGTTCCCATCGGCCGACGTGAGGTCGAACGCGCCGGGCAGCCAGTCGATCCGGCCGGCGTCCATGGCCACCACGTCCATGCGGCAGGGCGGTACGCCGTCCAGCGTGGCCAGATAGTGCGCCGCCGCATGCAGCACGCGCCGCTGCTTGGCCGGCGTCACGCTCTGCGCCGCCCCGCCAAACCCCCGGCTGCGGCGCTGCCTGACCTCGACGAACACCAGCGTACCGTCGGCGGCACGCATGATCAGGTCGATCTCCCCGCCTTTGCAGCGATAATTGCGGACGACTGGCGCGAGCCCCTGCCGCTGAAGATAGGCCAGCGCGCGGTCTTCGGCCAGCGCGCCGCGTTGCGTCGTACTACGCACGTCGGCGTGCGTGGTGGATTTGAATGAGTGATTCAACGGAAGTTCTCAAGCATGAGTGACTGGACCCAGCTGGCCGCCGGCCAGACGTACCCCGCCGGCACGCTTTACGTGGTGGCCACGCCCATCGGCAACGTCGCCGACCTGTCGCTGCGCGCGCTGCACGTGCTCGGCCTGGCCGATGCCATTGCCTGCGAAGACACGCGCAACACCGGCCAGTTGCTGTCCCGGGTGGGGCTGCAGCGGCCGCTGGTGGCCGTCCATGAACACAACGAACGCGAGGCGGCCGTGCGCATCGTCGAACGGCTGTCGGCTGGCGAGCGCATTGCGTACGTATCCGATGCCGGCACGCCCGGCATTTCCGATCCCGGCGCCCGGCTCGTCGAGGCCGTGCGCGCAGCCGGCCTGAACGTGGTGCCGCTGCCGGGCCCCAGCGCGGCCGTGACGGCGCTGTCGGTGGCCGGCGCCATGCTGGAGGCCGGCGAAGGCCGCTTCACGTTTGTCGGCTTCCTGCCCGGCAAGCCCAAGGCCCGCCAGGACGCCATCGCCGGGCTGGCGGCGCTCGATCACGCGTGGGTGTGTTACGAAGCTCCGCACCGCATCGCCGAAACCCTGGCCGCGCTGGCCGCCGGCCTGCCCGGCACGCGGCGGCTGCTGATCGGACGCGAACTGACCAAGCTGTTTGAAGAAACGCCGGTGCTGACGGTGGCCGAAGCGCCCGCCTGGCTGGCCGCCGAAGCCACGCGCGGCAAGGGGGAGTTCGTGCTGGTGGTGGAAGGCGCGGGCCGCGCCGACGGCGGCGACACCGATACCCCTGACGCGGAGGCCCAGCGGGTGCTGAAGCTCCTGCTGGCGGAGCTGCCGGCCAAGCGCGCCGCCAAGCTGGCGGCAGCCGTGACCGGCGCCAGGACCGACGCGCTGTACAAGCTGGCGCTGGCGCAACGCGCGGACGGGGTGGACGGGGCGGACGACGGCGACAACGACGCCTGAAAGCACAAAAGGCACGATCGGGGAGATCGTGCCTTTTGAGAATTTTCTTACTTGCGAGGGAAGCGGCGGGCGGCGGGTCGGGAGCGCGAGAATCGGGTTCCGGCCGGTGCGCATCGCCTTACTTGTGCTTGTGCTTGACCACGGCCTTGCCGGACCTGGCCCTGGCCTTCGATTTCGCCGGCACCAGCGTGTTGGCGGTGTCGGGCACCTCGTCCGCGCCGCTGCCGTCACCGGCTTCCATGCCACCCGCTTCCAGGTTGGGACCCAGCGCCGCCACCTCGGTACGCGACAGCCTGCGGATTTCCACCTGCGTGGCGCCGTGGTCGACAAAGCTCAGGCGCTTGGCCGCGGCGTAGGACAGGTCGAGAATCCGGTTGCCGTGGTACGGGCCACGGTCGTTGATACGGACCACGGCCACCTTGTTGTTGCGCAGGTTGCGCACCAGCACCCAGCTATCGAGCGGCAGCGACGGGTGCGCCGCCGTCATGGCACGCATGTCGAAGCGTTCGCCGTTGGCCGTCTTGCGGCCATGAAAGCCCTTGCCGTACCACGATGCCGTGCCACGCTGCTCGAACGTCCCCATGTCAGCGCGCAGTCCGTCGATCGACGACTGCGACGGGGCATTCTCGTCCTGCCAGCCGAACAGGTTCCAGTTGCCGCGATCGTCGGTCTTCGCGACATTGGCGCTGGGTCTTGCCGGCTTGGCCGCCTTCGTGGACAGCGCGCCGGTGGTGCCCGATGCGTTGTCGGTGTCGCCGCCCGGCGGCGTCGCGCACGCAGCCAGCACCAGCGCCGATACGAGGATCGCGCACTGACGCAGGAAGCGGTTGGAGCCGGGCGCTGTCTCGCGCACGGACCCCGGACGGGAAAGGGGCAGGCTGAACATAGGCGCGCAGTCTAACACTGGTCGTTTGAAGCTAGTGCCTTGATTTTGTTACGAAATCTGTTACAACGCCGCGTAATTTCCCGCAATCCACCGCCTGGCAAGGGATTGCGCCGTTCCCGCGGCGCAAAATCCGGGTGCAGACAACGCAACTTTCAGACGACTCTCATCGCCGATTCAAACGTTTCACCATCTGTCGGGCGCGTGTTCGGCGGCTACAATGGACCACCCTCCGGGCCCCCTTCACCCCCTCGAAGGCACCCGCCCGAACAGGCTTACCGATCACAAAAATGAAAGTCCTTCTGATCCCCGTGACGCCTTTCCAGCAGAACTGTTCGCTGCTGATCGATGAAGCCACGCAGCGCGCCGCCGTCTGCGATCCCGGGGGCGACCTGAATCGCATCACCGCGGCCATCAACGAACAGGGCGTGACGCTGGAGAAGATCTTCCTGACCCATGGGCACGTGGACCACTGCGCAGGCGCCGCCGCGCTGGCGCGTCAGTACGGCGTGCCGATCGAAGGCCCGCAGGAAGACGAGCGATTCTGGATCGAGCAACTGCCCGAGCAGACGCGCCGCTTCGGCTTTGGCCAAGCGGAAGTCTTCGAACCTGACCGCTGGCTGGAGAATGGCGACACGGTGACGTTCGGCAACGAAACGCTCGAGGTCTACCATTGCCCCGGCCATACGCCGGGCCACGTGGTGTTCTTTTCGCGGGCGCACCGGCTGGCCATCGTGGGCGACGTGCTGTTTGCCGGATCGATCGGCCGCACCGACTTTCCGCGCGGCAATCACGCCGATCTGGTCCGGTCGATCCGCACGCGGCTCTGGCCGCTGGGCGATGACGTGACCTTCGTGCCCGGCCACGGCCCGGCATCGACGTTCGGCCAGGAACGCCGCAACAACCCGTTTGTGGCCGATCACCTGATCGACGTGGCCTGACGCATGGCAAAGAAGCAGCCGCCCGACACGCGACCGGAGATTTACGTCAGCACCGACGTCGAGGCCGATGGCCCGATTCCGGGGCCGCATTCGATGCTGTCGTTCGCGTCGGCCGCGATGCTGGCGGACAAGACCGTGATCGGCACGTTCTCCGCCAACCTGGAAACCCTGCCGGGCGCGGCGGGCCATCCGGTGCAGATGCAGTGGTGGAAAACCCAGCCAGACGCCTGGGCGGCTTGCCGGCGCGACCTGGAGCGCCCCGAGGACGTGCTGCCCCGCTACGTCGAATGGGTGGAGAAGCTGCCGGGCAAGCCGGTGTTCATCGCGTTTCCGGCCGGGTTCGATTTCACCTGGATGTTCTGGTACATGATGCGCTTTGCCGGCCGCTCGCCGTTCGGCTGGGCCGCGCTGGACATCAAGACCCTGGGCTTCGCGCTGACCGGCCGGCCGTACCGGAAGTCGGTCAAGGCAGCCTTCCCGGCGCACTGGCACGACCCGTTGCCGCACACCCACGTGGCGCTGGACGATGCCCTGGAACAAGGCGCCCTGTTCTGCAACATGCTCGCAGAACTGCGCACGCGCGAAGCGCGTCTGGCGGCGCTTGCATCATCGCCTGATGCACTGCCTGACGCGGACGGCAGCGAAAGCGAAGCCTCACATCCATCGTCCGGCCCGGGCAAATCGGTGCGCTAGCCCACCAGCGCCGGCGGCCATCGGCGGGCGCCAGTGGCGGCAAGGGCACCACAATTGCGCGGCGTCTCCTATATTGGAAGTGTGCGGTGGCCCAGCGGGGCCACGAGAACGGCCGACCCCGATGCGCGGCGGCATGCCCAGGAGGTGTGACCATGCGTTTCCATCCAGACCTTCATCTCAAGGACCTGTCAGGCCGGCTGCATTGGCCGCATCGCTCCCACGCGCGCACCAACGTCGTTTCGCATTTCCATTCCTCAACGGAAGATGCCGAAGTCGCCAAGGCGCTGATCTATGTGAGCGCGGTCACCGCGATCGTGCTGCTGGTCGTATTGGCAGGCATCAGTTTCGGTCAGGAGGCCATGCACTGGCTGGGTGTTGAATAAACGACGACTCGCCTGAAGCGAATCGCCAACTGACCGGCCGGCCTCCCCTGGGGAGGCCGGTTCTATTTTGTGCGCCGCAACATCGTGGATCAGGCCAGCAGCGGGGCCACGTTCTCCGGCGGGCGGCCGATGACGGCGCGGCGGTTGCGCACCACCACCGGACGCTGCAGCAGGATCGGGTTGTCAGCCACGGCCGCCAGCAGTTCGGCGTCGGTCAGGCCCGAATCGGCCAGATCCAGTTCCTTGTAGACGGACTCGCCGTCGCGGATCATGTCGCGCACCGGCACGCCCAGCATCGTATGCAGCTGGCGCAGCGTGGACAGCGAGGGCGGCGACTTCAGGTATTCGACGATCTCCACCGGCTCGCCCAGCCGCTGCGCAGCGGTCTCCACCAGCGCCAGCGTTTCGCGCGACTTGGAGCAACGGGGGTTATGGTAGATCGTGATCATGGCGGCTTCCTCCTGCCCGCTTGTGGGGGCGTTCAAATATCCCGCACTATACCGCCGCGACGCGCGCATGCACCACGCTGGCGCGCCAAGGTACGGGATGTGGCGGGCATGCATCCTGCATGGGCATGACCACCCGTCTTCCAGCGGCGCCGGCACCGTGCCGGGGCTGCCCTGCACTAATTAGAGAAACCGTGTCCGCGCTGCCCGAAACCACTGCCGTGCCCGTCCGCAAGCCCTTCAGCCTGCGAGATGCCACCCCTGCCGACGTGCCCGCCATCCATGCCATCTACGCCCACCATGTGCAGCACGGGCGTGCCTCGTTCGAGGAGGTCGCGCCCACGCCCGACGACATGCGGATGCGCTTTGCCGAAGTCTTGCGCAAGGGCCTGCCCTATATCGTGGCCGAGCGCGATGGCGAGATCCTGGGGTACGCCTATGCGTCCAGCTACCGTGCCCGCAGCGCCTACCGCTTCGCGATCGAGGATTCGATCTATATCGACCACCGCCATACCGGCGAAGGCCTGGGCCGCGCGCTGCTGGCCGAGCTGATCGCGCGTTGCGAGACCGGACCGTGGCGCCAGATGGTGGCCGTGGTGGCGCTGACGTCCAGCGGCGAAGGCGCGGGCTCGGTGGCCGTGCATGAGCGCCTGGGGTTCCGCACCGTTGGCCGGCTGGAATCGGTCGGCCTCAAGCATGGCCAGTGGATCGACACCCTGCTGATGCAGCGCCCGCTCGGGGCGGGCGACGCGACGCTGCCCGACCCGGACGCCCTGCGCTAGCGGCCCGACCGCCCGACCGGCAGCGCCGGCACCACGGTGGTGCACCAGGACTGCAGCTTGTCGAAGGCCCGGGCCACGTGGTCGGGGCCGCGCGACGTACTTTCCATGCGCAGGATCTCTACCTGCTTCAGCCCGATCGTCTCCAGCACATAGGTCAGGTACGGGCTGAAAAAATCGCGCTGGCTCGCGGCATCGTCCGAGAACCGGCCACCGCACGACACCACGGCCAGCACCGGGCGATCGCGCAGCAGGCCCTGCTTGCCTTGCGGCGTCCGGGCGAACGTGCGGTCCGTCCGGACGACCAGGTCGATCCACGTCTTCAGCGATGCCGGCACCGTGAAGTTGTGCATTGGCGTGGTGATCAGCACCACGTCGGCGGCCTGCAGTTCGGCGATCAGCGTTTCCGAGAGCGCCAGCGCGGCGGGATCGGCGTCGGTGCGGCCGGCGGCCACCGCCATGTTGGCGTCGGTAAAGGCCGCGTCGATGGGCGGCAGCGGCTGGGCGCCCAGGTCGCGTTCGATCACGGTCAGTTCGCCATGTCGGGCAGCCAGTTCGGCGCGCACGAGCTGGCCCGCGCGGCGGCTGGTGGAGGCGTCGCCACGCGGGCTGACGTTCAGGTGAAGCAGGGTTGCCATGTGTTGCTCAGGTGGACCGGATCAGCCGATCGGAAAATAGA
The DNA here is from genome assembly GCF_057815095.1 of Cupriavidus sp. 86D6. Taxonomy (NCBI): domain Bacteria; kingdom Pseudomonadati; phylum Pseudomonadota; class Betaproteobacteria; order Burkholderiales; family Burkholderiaceae; genus Cupriavidus; species Cupriavidus sp. 86D6. Next base: position 395,937 of record NZ_JBYPSB010000006.1, on the reverse strand, counting down.
AGCGCAGGGCCCGCGCCAGCAGGCCGTTACGGTAATAGAAGCGGTGCCCCAGCACATTGGTCAGCGGGGTATCGAGCACGAGCTGGGTGCAGCCTGCGGCTTCGGTCTCGGCCTTGAGCCAGTCCATCAGTTGCCGGCCGTACCCACCGCTGCGCGCGTTGGCATCGGTGACCAGATCATCCACGTACATATGGTGGCCGACGATCAGGTTCTCGGCGAAGCGATAGCCGGCCAGGGCCACCAGGCGGCCGTCGTCCCACAGTCCGGCCAGATGGTAGCCATCGCCGGTCTGGCGGCGCCAGCGCGTGACCAGTTCGGCGGCATCGGCCAGGTGCGGGCGCAGCTGGTGCATCAGCGGGAAGGCATCGGCCACCTCGGCGGCCGTTTCCAAACGGCGGATTCCGATCTTCCCGGTGAGGTGTCCGGCGGCCGCGACGGTGGTGCTCATGCCGGGCTCCGATGCGGTTCGGCGGCCGGCGGCGGAAAGTGCAGCCCGACGGCGATACGGTTCCAGGCGTTGATCGACGCAATGGTCGCGGCCAGGAACACCAACTCCTTGTCGTCGAACGCCGCCCGGGCCCTGGCCAGCGCGGCGTCGCGGGCCGATGGATCGGTCAGCTGCGTCAGGGCCTCGGCCCAGTCCAGCGCGGCCATTTCCCGTTCGGCATAGATGCCGGCGTCACGCCAGCCGGCCAGCAGGTCGAACTTGCGCGGGTCGATGTCCAGCTTGCGCGCGATGTTCAGGTGGAACTGCAGGCAGAAGGCACAACCGTTGATCTGCGAGACGCGCAGCTTGACCAGTTCGGTCAGCGCCTTGTCCATGCCGGACGCGGTCACTGCCTTGCTGACGCCTCCCAGCGACGCGTACACATCGGGCGCGGCCTGCGTGAAAGCCTGGAAATCCATGTCGAACTCCTTCGGGTAAGATGTCAGAGTTCGAAGATTAATGTAAGAGCTCTGACATTATGGCAAAGACCCTGCCGTCCGAAGGGAAAATCGAGGGAAAGCACCCGGCGCGACGGGACAGCGAGCCTGCCGATGCCGTGGCGATTCCGGCGCCGGGCGAAGGCAAGCGCGGCGAAAGCGGCTATCTGGCGTACCTGCTGCGGCAGGCCAGCGCGGCCAACCGGCTGCATATGGAACGCGCGCTGGCCGATCTGGGCGTGACGCTGCCGCAGTTCTTCGTGCTGACGATGCTCGGGGCCTACCCCGGCATCTCGGGCGCCGACGTGGCGCGGCTGGCGATGCTGACGCCGCAGACGGTCAGCGTGATCATGGGCAATCTGGAGAAGATGGGCGCGATCGTGCGCCAGCCCCATCCGGTGCATGGGCGCATCCAGACCATCGCGCTGTCCGATGCCGGCCGCGCGTTGCTGGCACAGTGCAAGGTACGCGCCACGGAGGTGGACAAGCAGTTGCGTGCGGGGCTGACGCCCGACGAGGAAGCCGTGGTGCGGCGCTGGCTGGTGAGCCTGGCCGTGCCCGGTGAGGATCTGGCGGAATAGCGATACCGACCGCCCATGAAAAAAGGCCCGCCGGCAAACGCCGTACGGGCCATCATCACAACAAGGGGGTGCTACAGGGTTCTGCGTGGTTGCCGATGCCGACGGCTCAGCCCATCAGGTCGGACAGCGCCAGCGCCACCACCTTGGTGGCGCGGTTCAGGTCGTTCAGGCGCAGGTTCTCGTCGGAGTTATGGCCACGGGCTTCCATCAGCGTGCGCGGGCCGGCGCCGTACAGCACGGTCGGGATGCCACGGCTCGTGTAGTGGCGCGCGTCGGTGTAGAGCGGCACGCCCTGCACCGGGATCTCCACGCCGAACACCGATTCGGCACGCGTCTTCAGCGCGCCGATCAGCTTGTCCACGCCCGGCAGTTCCGACAGCGGCTCGGCCAGGATGATGCGCTCGACCTTGACCTCGATGCCCGGACGATCCCTGGCGGCCTTCTCCACCACGGCGCGCAGCTCGCCTTCGGCGTCGAAGCCGATCTCTTCCGGGATCATGCGGCGGTCCACGCGGAACGTCACCAGGTCCGGCACCACGTTGGTGTTGATGCCGCCCTTGATCAGGCCGACGTTCAGCGTGGCGGTGTCGATACCCGGCACCTTGCTCTTGCGCGTGGCCAGTTCGGCGCGCAGGCCGTAGACCGCGTGCAGGATGTGCGTGGCGGCCTCGATGGCGTCCACGCCGGTGTGCGGCATGGCGGCGTGGCCCTGCTTGCCCTTGACGGTCACTTCCACGTGCAGGCAGCCGTTGTGCGCCGACGTGATGCCGTACGAAAAGCCGGCCGAGATCGCGTAGTCGGGCTTGGTCAGGCCTTGGTCGAGCAGGAATTTCGGGCCGATGTCGCCGCCGGTTTCCTCGTCGTACGTGAATTGCAGTTCCACGGTGCCGTTGATCTTCGCGCCCTGCTTCTCGGCTTCCTGCAGCGCCAGCACGGCGTAGGCGTAGGTGGCGAAGTCAGACTTCGACACGGCCACGCCGCGCCCGTACATGACCGGGCCGTGTTCGCTGTCGGCGATCTCGCCGCCGTACGGATCCTTGGTCCAGCCCAGGCCCGGCGGCACCACGTCGCCGTGCGCGTTCATGGCGATGGTGGGGCCGCCGCTGCCGAACGTCTTGCGCACCAGCAGGTTCGTGGCGCTGATCATGCCGGCCGCCTTGACCAGTTCGTCGGGCACCTTGTGCGCTTCCACCTTGAAGCCCAGCCCTTCCAGCAGTTCCTTGGCACGCTTGCCGTGGGCCGCGCAATCGCCGGCGGGGTTGTCCGACGGCACCTTGACCAGTTCGGCCAGGAACGCTTCCTGCTGCGGACGGTGCTGGTCGATGTACTGGGTCAGCGTGGATTCGATCGGGTTCATGTTGTCTCGTGCGGTCATCTTCGTATCTCGGGAGTCTTCTGGTTGCCGGCAGGCTTATTGGGGACGGTGAAAGTGCTCGACGAAGTCCGCGAACACGCGCGCGGCGGTCTGGGCGTCTTCGGCCGTCATGGTCTCGGTGGGATGGTGGCTGATGCCGCCGTTGCCGCAGCGAACGAACAGCATGGCCACATCGGCGATGGCGGCGATGGCCATCGCGTCATGGCCGGCACCGGAGGGCAGGTGGCGCACGGGTACGCCCTGGCGCTCCACGGCGGCAGCCCATTGCGACTGCAGCCACGGCGCGCACGGCACGCTGGCGGCCTCGTGCGTCTTGCGGATCTGCGCGCGCACGTTGCGGCGCGCGCAGACACGTTCGATTTCGGCCAGCACGTCGTTGACGGCGGCCTCGCGCTCGGCATCGATGCCGGCGCGGATGTCGATGGAAAACGTCGCGCGGCCCGGCACCACGTTGGTGGCGCCATTCGGCACGTTGAACTGGCCCACCGTGCCGACGAGGCCCGGCTTGCCGCCGCAACGCTTCTCGATGAACAGGCCGATTTCGGCGCCGGCCATCGCGGCGTCGCGGCGCATGTCCATCGGCACCGTGCCGGCGTGGCCGGCCAGGCCTTCCAGTTCGACGATAAAGCGCGTGGCGCCCGAGATCGCGGTGACCACGCCCACGGGCAGACCTTCGTTCAGCAGCACCGGGCCCTGTTCGATATGCACTTCGACAAAGGCCAGCACGCGGCTGCGATCGTGGCGGGCGGCGGGCAGCTGGTCGGGTTCGAAGCCGGCGGCGCGCATCACTTCGCGCATGGTCTTGCCGGAGTCGTCCACGTTGTCGAGCACGTTGGTGTCGAACGTGCCGGCGATGGCGCGGCTGCCCAGCAGCGTGGCCTTGAAGCGCACGCCCTCTTCCTCGGCAAACCCGACCACTTCCAGCGCGAACGGAAAGCGCCTGCCCTGGCGGTTCCACTCGGCCACGCAGGCAATCGGCAGGATCACGCCCAGGTTGCCGTCGAAGCGGCCGGCGTCGCGCACGGTGTCGAAGTGCGAGCCGGTCAGCAGCGCCGGGGCATTGGGTTCGGTGCCTTCGTAGCGGCCGATCACGTTGCCGGCGGCGTCGCGGCGCACGGTCATGCCGGCCGCCTGCATCCATTCGGTCAGCTGCGCGGCAGCGCCGTGGTGGGCGTCGGTCAGGTAGGTGCGGGTGAGCAGTCCGGGCTGATCGGTATGGACGGCCAGGCTGTCGGCCCAGGCCATGATGCGGGTGCCGGTGTCAGCGGACAACGGCGTAGGGGTTGCTGCCATGTGCGTGTCTCTCCTGCTTGGTGCCTGAGCCCGGTTCAGGGATGCCTGGCAATCCTGCCAGTCCGGGCGGGCGCCCGGGACCGTGCTCTCTATTCTGTGCGATTCATGTTAGCACAGTGAATTCAAAAATTGCATACAAAAATGATATGCACTATATTGGCTTCCACGCACCGACAATCCGCCGCGGACAATCCGGTCCGGACAAGTGGATGGCGTGGATTCCGCCTCAACAGGGGGGCTTTCCGCGTGGGGCAAGGCGGGCGGGCCGATTGGCCCCCGGTCCTTCCCGCAGTGCAACCATCCCGGCGTCGGCAGGCATGTGACGGCGGGCACCCCTGAACCAGATCAGGGCAGGCCGATGGCAACCGATGCGCCACGGACCCGCCCGGCACGGAGACAACAAATGCAGCATGCCGTACCCACGCAGCGCGCCGCAGGCCGCCTGCACACGCGCTTCACCCGTTCGTTGTTTGGCCAGGTACTGATTGCCCTGGCGCTCGGCACCCTGCTGGGGCTCGCCTTTCCCGAATTCGCCGCCAAGCTCAAGCCCCTGGGCGACGGCTTCATCAAGCTGATCAAGATGCTGATCGGCCCGGTGGTCTTCTGCGTGGTGGTGGCCGGCATCTGCGGCGCCGGCGAGCTCAAGAAGGTAGGCCGCGTGGGCATCAAGGCGGTGGTCTACTTCGAGATCGTCACGACCATCGCACTGGCGCTGGGCATCGTGCTGGCCTACGTGTTCCAGCCGGGCACCGGCATGAACGTGAACCCGCGCAGCCTCGATATCTCGGCCATGGCGGCCTACATCGAATCGGCCGACAAGGTGAAGAGCGCCGGCACGGTGGACTTCCTGATGAAGCTGATCCCGAACACGATCATGGGCGCGTTCACCAGCGGCGACGTGCTGCAGGTGCTGCTGGTGTCGGTGCTGTTCGGCTGCGCGCTGTCGGTGGTGGGCGAACCGGGCAAGCCGCTGGTGCGGATGATCGACAACTTCTCGGCCACGCTGTTCAAGATGATGGGCTTCATCATCAAGCTGGCGCCGCTGGGCGTGCTGGGCGCCGTGGCCTTCACGGTGGGCAAGTACGGCATCGGGTCGCTCAAGCAGCTGGGCTTCCTGGTGATCCTGTTCTACGGCGCCGTGGTGGTCTTCGTGCTGGGGGTGCTGGGCCTGATCCTGCGCCTGTGCGGCTTCTCGGTGCTGAAGCTGATCCGCTACCTGCGCGCCGAACTGCTGGTGGTGCTGGGCACGGCGTCGTCGGACAGCGTGCTGCCGCAGGTCATGAAGAAGCTCGAATTCATGGGCATCAAGAAGTCGGTGGTGGGCCTGGTGATTCCGACCGGCTATTCGTTCAACCTGGACGCGTTCTCGATCTACCTGACGCTGGCAGCCGTGTTCATCGCGCAGGCCACCAATACGCCGCTGGCGCTGGGCGACCTGCTCGGCATCCTGGCCGTGGCGCTGGTCACGTCCAAGGGCGCGCACGGCATTCCGGGGTCGGCCATCGTGATCCTGGCGGCCACGCTGTCGGCCCATCCGGCCATCCCCGCCATCGGCCTGGTGCTGGTGCTGTCGGTGGACTGGTTCATCGGCATCGCCCGCGCCGTGGGCAACCTGATCGGCAACTGCGTGGCGACCGTGGTGGTGGCCGCCTGGGAACGCGATATCGACCGCGAACGCGCCCACGGCGTGCTCAACGGGACCATCCCGGCCAGCGAACTGGACGAAGGACTGTCGGCGCTGGTGGACAGCGTCGGGGAAGTCCCTGTGCCGGCGCCGCTGCCCGGGGCGGCGTCGGGGCGGTAGAATCGCGCCATCCCAGTCAACGCGCAGGTCCGGCAAGAGACGCGCACACCATGCCCGAGCACATCGATCCAGACATGACCGCCGAGGCGATTGCCGACGATATCGTCGCGGCCATCGTCTCGCACCGGCTGCCGCCCGGCACCAAGCTGCGCGAGGAAGCCCTGGCCAGCGTCTACCGTGTCAGCCGTACCAAGGTGCGCGCGGCGCTGCTGATGCTGTCCAAGGACAAGGTCATCCAGATCGTGCCGGACAAGGGTGCGTTCGTGGCCAAGCCCAGCGCCGAAGAGGCGCGCGAGGTCTTTGCCGTGCGCCGCATCCTGGAGGCCGCACTGGCGCGCGAATTCGTGGCCCGTGCCACGCCGGCCGACTACAAGCGCATCGAAAAGCATCTGGCCGCCGAGCGCAAGTCGCTGGCCGGCAACGACGCGCAGACGCGCACGCGCCTGCTGGGCGATTTCCACATCGTGCTGGCGGAAGTGGCGGGCAACAACGTGCTGACGGAAATCATGCGCGAGCTGTCGATGCGCAGCGCGGTCATCACCATGCTCTACCAGAGCCGGCGCGATGCCACGTGCTCGTCCGACGAGCACCGGGCGTTCATCGAGGCCGCCCGCGCAGGCGACGCCGACCGGGCCGTGGCGCTGATGGTGGAGCACCTGAATCACGTCGAAAGCGCGCTGCACTTCGAGGAAGTACCGGCCGCCGCACGGGGCAAGGATCTGGTCGCCGCGCTGCTGGCGTAGGACAGTGCATCTGGCTTGATCACCATCAAGGACGAGGACGGGATGGGAGGCGCATCATTCCTCTCGCCATGAAGTTGCGGGGGCGCACTTCATGAGCTCTCCCCGTCCTTCGCAAGAAGGGCTGCCCGCAGACCGCAATGGCTGCGGGCTTTTTCTTTTGGGCTGCCCTTCCGGCATCGCTGCTGTCTCCGCTGTTTCCCCGGTCTTCCCCTTCCTTCCCGATCCCTCCTCAGGCCGACTGCCGCTGGGCGGCATCGGTCCAGCTGCTGCCGCGCTCGGTCCAGTAGCCCGGTTTGGCGAATGCCTGCTTCAGGTGTTCGATGAAGAAACGGATCTTGGCCGGCACCGGCCGCTGTTGCGGGTACACCGCCAGGATGTCGTAGTCGGGCAGCGCGAATTCATCGAGCACGGTGATCAGCTCGCCGCTTTCGAGCTGCGGCAGGATTTCCCATGTCGAGCGCCATCCCAGCCCCAGGCTTTCGCCGGTCCAGCGGTGCAGCAGTTCGCCGTCATTGCAGTCGAGGTTGCCGCGCACCCGCACGGTCACGGTCTTGCCGTTCTGCTGGAAGTACCAGCCGCGCTGCTGCCCGCCCTGCAGGTTGAAGGCCAGGCAGTTGTGCTTTTCCAGGTCTTCGAGCGTATGTGGCACGCCATGCCGGGCGAAGTAGGCCGGGGTGCCGCACACCACGCGCTTGTTGGTGGCCAGCTTGATCGCCACGAAGTTCGGGTCGATGGCGCCGCCGATGCGGATGCCCAGGTCGTAGCCCTCGCGCACCAGGTCCACCACACGGTCGGTCAGGTTGAACGAGATCTGGACTTCGGGATTGGCCGACAGGAACGCTGGCGCATGCGGCGCCACGTGTTTGCGGCCAAAGGCGGCCGGCGCCGACACGATCAGGTGGCCGGTGGCCTTGTGCTTGCCCTCGGCGATCAGCATCTCGGCGCGATCCAGATCCGACAGCGCCTTCTTGCACTGCTCCATGAACGCCGCGCCCTGCTCCGTCACCACGATGCGCCGGGTGGACCGATGCAGCAGCTTCACGCCGATGCGCGCTTCCAGCGCGTTGATGCGCCGGCCGATCATGACCGGCGTCACGTTCTGCGTGAGCGCCGCGGCGGCCATGCTGCCGTGTTCCACCACGGCGATGAATGCTTCGATTTGTTTGAGTTTGTCCATAACGCCATTTGTCTCCTGCCGACACATTGTGAGGCATGGAAGCCATGGTGCGCATCCCCGCACAGCGATGCCGTGCATCCGTCGCACGCCATGCAGGGCGCCGAAGATGGCGCCTGGACGCGGCTGGACGTACCGCGCCTGGCTAGCGGCCCAGCTTTTCGTTGATCTCGGCGGCCTCGCCCAGCACGTGGGCCAGGCGTCGCAGTGGCGCGCTGCATTGCAGCTGCGCGAACAGCGCCAGCGCGCCGCCGCCGACCAGCACCACGGCGTAGAGCGCCACCACCGACGGGCCATGGCCCGGGGCCATGACCGCCAGGCCATCGGCCAGCACGACGGCGGCCGGCACCAGCGCCACGATCATCGCCACCGTGCGCGCGCCGCCTTCCCACAGCCGCGCCTGCAGCAGCACGCGCCGCTGCCGCGCGCGCAGTTGCAGCACCGGAATGCGGCCCAGGCGCAGCAGCAGCGCGTTCTCGACTTCGCTTTGGGCATCGACGCGGCGGCTCAGCCAGCGCAGCGGATGACGCAGTGCATCACGGCCGGCCAGCAGCCGCGACAGCCACGCGCCGGCATAGCACGCCCCGCTGACGGCCAGCAGCACGTGAAACGCCTGCGGCAGCCAGGCCGGCGGCGCCTGCACCAGTACCTGGTGCCACCAGACCAGCGCGCCGCCGGCCACCAGCGTCGGCACCAGCGCCAGGACGAAGGCGGCCCACAGGACAATAGGCAGCCGGCCGTCGGGCGATTTTTCGGCCGGCGCCGTCTGCAACGCTTCCATCAGTTCGTAGGTGCTCGGCAGCCGCGTGTACATGGCGAAACAGGGCAATTCCAAACCCGCTATTTTGACCCGGGCCCCGTTGCCGCCGATAGGGGAAAACCGTGGCAAATCCCCCCAACCCCACGTATCGGGGGGTGCGGTGTAGCCGTCCGCACGTGTCTCTGAAAATGCACATTTCCCGGCCGGTTGCTGCGGCATTCCTTACGCCAGGTATCGAATCAACTGATCGCCCTTCTGTTTATCCGCCCCCCTCCGCGGGCATAAAGTCAACGCCAGAACGAAATCCCAACCATTGTTTTTGAGCGTACTGGAGAGAGACATGCCGAAGATGAGAGCAGTCGACGCGGCCATTGCCGTGCTGGAAAAGGAAGGCATCACCACCGCGTTCGGCGTGCCCGGCGCCGCCATCAACCCGTTCTACTCGGCCATGCGCAAGGCAGGGTCGATCCGCCACCTGCTGGCCCGCCACGTGGAAGGCGCCTCGCACATGGCCGAAGGCTACACCCGTGCCGAACCCGGCAACATCGGCGTCTGCGTCGGCACGTCGGGCCCCGCCGGCACCGACATGATCACGGGCCTGTACTCGGCCTGGGCCGATTCGATCCCCATCCTCTGCATCACGGGTCAGGCGCCGCGCGCCCGCCTGTACAAGGAAGACTTCCAGGCCGTCGATATCGAATCGATCGCCAAGCCGGTGACCAAGTGGGCCGTCACCGTGCGTGAACCGGCGCTGGTGCCGCAGGTGTTCCAGCAGGCGTTCCACCTGATGCGCTCGGGCCGCCCGGGTCCGGTGCTGATCGACCTGCCGTTCGACGTGCAGGTGGCCGAGATCGAATTCGATCCGGAAACGTACCAGCCGCTGCAGCCGTACAAGCCGGCCGCCTCGCGCGCCCAGATCGAGAAAGCCATCTCGATGCTGAACCAGGCCGAGCGTCCGCTGATCGTCTGCGGGGGTGGCGTGATCAACGCCAACGCCGACGAACTGCTGGTCGAGTTTGCCGAACTGGTCAACGTGCCGGTCGTGCCGACCCTGATGGGCTGGGGCGTGCTGGCCGACGACCACCCGCTGCAGGCCGGCATGGTGGGCCTGCAGACGTCGCACCGCTATGGCAATGCCACGCTGCTGGCATCGGACTTCGTGATGGGCATCGGCAACCGCTGGGCCAACCGCCACACCGGCAGCGTCGATGTGTACACGAAGGGCCGCAAGTTCGTGCACGTCGATATCGAGCCCACCCAGATCGGCCGCGTGTTCGGCCCGGACCTCGGCATCGTGTCCGACGCAAAGGCCGCACTGGAGCTGTTCGTGGAAGTGGCGCGCGAAATGAAGATGGCCGGCCGCCTGCCATGCCGCAAGGCCTGGGTGGCCGACGTGCAGAAGCGCCGCCGCACCATGAAGCGCAAGAGCGACTTCGACAACGTGCCGGTCAAGCCGCAGCGCGTGTACCGCGAGATGAACCAGTACTTCCCGCGCGACGTGCGCTACGTGACCACGATCGGCCTGTCGCAGATCGCCGCCGCGCAGTTCCTGTCGGTGAACCAGCCGCGCCACTGGATCAACTGCGGCCAAGCCGGCCCGCTGGGCTGGACCATTCCGGCCGCCATCGGCGTGAAGACCGCGTCGCCGAACTCGGACATCGTGGCCATCTCCGGCGACTACGACTTCCAGTTCATGATCGAGGAACTGGCCGTGGCCGCCCAGTTCAAGGTGCCGTACATCCACGTGGTGGTGAACAACTCGTACCTGGGCCTGATCCGCCAGGCGCAGCGCAACTTCGAGATGGACTACTGCGTGCAGCTGGCCTTCGACAACGTCAACGCGCCCGAACTGGAAGGCTACGGCGTGGACCACGTCAAGGTCGTGGAAGGCCTGGGCTGCAAGGCGATCCGCGTGTTCAAGCCCGAGGACATCGCCCCGGCCTTTGCCGAAGCGCGCGACCTGATGGCCGAGTTTTCGGTGCCGGTCGTCGTGGAGGTGATCCTGGAGCGCGTGACCAACATCGCGATGGGCACCGAGATCGACAACATCAACGAGTTCGAGCCGATCGAAGACCTGGAAGACGCGGAAGAAGCGATCCTGGCCGAAGAGACCGTCACCGCGTAAGTCCCGGGCAACACGCCGCAGGCACCAGCCGTTTCAGCAGTACGCCCACCGCCCCGCTCCACCGGGGCGGCCGGGCCACCGTTTTTCCCAACACCGAGAGAGACATCACAATGCCAAAGCTCGCAGCCAACCTGACGATGCTGTTCAACGAAGTGGGCTTCCTGGACCGCTTCGAGGCCGCCGCCCGCGCCGGATTCCGTGGCGTGGAGTTCCTGTTCCCGTACGCGTTCCACGCCGACCAGATCGCCGACCGCCTGAGCCGCTTCCAGCTGGACCTGGTGCTGCACAACCTGCCGGCCGGCAAGTGGGATGCCGGCGAGCGCGGCATCGCCTGCCACCCCGACCGCGTGGGCGAGTTCCAGGACGGCGTGGGCGAAGCCATCAAGTACGCCAAGGTGCTGGGCGTGCGGCAGCTGAACTGCCTGGTGGGCATCCTGCCGCAGAACGTCAAGCGCGAGCAGGCCAACGAGACGCTGGTCGAGAACCTGCGCTTTGCCGCCAACGCGCTGGCCAGGGAGCAGATCGACCTGCTGGTCGAGCCGATCAACACGTTCGACATTCCCGGCTTCTTCCTGTCGCGCACGCAGCAGGCCATCGACCTGATCGGCCAGGTCAACGCGCCCAACCTCTACGTGCAGTACGACATCTATCACATGCAGCGCATGGAGGGCGAGATCGCCAACACGATCCGCGCCAACCTGCCGAAGATCCGCCACGTGCAGCTGGCCGACAACCCGGGCCGCAACGAACCGGGCACCGGCGAACTGAACTACCCCTACCTGTTCCGCTTCCTCGACGAGATCGGCTACCAGGGCTGGATCGGCTGCGAGTACAAGCCGAAGACCACTACCGAAGCCGGCCTGGGCTGGCGCGCCGCGCACGGCGTCTGAAGTACGGAAAGTCCGCTCCCCTCTCCCGCTTTGCGGGAGAGGGCGGGGGGAGAGGGCATAGAGGCTCTACGAAGCGAATTCGGTGTTCCTGGCGCCGAACCCTCTCCCCCAACCCCTCTCCCGCTTGCGGGAGAGGGGAGCAAAGACCTACAGAATTTTTTTACTTACTGGAGACAAACATGGCAAACCAACGCAACGTCGGCTTTATCGGCCTGGGCATCATGGGCGCGCCCATGGCGGGCCATCTGCGCGCCGCCGGCCACACACTGTTCGTGCATGACGTGAACCCGGCCCCGCAGGCCCTGGTCGATGCCGGCGTCACCGTCTGCACCAGCGCCGAGGAAGTGGCCAAGCGTGCCGACATCGTGATCGTCATGGTGCCGGACACCCCGCACGTGGAAGCCGTGCTATTCGCCGAAAAGGGCATCGCCGCCGCGTTCAAGGCCGCCGGCAAGGAAGCCACCTACGGCAAGATCGTGGTCGACATGAGCTCGATTTCGCCCATCGCCACCAAGGACTTTGCCGCGCGCATCAACAAGCTCGGCGCTTCGTACCTGGACGCCCCCGTGTCGGGCGGCGAAGTGGGTGCCAAGGCTGCCTCGCTGACGATCATGGTGGGCGGCCCGTCGGAAGCGTTCGACCAGGTCAAGCCGCTGTTCGAGCTGATGGGCAAGAACATCACGCTGGTGGGCGGCAACGGCGACGGCCAGACCACCAAGGTGGCCAACCAGATCATCGTGGCGCTGAACATCCAGGCCGTGTCCGAGGCCCTGCTGTTCGCCTCCAAGGCCGGCGCCGATCCGGCCAAGGTGCGCCAGGCGTTGATGGGCGGCTTTGCGGCATCGCGGATTCTTGAAGTTCATGGCGAGCGCATGGTCAAGCGTACGTTCGATCCGGGCTTCCGCATCGAACTGCACCAGAAGGACCTGAACCTGGCCCTGCAGGGTGCCAAGACGCTGGGCGTGTCGCTGCCGAACACGTCGGCCGCGCAGGAGCTGTTCAATGCGTGCGCCGCCAATGGCTACGGCAAGCTCGACCACTCGGCGCTGTGCCGTGCGATCGAGATCATGTCGAATCACGAAATCGCCAAAGCCGCGAAGTAAATGCAATAGCAGTATTGCAATCGCCTTCGCGTGAAGGCGGTTGCATCGTTTTTCCCAAGATTCCTCAGGATTCGCATGTTCGCCACCGACGCCAACGCCGCCCTGCTTTCGCCCCAGCGGCAGACCGACTATCGCAACCCTGCCCAGGCCCGCGCGTTGCTGCGCGACCTGTTCGATACGGCAGTGGCCGCCGTGAGTGCCAGCCACTGCCTGCCGCCCCACCTGCCGCCACCGCCGAAGGGCCGCACCGTGGTGATCGGCGCGGGCAAGGCCGCAGCGGCGATGGCGCAGACGGTGGACGCGCACTGGCAAGGCGACCTGTCGGGGCTGGTGGTGACGCGCTACGACCATGGCGCCGATTGCCACCGTATCGAAGTGGTCGAGGCCGCCCATCCGGTGCCCGATGCAGCGGGCCAGCAGGCCGCGCAGCGCATGGTGGAACTGGTGCAGGGCCTGACAGCCGATGACCTCGTACTTTGCCTAATTTCTGGTGGCGGCTCGGCACTGCTGGCCGCGCCCGCGCCCGGCATCACGCTGGCCGACAAGCAGGCCGTGAACAAGGCGCTGCTGCGTAGCGGCGCCAGCATCGGCGAGATGAACTGCGTGCGCAAGCACCTGTCCGCGCTCAAGGGCGGACGCCTGGCCCTGGCCTGCGCACCGGCCCGTGTGGAGACGCTGCTGATTTCCGATATTCCCGGCGACGATCCGACGCTGATCGCCAGCGGCCCGACGCTGCCCGACGCCACCACGTGCGCCGACGCGCTGGCGGTCATTGCCAAGTACGACATCGACGTGCCGGCCAACGTGCGTGCGCACCTGGAGTCCGGCGCCGGTGAAACGCCCAAGCCCGGCGATGCCCGCTTCGCCGGGCACCGCAGCGTCACGCTGGCCAGCGCGCAGCAGTCGCTGGAAGCGGCCGCCGCCCGTGCCCGCGAACTGGGCCTGACCGCGCACATCCTGTCGGACAGCATCGAGGGCGAGGCCCGCGACGTGGCCGAAGTGCATGCCGCCATCGCGCGCCAGATCGTCGCGCATGGGCAGCCGTTCCAGAAGCCGTGCGTGATCCTGTCCGGCGGCGAGACCACGGTCACCGTGCGCGGCAACGGCCGGGGCGGCCGCAACGCGGAGTTCCTGCTGTCGCTGGCGGTGGCACTCGACGGCCTGCCCGGTGTGCACGCGATGGCGGCCGACACCGACGGCATCGACGGTTCCGAGGACAACGCCGGTGCGCTGCTGGGCCCCGACACGCTGACGCGTGCCGCGTCGCGTGGCCTGTCGGCCCGCGCGCACCTGGACAACAACGACGGCTACGGCTTCTTTGCCGGACTCGACGATCTGGTCGTCACCGGCCCCACCCGTACCAACGTCAACGATTTCCGCGCGATCCTGATCGTTTGAGATCGCGAGCTGCAGCATAAAAGAGGATGGAGAAGGAGACTTTCATGAGACGCCAGCGCAAAGCCAAGATCGTGGCCACCCTGGGCCCGGCCAGCTCGGACATCGCGGTGATCCGCCAGCTGTTCGATGCCGGAGCCGACGTGTTCCGCCTGAACTTCAGCCACGGCACGCACGATGACCACCGGGCCCGCTACGACGCCGTGCGGCAGGTGGAGGCCGAGACGGGCCGCCCCATCGCGATCCTGGCCGACCTGCAGGGCCCCAAGCTGCGCATCGGCACCTTTGCCGTGGGCAAGGTGGCCGTGCGCGCCGGCGACACGTTCGTGCTGGACAGCGACCCCACGCCCGGCGACGCGACGCGCGTCTACCTGCCGCACCCGGAGCTGTTCAAGGCGGCCAGCGAGGGCCAGTCGCTGCTGATCGACGATGGCAAGGTGCGCCTGAACATCGAGGCGGTGTCCAGCGGCAGCATCACGACGCGGGTGGCCAACAACGGCACGCTGTCCGACCGCAAGGGCGTGAACGTGCCCGACGCCGTGATCCCGATTCCCGCGCTCACCGACAAGGACCGCCGCGATCTGGCATTTGCGCTGGAACTGGGCGCCGACTGGATCGCGCTGTCGTTCGTGCAACGGCCGTCGGACATCGTCGAGGCGCGCGAGATCATCGGCACGCGTGCCGGCGTGCTGTCGAAGATCGAGAAGCCGGCCGCGCTGCAGCAGCTCGACGAGATCGTGCGCGTGTCCGATTCCGTCATGGTGGCCCGTGGCGACCTGGGCGTGGAACTGCCGCCCGAGCGCGTGCCCGGCGTGCAGAAGCGCATCCTGCGCATCTGCCGCCAGCTGGGCAAGCCCGTGGTGATCGCCACGCAGATGCTGGAGTCGATGATCGATTCGCCGGTGCCCACGCGCGCCGAAGCGTCGGACGTGGCCAGCGCCATCTACGACGGCGCCGATGCGGTGATGCTGTCGGCCGAGTCGGCCAACGGCCGCCATCCGGTGCCGGCCGTGTCGATGATGGACCGCATCATCACCGAGGTGGAGCGCGATCCGCTCTACCGCAACATGATCGACGCCCAGCACGAGGTGCCGCTTTCCACGCGCCAGGATGCGATCTGCGCCGCGCTGCGCGAGGTCACGCAAATCATCGGCGCCAAGGCCACGGTGACGTACACGTCGTCGGGCGCCACCGCGCTGCGCGCCGCCCGCGAGCGGCCGTGCGCGCCGATCGTCAGCATCACGCCGAACCTGGATATCGCTCGCCGGCTGGCCATCACCTGGGGCGTGCATTCGACGGTGAGCCCGGACGTGCAGAGCGTGGACGAGATGGTCGAAGCCGCGGCCCGCGCCGCGCTGGTGGAAGGCTATGCCGCACCGGGCGACCAGATCACGATTGCGGCCGGCATGCCGTTCGGCCAGGGCGGCACGACCAACCTGCTGCGCGTGGCCGAGGTCGGCACGGAGGTGGCCGCGCTGGATATCAGCAAGGCGCCCGCCACGGCCACCGCCTGACGAAGGCTCCACACATCGCCGGTTTCCCTTGCGTCGGACGGGCTGACCCCCCGTTCACCCGCCGCCCGCGCCAATCCTCAGCCCGATTGGCGTGGGCGGCGCTCTTTTTTACGCATCGCGATGCGCGCGGGGCATCCTTGCGTGTGTGCCTGGGGGGCACCGGAGCCGGTGGCATAGCCGTTGCTATACTCCATTGGCATAACAGACCCCCGGAGCGTAACAACATGCGTCTCGATGACGAAGCCGAAAGCCAGAATGTGGAAGACCGCCGTGGTGGAGGTGGCGGATTCGGCATCGGCGGCAAATCGATCGGCATCGGCACGATCATCGTCGCGCTGGCCGCGTCGTACTTCTTCGGCATCGACCCCAGGCTGATCCTGCAGGGCGGCTCGGCGCTGCAGCAGCAACAGCAGGAGGCACCGCAATCGCAGTCGCACCGGCCGCCGGCCACCGACCAGCTTTCGGTGTTCACGCGCAAGGTGCTGGGCAGTACCGAGCGCACGTGGGAACACATCTTCGAGACCGACCTGAACCGCCGCTATGCGCCGCCGACGCTGGTGATGTTCACAGGCGCCACGCCTACTGCCTGCGGCACGGGCCAGTCGGCCATGGGGCCGTTCTATTGCCCCGCCGACCAGAAGGTCTATATCGACCTGTCGTTCTATAACGAACTGCGCCAGCGGTTTGGCGCGGGCGGCGACTTCGCCCAGGCCTACGTGATTGCCCACGAAGTTGGCCATCACGTACAGAATCTGCTCGGCGTGTCGAACAAAGTGGACGCCGCACGGCGTCGCATGAACGAGGCGCAGGCCAATCAGCTGTCGGTGCGCATGGAACTGCAGGCCGACTGCCTGGCCGGCGTGTGGGCCGCCACGGCGGGCAAGCTCAACCAGCAGCTGATCGAGCCCGGCGATATCGAACAGGGTCTGAAAGCCGCGGCCGCCATCGGCGACGACCGCCTGCAGAAGCAGTCGCAGGGCTATGTGGTGCCCGAGGCGTTCACGCACGGCACCAGCGAACAACGCGTGCGCTGGCTGCGCCAGGGCCTGACGACCGGCGACATCCGCAAGTGCGACACCTTCGCGCAGCGGCAACTCTGACGGTACTTCGGAAAAATCAGGAAAGAACTACGGGAAGAAATGCGACAACGGCGGCGGGCGGGGGAAAAATCACCTGCGCGACTTCAGAGAGAAGGAGGAGGTCGGCCGCGCAGGTGGGAGAGAAACCGGAAATCAGAATCGGCGGCCCGGAGGTGACCCGGGGCCGCCGATTTGCGTTCTGGCGGGCTGGCCGGTCATCAGACCTTGTAGCCGTACAGATCGCCGTTGCGCGAGTTGTCCAGCGCGGAGGCGGAAATCTCGCCGCTGAAGCTGCGCGCGCCTTCGCCGAAGCTGTCGAACTTGCCCTGGCGGGCGCCGTCCGTGTAGCTGTCGAACTTGCGTTGGCCGTCGGTGAAGAAATCGTACTTGCCGATCTTCGAGCCTTCACTGTACGTGTCGAACTTGCCTTGGCGCGCGGCATCGGCATACACGTCGAACTTTCCGACCTTCTTGGTCGTGGCGGGCGCGGCAAAAGCGGCCGACGCCGCCAACGTGGCAAGCACAAGAGCGCCGCCAAGGATACGTTTGGCGTTCATCTGGGACTCCTTCAACTGATTCACAACTTTTTTATGGATACAGCTGACTACTGCCCGGACGCGCCATCTGTGTAGCGATGCGAGCACGGACTGAAGGTTAGTGGCTAGCACTTCCACGAGAAACACCGCTGCGACGAATGGTGCGTTGCTCGCCGTGAAACGCCGGGTCTGTGGATGAACGGTAGGGGTCGGCGACCGGATGGCGGCCAGGAGGGGTATTCCGCAGTACGGAACTGGCCACCTACCGTGCGGTACGCGCGCGGGCAGGCGGCGCGCGCCGCGGGACGTCTGGCGTCACGCAGCGCGGGCGTGGGTTCAGAGCGTGTACTGGCCGCTGGCCTCGGGTTGGAACGCGATGCTGACAATGGTCACGCGCTGCGCGCCGCCGTTAGGCAGGCGATAGTCCACGGTCTTGCCGGCGCGGGCGCCGAGCAGGGCCTGGCCGATTGGCGACAGCACCGACAGGCGGCCCGCCGCCAGGTCGGCGTCGTCGGGATAAGCCAGTGTCCACTCACGCGGCGCGGCTTCACCTTCCAGCGTGCAGACGACGCGCGAATTCATCGTCACGACATCCTTGGGAATGGCATCGGGCGACACGATGGCCGCGCGGGCCAGCAGGTCGTCGAGCATCTCGTCCAGTTCGGCCGTGCCGGCACGGCTGGCGATGCCCTCCAGGCGGGTCACGTCGAGTTCGGTCAGGTAGAGGGTCGGGTTCTTGGTCTTTGCCATGGCAGTGCCTCTCGCAAAAGCGGCGGCCGCGCGTCGGGATGAAACCCGGCGCTGGCGGCAGCCGTGGAAATGTCGGTCGGGCCGGCGCGCAACAGGCGCCAGCGGCGTTACAGCGGATTCGCGTGGTGGCTCGGGCCCGGTTCGGCACCGGACCCTTGCTGCTCAGGAGTGGGGTCGGTCAGGCCGGGAACCGGGCAGGATCAAGCGGGGCGTTGATCCGGCGGGTGGCGGTGATGGGCTGTGCCACCATGCGCGCGCGCGCCGGTCGCATGGTGCGAACCAGGACAAGGGCGGCGGACGGAAGGTGGCGAGACATCGTAGGAAATTTCTGAGAAAAAGAGCGTCTCTGGGACGCGAACGGCCATGCTAGCACAGCCATGGCGACATGGCCGATGAGAAACATCCCTGCTCTGGCGGGGATGGGTTCGCGTGGACTGCCAGGCAGTTCAGTGCCGCGCAGGCGCCGGATGACACTCGCAGCCGGCCCCTTCGGCCGCTTGCTGCAGGTTCTGGAGGATGCCGCACTCGCTGGCCGGATGCGGGTGCGGGTTCTCGCAGGTATGGCGCAGCGTCCGGAGCTGCGCCTCCAGTGCCTCAAGCGCCACACGTTGCGCGTGGATCTGCTCGATCTGGCGATCCAGCAACGTGTTGATATCGTCACAGGCGAGCGACGGATTGCGCTGGAAGTCGCGCAGCCGGCGAACATCGGCCAGGCTCATGCCCAGCGAGCGGCAATGGCGCACAAAATTCAGCTGCACCAGATGACCATCGCCATAGCGGCGGTAGCCATTGTCTTCGCGCTGCGGGGCATCGAGCAGCCCTTCGCGTTCGTAATACCGGATGGTTTCCACGTCGCAGCCGCTATGGCGCGACAGTTCGCCGATGCGCATGGCTTAAATCTCCGAACTGGGATCGATGATCCACCCTGTAGCCATTACAGGGTTTCCCATAGTGTAGACCTGTCGCGCCGGGCTTGCAGTGCCGGGCCGCGCCGGCGCGGCAAATCGGGTGCCCTGCGGCCGGCGCGCCATCCTGTAGAATCAACGCCATCGTTTCCTGTCTCGCGCGTCACCCGCCCCCGTGCATCCGCTTCGCCTCCTGATGATGATCGTGCTGCTTGCCTTCCTGCCGCTGCAGGCCTGGGCCGGCATTGGCATGTCCACGGCAGGCCCCGGCATGCAGGCGCCGTACGCAGCCGTCATGGCGCCAGGCAACGTGGCGGTAGCCGCCGACCCGGCTGAGGCTTCCCAGCCATCTGCCACACCGGT
The DNA here is from genome assembly GCF_057815095.1 of Cupriavidus sp. 86D6. NCBI lineage: Bacteria > Pseudomonadati > Pseudomonadota > Betaproteobacteria > Burkholderiales > Burkholderiaceae > Cupriavidus > Cupriavidus sp. 86D6. Next base: position 376,623 of record NZ_JBYPSB010000006.1, on the reverse strand, counting down.
TTCGTCCGATTCCTCGCTGCCTGCCGATAGTGCGGAGCCGACGCCACCCGGCGCCGACTTTGCCGAACAGCTGCTGCCCGCGCCGCTGCCGCGCGTGGTGACATCGGCGGCGCGCGGCGCCGTGCCGCGCTACGCGGCCGGCCCGTTGCCCGATCCCGACCTGCCCCGGCTGCCGCGCCCGCCGCGCGGCTGATCCCGCTTTCGCGCGGCCGACATGTGCCGCGCCGACCCTTGTCGCGTGGCACGCCCGATGCGTGCCGTGCGCGCCTGCGGCCTGTCCGCGTCCTTACCTGCACTGCCCCACAACCATGAAACGCATCTTCCTGTTCCTGGCGACCAACATCGCCGTCATGCTCGTCCTCAGCATCACCGCCAGCCTGCTGGGCGTGAACCGCTTCCTGACGTCCAACGGCCTGAACCTTGGCATGCTGCTGGCCTTTGCCGCGCTGATGGGCTTTGGCGGCTCGTTCATCTCGCTGCTGATGTCCAAGACCATCGCCAAGTGGTCCACCGGTGCCCAGGTCATCACCCATCCGAGCACCAGCACCGAGCTCTGGCTGGTACAGACCGTCCAGAAGCTGGCCACGCGCGCCGGCCTGCCGATGCCCGAGGTGGCCATCTACGAAGGCGAGCCCAACGCCTTTGCCACGGGCGCGTCGAAGAACAGTTCGCTGGTGGCCGTATCCACGGGCCTGTTGCAATCGATGTCGCATGACGAGGTGGAGGCCGTGCTGGCGCACGAAGTGGCCCACATCGCCAATGGCGACATGGTCACGCTGACGCTGATCCAGGGCGTGGTGAACACGTTCGTGATCTTCATGGCGCGCGTGGTCGGCTACTTTGTCGACTCGTGGCTGCGCCGCAATGACGAGGAGTCCAGCGGCCCCGGCATCGGCTACATGATCACGGTGGTGGTCTGCGAGATCGTGTTCGGCATCCTGGCGAGCATCATCGTGGCGGCCTTCTCGCGGCATCGCGAGTACCGCGCCGACGCCGGCGCGGCGGGCCTGATGGGCACGCCCGTGCCGATGGTCGGCGCGCTGCGCCGCCTGGGCGGCCTGGACGCCGACGGCCTGCCGCAGAACATGCAGGCCATGGGCATTTCGGGCGGCAAGTCGTGGCTGGCGCTGTTCTCCAGCCATCCGCCGATCGAATCGCGTATCGCCGCGCTGCAGAACGCCCGCTGATGCGGGTACGGCCGGCGGCGTGGCCCGTACCGCTACGCCGCCAGCCCGTCTTCCCCCGCCGCCGCGTCAGACCGGAACGCCGCCCGGTAGCGTTCGGGCGTGGTCTGCACATGGCGCAGGAACGCCTGCCGCATGACATCGGCGTTGCCGAACCCCGTGGCGTGGGCGATCGCTTCCAGCCGGCGGTCACTGCCTTCCAGCAGCCGCCGCACGGCTTCCACGCGCAGCCGCTCCACATAGCGCGCTGGCGTTTCTCCTACCTGCTTGACGAAAACCCGGGCAAAGTTGCGGGGGCTCATGGCCGCCTGCTCGGCCAGCACGCCCACCGACAGGTCGCGGCCGAGGTTGTCGGCGATCCACGTCTGCAGCGCGCGCAGCTCCGGGCTTTGCGCGGCCTGCGCGCGCAGCACGGTGGAAAACTGCGCCTGGCTGCCGGGGCGACGCAGGAACATCACCAGTTCGCGCGCCACTTCCAGCGACACCGCGTGGCCCAGGTCTTCCTCGACCAGCGCCAGCGACAAGTCCATGCCTGCCGTGACGCCGGCCGACGTGTAGAAGCGTCCGGCGCGAATCCAGATCGGATCGGCATCGACGGTCAGTTCGGGGTGACGCTGCGCCAGCCGTTCGGCATGGCGCCAATGCGTGGTCACGCGCTGGCCGTCGAGCAGGCCGGTGCGGCACAGCGCGAAGGCGCCCGTGCACACGGCACCCATGCGCCGCACCGTGCCGGCCTGCTCGCGCAGCCAGCCGATCAGCCGCGCGTCATCGGCCGCGGCGCGCGAGCCCGCGCCGCCTGAGATCAGCAGCGTATCGATGGGCTTGCCGATCCGCCCGGCGATCCGGTGGTACGGCGCCTCGGCCAGCAGCCGCAGCCCGCATTCGGTATGCACGATGGCATCGTCGCTGACACTGGCCACGTGCACCTCGTACGCCGGCTGGTCGCGGCCGCACAGCTTGTTGGCCGTGCTGAAGACTGCCGTGGGCCCCGTAACGTCAAGTTCCTGCGACGGATCTGGCGCGACGATCACCACCACGCGCGGCGGGTCTGGGACGAGATGCATGATGGGTTGCGGGATGGATGAGTGACGGGCTGGCGCTCACGTTGCCACTTGCGTTGCCACGATCATACTGCCGCGGCCACCGCCGCCGCCCGTTCCCGGCGCTGCCACGCCAGCGTCACCGCCAGCGCAATGCCCAGCGCGGGCAGCACCGCCAGGTTCACGCCCTGCCAGCCCCAGACGGTCAGCACCTGACCCGCCGCAAGCGTGGCCGCCGCCGTCAGCACGGCCGACGAAAACTCGCTGGCCGACTGCGTGCGCGCCCGTTCGCTAGGCCGGTAGCTGCCAGCCAGCAGCGTCGTGCCGCCCACCGACATAAAATTCCAGCCCATGCCCAGGCACAGCAGCGCCACGTAGAACGCCACCAGCGACGTCGAGCACAGCGCCACCACCGCGGCCAGCGCGGACAGCGCGATGCCGGCCACCAGCATCACCGGGTTGCCGAACCGCTGCAGCAGCCACCCCGAGAAGAATGACGGTGCGTACATGCCCACCAGGTGCCATTCGATGATCTGCGCGCCCTGCGCGATCGTGTGGTTGCAGGCGATGGCGGCAATGGGCGTGGCCGTCATCACGAACATCATCACCGCGTTGCCGATGCCGTTATTGGCAAACGACGCCAGGAAAACCGGCTGCCGGACGATCTCGCCCAGCGGGCGCGCGGGCCGGGCGTCGGCAGCGGCGGCGGCCAGCGCGGCCGGCGATTCGCGGTACGCCAGCATCAGCAGCATCACGGTCAGCGCCCCGAAGGCCGCCACCACGGCGTAGGAGCCGGCAAACGGCGTCGGCATCATCATGTCGGCACTCCACGCGGCGATGGCCGGGCCGCACACGGCGGCCACCACACCGCCGGTGAGCACCACCGAGATCACGCGCGGCTTTTCCGGCAACGGTGCGGCGTCGGCGGCGGCCAGCCGGTAGAAGCGGGCAAACGACTGGAATACGCCAACCAGGGCCGTACCGGCACAGAACAGCCAGAAGTCATGGTGCCAGATTGCCGCCACCGACACCCATCCGCCCAGCATGCAGGCCACGCCGCCCAGGCAGAACGCGAAGCGGCGTCCGAATCGTTCGATCACGAATGGCACGCCCAGGGCCGTGGCCGCGCCCGCCACCGTAATCAGCGCGAACGGCAGCGTGGCCAGCGCCTTGGCTGGCGCGAGCGTGTAGCCGACCAGCCCGGTCAGCGTCAGGTCGACAGATATGGCGGACGTGAACAGCGCCTGGCACAGCGCCAGCACGCGCGCCTGGCGCATCGCGGGGGAAGCCATCGGGGGTCTCCGGATTCTGGAATGGGGATGGATTCCAGCGTACGGGCCCGGCCGGGCGGCCGACTGACAATGTTCAGCGGAATCCTGCCAAAGCCGGCAGGCTGTCCGGCAGACCGCCAGATACCGCCTGGTTGTCAGTTGAATACGTCCTGGCGGTAGCGGCCCTGCGCCACCAGACCGGCGAACCAGTCCGATGCCGCGTCGGCCGTCATGCCGCCCTGCTGCGCGCCGATCTCGATCAGCACCTGCCGCACGGCGGGCGCCATGCGACGGCCGTCGCCGCAGACGTAGACCATCGCCCCGCCCTGTAGTTGGCCCCAGACCTGCGCGCGCCGCTGCCAGAGCAGATCCTGCACATAGCGCGCGGCGCCCGGCAGCACCGAGTAAGCGGTGTGGACCTCGGCGACACCCGCTTGGGCCCAGGCCGCGATGTCGTCGTGGAACAGCCAATCGTGCCGGGGATGGCGGCAGCCGAAATACAGCTGCACCGGCGTGATGGCCTGCCCGGCCGCCTGCTGGGCGGCGCGCTCTTCCAGGAAGCCCCGGAACGGCGCGATGCCGGTACCCGGGCCGATCAGCAGCATCGGCACTGATGGATCGTCAGGCGGCGCGAACGGCGGATTCGGCGTGCGGATCGACGCCGATATTTGCGCGCCCGGCGGCAGGCCCTGCAGCCACGTGGACGCCACGCCGCGGAACTGGCCGCGCCCTGACAGCGCCGGGGCCCAGACCGTGCCCACCAGCAGCGTGGCCACATCGGGCGACACCCGCGGCGACGATGCAATCGAATAGAAGCGCGGCCGCATCGGCACCGTGCAGGCCAGCAGTTGCGGGAGCGTCGGGGCGATGGCCGGGAAGCGGATCAGCACATCGAGCAGGTTCAGCCGGCGCGCGGCCACCTGGGCGGCATAGCCGGTATCGGCATCGTCGGCGGCAAGCTGCTCCAGCGACTGCCGCGTGAACGGGCAGCGCGTGGCCTGGGCCAGCGAACGGAGCGTCAGGCGCGACACCACGTCCTGCAGTTCGACGAAGTGCGTCAGCAGTTGCCGCAGCGGCAGCGTTTCGCCGATCGGCAGCCCGCGCCCGGCGCCCTGGCGGGCCGACAGCGTGACCAGGGCCTCGGGGTCAAGGTCGAGCCGCTCGCACAGCGCCGCCACCCCTGCCGCGTCATTCTGCGGCCAGACCGCAACGTGATCGCCGGTCCGGTAGGTGGCACCGGGTGGCAGTTGCAGCCGGATGTCGCGCGTCGATGTGCGCGGCGCCTCGATGGCGAAGTCCCATAGGCCGGCGGGATCGGCAACCAGCTCGGCATTGGCCAGCACCGTGAAGGCCTGCGTGCCGGCCGGCAGGGTGTCGGCACGCATGGCTTCGACGCTGCGCCACTGCACGTCCACGCTGATGCCGCCCGTGCTGGCGCCATCGGCCTGCAGCGCCTGCCACAATTGCGCCAGCCAGCGTTCCGCCGCCTGGTCGAAATCGGCATTGCCATCGGCCTCGCCGCGCGGCAGCAACGGCACCGCGCCGGCGGCCGTGAAGAAGTCGAACACGCGGCGTGGAAAGGCCTGGTACGTCGCCCATTGCGAGTTGCCGCAGCCAAGCAGCGCCAGCCGCAAGCCCTCGGCGCGGTAGCCGCTGGCTCCGCCGGCATCGAGCATGGCTTCGAACCGACGGCCGGAATCCGGCGCGCGGCCGTTATAGGTGGCCGCCACCACCACCAGCAGACCCGATGTGGGCAGGGCATCCGCCACGTCGTCCAGATCGGCCAGCGTGGCCTCGAACCCCGCCGCCACCGCGCCGCCATGGATCTGCTCGGCCAGCTCGCGTGCCGTGCCCAGGCTTGACGCGCACAGCACGGTCATGACCTGGCCATTGCCGCGTACGTCGGCCTGCGCGGCATCGGCCACCACTTCGGCGGCCGCCTGGACCGCGATCCGCTCATGCGGACGCCGGCGCCGGGCGCGCAGCACGAAGTTATCGGGCTTGATCGTCAGCGTTTCCTTGAGCCGGAACTGGTAGTCGTACGGATCGTGGAAGGCGAAGTTGCGCAGCATCAGCGCGAGTGCCAGCTTGGCCTCGGTCAGCGCGAACTGGCGGCCGATACAGGCGCGTTCGCCATGGCCGAACGGCATATAGGCGTGCGCCGGCAGCGCCGCTTCGTTCTCGGGCAGGAAACGGTCGATATCGAACCGCTCCGGGTGCGCCCACACCTTCGGATCGCGATGCAGCGCCGTCAGCACCACCGAGACGCGACGGTTCTGCCGCAACCGGTAGCGGCCGCCGATCACCACATCGTCGAACGGCGCCACCGCGAAGGCCGGCGCGGTCGGCCAGAGGCGTAGCGTTTCCTTCAAAACGCGATCCAGCACAGGCAGTCGGGCCAGGTCGGCATAGACGGGCGGGGCGTCGCCGGGCAGCACGGCATCGACTTCGGCATAGGCCTGCGCCAATACGGCCGGGTTGCGCAGCAGTTCGTACAGCGCGAAGGTCAGCAGGCCGCTTGTAGTCTCGTGGCCGGCGATCAGGAATGTGATGACCTGGTTGCGGATATTGGCGTCGTCGAGCTGGCGGTCCGTTTCGGGGTCGCGCGCTTCGAGCATCAGGTTCAGCAGGTCCATGCCCGGCCGGGGCGCGGCCCGGCGCTGGCGGATCACGTCGTCCACCAGGTTGCGCATGTAGGCCACGTCGTCGGCGAACTGGCGGTGCGCGCGGCCCATGAAGCGGTCCTGGATCGGCAGCCGGGTGAGCTTGCGCATGGCCTCTTCCAGCGCGCCCACCATTGCCACGATAAACGGGTCAAGCTGGTCGCTGGCGAACGACTCGAAGTCGTAGCCGAAGCCGGACAGCGCGATGGTGTCGAGCGTCAGCCGCGTCATGTCGTCGGCCACGGCGATATCGGCATCGGGCCCCTTGTGGTCCCACTTGTCCACCAGCCGGTTGGCCACGCGCAGCATCACGTCGAAGTAGCCCTTCATGGCGCGCTGGCTGAAGGCCGGCATCAGGATGCGGTGCGCGCAGCCCCAGTTGGGCTCGTCGCTGTGGGCGGTGAACAGGCCGTCGCCGGCCATGTCGCGCAGATACGACAGCGGCGGACCGATGATCTTGCGAAAGCGCGCCGGGTCGCACACTTCGGCCGCCAGCGCCACCGACGACACGAACGGCACGCGCCGCCCCGCGAAATCCAGTTCGAAGATGCCGTCGTGATGACGGCTGCGCGCCAGCAGGTGCTGCCCGACTTCGCCGGGCGTGATCTGGAACAGGTTGCCGACGAGGGGCCAGCCCGGATCGCGCGGAATCGGTTCCAGGGTAACGGCGGGCGTGACGGATGACATGGATGGGGGCGTTCCTTGTCGAAATCGGAAATGGCTGGGCAGCGCGATGCCAGAGCATGCCTGTCTATCGCCGCATTGTCCCGCCCGGTCTCCCTGCGTTTGAAATATTTGTTCGATTTCCGAGGCGCCCCTCTAATCGACCACCCGCCCGCGCAGCGCCTTGATCTGGCCGCGCTGGACCTTGGCATCGAGCCGGCGGACCTTCGACGCCCGGGTGGGCCGGGTGGCGCGCCGGATGCGCGGCGGCTCGGCCACGCTGCGTACCAGATCGTGCAGGCGCCGGATGGCTTCCTCGCGATTCATTTCCAGGCTGCGATGCTGCTGCGCCTTGATGACGATCACCCCGTCGCGCGTAATGCGGTGGTCGTGCAGCGCCAGCAGGCGTTCCTTGTGATCGGCGGCCAGCGATGACGTGCGTACGTCATAACGCAGGTGTACCGCATTGGACACCTTGTTGATGTTCTGCCCGCCCGCGCCCTGCGCGCGAATGGCGGTGATCTCGTACTCGTGGTGAGGGATGAACAGGTCGTCGGCCATGCGCCGCATCATAGCAACGCATGGCCGGGCGGTGTGCGGCGCATCGTGTCACGGCGCCGGCTTGATGTTCTGGTTCGAGCAGAACAGGTTCTGCGGATCGTACGTGCGCTTGGCGCGCGCCAGGCGGTCGAAGTTGTGGCCATACGCCGCGTTGACGCGCGCGCCTTCGTCCTCGGTCATGAAATTCACATACACGCCGCCGGTGGCATAGGGAGCGGTGGCGTCGAAGAAATCGCGCGCCCAGCCGATGCAGGCAGTGTCCTCGTCGGTACGGTCCCAGCGCGAATGCACATTCATCACATAGCGCGCGTCGCGATGGTGGTATGCCGTGGCGTCCGGTGCCACGCGGTTGGCCACGCCGCCCACCTGGCCGATAAAGATCTCGGCATGGGCCGATGGCCCGCGCGCGGCGTAATCGGTCATCAGGTCGATGGCGGCATCGTCCAGCCGCGTGAAGTTGTGCGATTTCCAGTAATTGCGCGCGCCCGGTGTCAGCAAGGGGTCGAACGCCTGTTGCCAGGCCGTGTAGGGCATCTGGCCCACGTGCTCCCCGATGGGCTGGCCGAATCCGCGCAGCGGGTCGATCGCCCTGTCGGCCTTGCCGGGGTCGCCGGTATAAAAGACCGCCAGCACCACCACATTGGCGCCGTGTGTCGACGACGGCAGGAACGGCAGCGGGGGCGCACGGCGCAGGACGACCCAGACGTTCATATCCTCGGGCATGGCCGTTTCCGTAAATGCGCGGTACTGGCGCAGCACCGACTTGCCTTCGACGGCCGGAAATACGATCAGCCCGGCCGTCACCAGCGGCCCCACCGCATGCAGCTTGAATTCGAACAGCGTGACCACGCCGAAATTACCACCGCCACCGCGCAAGGCCCAGAACAGTTCCGGCTCGTGGTTGGCATCGGCCCAGCGCCGCTGGCCATCGGCCGTCACCACCTCGCAGCCCTGCAAGTTATCGACGGTCATGCCGTACTGGCGCGTCAGCCAGCCGAATCCGCCGCCAAGGGTCAGCCCCGCCACGCCCGTCGTCGAGTTGATGCCGAGCGGCGTGGCCAGACCGAGGGCCTGCGCCTCATGGTCAAAATCACCGAGCGTGGCGCCGGGGCTCACCCACGCCACCTTGTCGCGCGGATCGATATGGACGCTGCGCAACCCTGACAGATCGACCACCAGCCCGTCATGACAGATGGCGCTGCCGGCAATGTTGTGGCCACCGCCGCGCACGGCGACCGGCAGGCCATGATCGCGCGCGAAATTGACGGCCTGCATCACGTCGGCCGTGCCCGTGCATTGGACGATGACCGCAGGCCGGCGATCGACCGTGGCGTTCCAGACGGTGCGCGCCACGTCGTAACCGGCGTCGTGCGGCAGCAGCACCTTGCCGCGCACGGCCTTGCGCAGCATATCGATGTGGTCGGCGGCAAGCGTGGGCATGATGAACCCTCCCCTTTTTCAACAACGGTCTTTCTGGGACAGGATACGGATGCAAGGCACGCGCCAGGCGCCGAAGAACCGCTTCGCAGCAACGATTGCGCCCATCACGTACGTGCTGAGGATCGTGCGGGTAGCACAATTTGTTGCACTCTTGAGGCGGCGTGGGCGAGACACGGCTGTGCAGATGACACACATGTTTACTTGGCCTGGGGTGTGGCTGCACGGTATGGTCGTCTTCATGCCGGATCACAAACAAGCACGCAGAACAGAGGGGTCGCCATGTGGAAATTCTGGAAGCGAGAGAACTGGACGAAATATGATGCGAGAGCGCATGACGGGAAGGCGTTGGCCGTTGCCCAGTACATGCTCAAGCGTCGTCAGGATGCGGGGGCAGGACTGACTCCCTTGCAGTTGACGAAGCTTACGTACATCGCACACGGTCATATGCTGGCGAGGCACATGCGGCCGCTCTTCGACGAGGAAGTCCAGGCGTGGCCGCTCGGACCCATGGTGCCGAGTGTCTACTACGCCGTGCGGCACTATTGCAGCCGGTTCATCGACGCGGTGCCTGGCGCGCCAGTTGTCGATTTTGATCCGCATGAGATCGCTCTCATGGATTGGGTTGCCGACATGTATGGTCGCCTTGACGGAATTTCCCTGGCCGGCGCCATGCATCATCCAGGAACACCCTGGCGTATCACGCGTGACGAAATAGGGAAGAACGGGCCCATTTCCAATAACCTGCTTGCCCATTTCTATAGGCAGATCTTGCGCAAAGGCCGGCATCACGCGCTGTGAGGCCCAGGATGAACGACGAAGCCATGAGGATCTCCGCATTCCCTCAGGATCTTGAGTTTGACGGAGGCGAAACGGACGGTGCTCCAGCGGGCTATCCGGAAGAGCATGGACTGATGGGTCCCGGCGACCTGGCGCATGACGGGCGTGTCCGGGAGCACAAACGCCACCAATCATTCCGCGACCAGGTCAACTGCGCGATGATCGGCATGTTCTGGATCCTCTGCACAGCCCTGGCGGGCGGCATCGTCGTCTATAGCTGGCATTTGATGACCCCGCTGCTATGGCACTTTCTTGATGACTCGCAGCAGGTGCGCTTGCAGACCTTGCTGGCGCCGGCCGTGCTATCGAGTTCGCTGACCGGGTACGTCAGCCGACGCATTGAATAGGACGGTGCGACGTCTGCCGGCCGCCCTGCCCCACCTACCCCTTCACGCACACCACCTGCCGCAGCGTGTGGACGACTTCGACCAGGCTGCTCTGGGCGGCCATGACGGCGTCGATGTCCTTGTAGGCCATCGGAATCTCGTCGATCACGGCTGCGTCCTTGCGGCATTCCACGTGCGCGGTGGCCTGGACCTGGTCTGCCACGGTATAGCGGCGCCTGGCCTCGTTGCGGCTCATGGTCCGGCCGGCGCCGTGGCTGCAGGAGCAGAAGCTCTCGGCGTTCCCGAGCCCGCGCACGATGAAACTCCTTGCGCCCATCGACCCCGGGATGATGCCAAGCTGTCCCTTCTGGGCCGAGACCGCGCCCTTGCGCGTCACGAAGACATCGGCGCCAAAGTGGCGCTCCTTCTGCACATAGTTGTGGTGGCAGTTCACTGCGTGTTCATCCATCGCGAATGGCTTGCCGATAACAGCCCGCGCCGCCTCGACCACGGCGGCCATCATCACTTCACGATTGCGGCGCGCGTATTCCTGCGCCCAGCCCACGGCCTCGACGTAGTCGTCGAAATGCGCGCTGCCTTCTTCGAAGTACGCCAGGTCACGATCGGGCAGGTTGGCAATGTGGTGCCGCATGTCCTGCTGCGCCAGTTCGATAAACTGCGTGCCGATGGCATTGCCCACGCCACGTGACCCGCTATGGAGCATGAACCAGACCGTGTCGCTTTCGTCGAGGCAGACTTCGATGAAGTGATTGCCCGTGCCGAGCGTTCCCAGATGGACATGGTTGTTCGTCCGCGCGAGCTTTGGGTACTTCTGGCAGATTCGCCCGAAGCCCGGCATCAGCGTCTTCCACATTTCGTCCACGTGGTGGGGCGGACGATCCCCCCAGGCACCGGGATCCCGCCGTCCCGGCGACCGGCCGTGCGGCACCGCGCGTTCGATGGCGCTGCGCAGCCGGTGCAATGAATCGGGCAGGTCCGCCGCCTTGAGCGTCGTGCGCGCAGCCATCATGCCGCAGCCAATATCGACCCCGACCGCCGCCGGGATAATGGCTCCCTGGGTAGGAATGACCGTCCCTATCGTCGATCCCTTACCCAGATGTACGTCCGGCATCACGGCCAGATGGCGGAACACGAAGGGCATGCGCGCCGTGTTCTGCAACTGCCGCCGGGCATCTTCCTCGACGGGCACGCCAACCGTCCACATCTTGACTGGCTTGCCGTTGGCCAGCGCCATCACCTGGTAGTCGGTCGTTTTACTCATCGTGGCTCCTGTCTCTGTCCCATTTTCTGTCCCGGTCTCGATGCGCGGTGCATCGATTCCCCTGTTCATTGGGCCTGCCGCTTGCCGGGCCGTTCCGCATCCGGGCCTTCCGCCCAATATCCAGCGCCCCCGCCCTGGTGCTAGAACGGAAACTCGGCGCCGACAGATTGAAGGGGATGCCATGAAACGCCTGCCATTGATCCTTGCCCTCTGGACGGCCCTACTCCTTGGCGGCTGCTATTACGGCTATCCGCCCGCGCCAGGGCCGGGACCGACCAGCTTCGACCGCTCGTTCTACGCGGCGGCCGACGCCATGCGCGATCAGGGTGTGGCGGTGCAGACGCAGGAGCCCAGCACCGGCAATATCACCGGCTACTACGGCAGCACCCCCGTGGCGGCCATGATCCGGCAGCAGTCGGATGGCAGCGTGCGCGTGGAATTCCAGGCCGCCGATTCCCGCGACCCGGGGCTGGTCAACCGGATCACGCAAAGCTATCAGCGGCGAATGGGGCGGTAAAGGAATGCGGGCATTTCAAGGAAATCGGCACCGCGCGTGACAGATGTTCTGTTCGCACCGCCACCAGAAAAGGCCGGATTCTTGGCACGAAGCCGATGGCACCAGCCATCTCGGGCTTCAGCGGGGACGTTTGGCGAAGTGCCAGCGATCAGTCAGATTGGCGCGCCCGGCTGGGATCGAACCAGCAACCCCTGCCTTCGGAGGGCAGTACTCTATCCATTGAGCTACGGGCGCGATGTGAGCTGCGGTGACAACGGCGAGTGCCGTCGTCGGAAAGTCGCATAGGATACCCGACTTGTCCGTGGCCGTCCATGCGGGATGCGCCGGGGGCCGCCGAACCCGGGTTTTCACAGGTCTCTGAGCCGTCGCTTTTGGCCCCCGGGGCCGAGTCTTGGGTCTATAATCGGCAGCTATTTGCGTCGTACCAGAGACGTAGCGGGGCAGGAGACGCCCCGGACGCGAAGACCGACAGATTCATCCCCGAAGACAGGGCCAGACAAGCAAGCCGCCCCCACGTGCTGTGCAATAGGTTTCCCGCAAAATCGAGAGTTCTGTATGAGTGACGTCCATCAAAACGACCACCACGAGTCGCCAATCAAGACCCCTAAGCAGCTTGTAGCTGTTGTGATCGCCGCCTTTCTGGTGCCGATCATCGTCATCATCCTGCTGGTCAATTTTGTCGGACATGGCACCCGCGAGGGCGCCGGCTCCACCCAGAGCGTGGAGGCGGTGAACACCCGTATCGCGCCGGTAGCGTCACTCGAAATCAAGGATCCCAATGCCCCGCGCGTCTTCAAGACGGGCGAGCAGGTCTACAAGGAAGTTTGCGCCGCGTGCCACGCCACGGGCGCGGCCGGTGCGCCGAAGTACGGCACGGCCGGTGACTGGACGGCCCGGATCGGCCAGGGCTTTGATGGGCTGATGAAGTCGGTGCTGAACGGCAAGGGCGCGATGCCCGCCCGCGCCGGCACGTCGCCGGACGATCTCAGCGATTACGAACTGGCCCGCGCCGTGGTCTACATGGCCGATGCCGGCGGTGCCAAGTTCCCCGAGCCGGCTGCTCCGGCCCAGGGTGCCACCGCCCAGGCTGCGGCCTCGGCGCCGGAGTCGGCTGCAGCACCGGCCGCCGCGGCGCCCGCACCTGCGGCAGCCCCTGCTCCGGCAGCCGCAGCACCGGCTGCACCCGCCGCTGCCCCGGCTGCGGCGTCGGCCGACACGGGCAAGAAGGTCTACGAACAGGTTTGCGCCGCCTGCCACGCTGCCGGCGTGGCCGGTGCGCCGAAGTTCGGCGACAAGGCTGCCTGGGCGCCGCGCCTCAAGGAAGGCATGGACGTGGTTCACAACTACGCGCTCAAGGGCAAGGGTGTGATGCCGCCCAAGGGTGGCTACGCCGGTCCGGATGCGGACGTGATTGCCGCATCCGACTACATGGCCAACGCAGCCAAATAAGCGTCCAGCCCGCTCCAGACCTGGTCCGACAGGTCCGACAGGTCCGACCGACGGGGCCTGCGCCCAGCAAAAAAGCCCTCGAATCTGTCGCGGGCTTTTTCGTTTCTGGCGTTGCCGCCGCGGCTAGACCACGCGCGAATAGCGCACCAGCGGAATCGCCTGGGCATCGTTGGCGGCGCTGTGCGCCGGTCGCGGGCGCGCAGCGTCGTCGCGCAGGTAGCGGTCGAAGACCATGGCCACGCGGCGTACCAGCAGGCGTCCCAGTTCGGTAATGTCGATGCGGGCCCGCGCGCGGCGTACCAGGTGGTCCTCCGCCAGCCTGTCCAGGTCGGCCAGCTCGGCGGCGAAGGTGGTGGCGAAGTCGATGCCGTAGGTCTTTTCCACCTCGGCAATGTCCAGCGTGCCATTGCACATCAGCGCGCCGATGATGGCCTTGCGCAGATGATCGTCGGCGGACATCTCGAAACCGCGCACCACGGGCAGGCGCCCGGCATCGATCGCGGCGTAGTAGTCGTCCGTGGTGCGGGCGTTCTGCACATAGTGTCCGGCCACGGCGCCGATGGCCGAGACGCCAAGGCCGATCTGGTCGTAGCCGGCGTGCGTGGCATAGCCCTGGAAATTGCGTTGCAGCCGGCCTTCGCGCTGGGCGATCGCCAGGTCGTCGTCGGGCAGCGCAAAGTGGTCCATGCCGATATAGACGTAGCCGGCGGCGGTCAGCCGTTCGATCGTCGACACCAGGATGTCGAGCTTCTCGGCCGCTGGCGGCAGTGTTGCGGCATCGATACGGCGTTGCGGCTTGAACACGTGCGGCAGGTGGGCGTAGCTGTACACCGACAGCCGGTTGGGCCGCAGCGCCAGCACCTTTTCGATGGTCTTGCCAAAGCGCGCGGTGGTCTGGTGCGGCAGGCCGTAGATCAGGTCCACGCTGACCGACTGGAATCCCAGGCGCCGCGCCGCCCGCACCACGGCGCGCGTGTCTTCGTATGACTGCACCCGGTGCACGGCTTCCTGCACCTCTTGGTCGAAATCCTGCACGCCCAGGCTGATACGGTTGAAGCCGAGCTCGGCCAGCAGGTCCATGCGTTCGTCGGTGACGCGGCGCGGATCGATCTCGATCGAATGTTCGCCCTCCGGCAGCAGCACGAAATGCGTGTGCAGCGCCGCCATGACCCGGCGCATTTCATCGGGGTCGAGGAAGGTCGGCGTGCCACCGCCCCAGTGCGACTGCATCACGGCGCGTCGCTCGCCCAGACGCCCGGCGACCATCGCCATTTCGCGCGACAGGTAGTCGACATACTGCGCGCTGCGGCTGTGGTCCTTGGTGATGATCTTGTTGCAGCCGCAGTAGTAGCAGATGTTTTCGCAGAACGGGATATGGAGATACAGCGACAGCGGGGCCGGCGAATCGGCGCGGCACGCCTGCAGCGCCGTCTGGTAGCCGGCGTCGCCCACTTCATGGTGGAAGCGGTCGGCGGTGGGATAGGAGGTATAGCGGGGGCCGTTGCCGTCGATGCGGCCTGCCAGGCTGCGGAAATCGGCAAGCGCGCGGCGGTCGAAAGCCGTGCCGGCGGCGTCTGGAATGGGGGCGGACATGCGGAGACTCGATTTGTGGGCGGAATGACAATCGATGCTATGCCTCGCCCGGTGCATCAACCTTGATGCGCATCAAGATCATGGCGACCCTACACCTGCCAGCCCCGCCAACGGGGGGCCTCATGTCGGGCAAAAGTCACGGAAGCGTCATGAACGGCCGATAGTCTCTGGCCCGGCTCGCCAAGTATCAAGTCCAGCCGCACTCGCTTTCCGCAGCACATCCTGTCCATCCGACTCTCACTGCCATGCGCCCAGCCTTGCCGCAGTCGCCCCCCGCGTGTCCGCCCGCTTCGACAGGCCGCCGCCGCGCCTTGCAGAGGCTCGGCGCCCTGACGTCCGCCGCCGTGCTGCCCGCGATGGCGCAGCCGGCTGGCCAGCTTCTGCGCCGCCAGCTTGTGGTGGGCCACCTGGTGGACCGCGTGGGGCCGCAGGCCGATCAGGCGCGGGACTATCTGGCCGGCGCCAAGGTGATGTTTGATGCCTTCAATGCGTCGCCGGCCGGCAACGGCGGCCTGCGCATCGTTCACGTGGTGCGCGATGCGGACGCCTCGAACCCGCGCGCCGCCGCACAGGCCGTGGCCCTGGCCGACAACGAACGTGCCGAGGTACTGTTCGGGCCTGGCGACAGCCTGCTGCCCACGCTGGCGGGCTCGGCCGACCTGACGCGGCGCGGGGTGCAGATCGTCGCGCCGCTGTCGGGGCTGGCGCTGAGCGCCGACAACGTGTGGTTCACGCGCGCCGACTATCAGGCCGAACTCGATGCCGCCGTGCATCAGCTGCGCAGCTACGGGCTGACCGGCATCGCGCTGGCGGTGTCGCCCGACTTCGCGGCCGGCACGCTTGGTGTCGGCACCCCGTGGCTGGCGCGCCTGGAAAAGGACATCTCGACGCGCGCCGTGGCGCTGACTGGCAATTTCGACGACAGCGCACGGCGCATTGCCGCGGCCCGGCCGGGCGCAGTGATCGTCGCGGGCGACACGCTGGCCTATGGCAGCCTGGGCCGCGCACTGGCGGCGCAAAACTGGTACGGGTTTCTGGTAGGCCTTTCGGCGGTCAGTCCGTCGGCGGCGCGCGAGATCCTGGGCGCCGGCTACGCGGGCGGCATGGTCGTGACGCAGATTGCACCGGGGCCGCAGGAATCGACGCTGCGCGTCGTCAAGGAGCACGTGGCCCGCATGAAGCAGTACCTGGACGAGCCGCCCTCGCCTGCCACGCTGGCCGGCTATATCAGTGCGGCCTGGCTGGTGCGCGCGGCCACCGGCATGAAGGCGTCGGGCACGGCGGAACTGCGGCGCGCGCTGCAGGCCCGCATCGACGTCGGGGACTTCACGCTGGACTTCACGCGTGGCCTGCGCGGGTCGCAGTACGTGCAGCTGGCGGCGATCGGCAAGAGCGGCCTGCCGCAGCGCGCCTGAGCTGGGGCTGGATCGCTTCGATCAGGCGCGCGGCAGTGTGATGCTGACCCGCAGCCCGCCCTCCGCCCGGTTGGTCAGCTTCAGTTCGCCACCGTGGCGCGCCACGATATCGGCGGCGATCGACAGGCCCATGCCCACGCCGCCGGTGGCGCGGCTGCGCGACGACTCCAACCGATAGAACGGCTCCAGCACGCGCTGCAGTTCGGCCGGCGGAATGCCGGGACCGTTGTCGCAGACATCGATCGAGACGCGCTCGGGGCTGTCGGTGAGGATGATGTGCGCGGCGCCGCCATAGCGGTGGGCGTTTTCCACCAGATTCACCACGGCGCGCCGCAGTTCGGCCGGATAGGCCAGCAGCGGCGCCGCTTCGCCAGACAGGCGCACGTCCTGCCCGATTTCCTGGGCGTCGTCGACCACCGCCTGCAGCAGCGCCACCATGTCCACTCGCTGGCGCGGGCCGGTGCCGTCGTCGCGTTCGCGCAGGTAATACAGTGTGGCGTCGATCAGGCCATTCATCTCGGCCAGGTCCTGACGCAGGCGATAGCGTACGTCGTTGTCCTCGATGCGCTCGATACGCAGGCTCATGCGCGTCAGCGGCGTGCGCAGGTCATGCGACACCGCCGCCAGGAAGCGCGACTGCTGCGCCAGCTGGGTGCGGATGCGCTGCTGCATCAGGTTCAGCGCGTGCGTGGCGTCGCGCGCTTCGGCGGGGCCGGTGTCTTCGTCCAGCGGCGGTGCATGGACGTCCTGCGCCAGACGGTTGGCGCCGCTGGCCAGTTGCTGCACCGGCCGCGCCAGCAGGCGAGCGCCCACCCACGAAGCGATCAGGATGGCCGCAAGCTGGAAGATCAGGCCCAGGTGCGGCGGCCAGATGCCACGGATATGAAATCCCTTCGGCGGCCCGGGGGGACGGTCGAATGGCCGGCGTTCGCCGAACGCTTCGGGGCGCAGCGGCGGGCCATCGAAATCGAACGGTTCATTGCCGCGCATGCCGGCCGGCGCGCCAGGCGGCCGGTCGGGTATGAAAACCCCTTCGAGCGGATGCGCGGGCGTGCCGCTGGGCACCAGTTGGCCCGCCGCCTCGGCGTCGGACGCGGCGCGGCGCATGCGCTCCATGTAGCGTTCGGAACCCGGGCGCGGAAACACGCTCTCGATCACGGTCACGCCCAGCACATGCACGGCCAGCATGATGGCGGTCATCACGAAGAACAACCGCATGAACATGGAATTGAACCGGCGGCGTCTGGCCGGCCCGGCGGCGCGCGGTTCGGCCCGTATCGCCGAAGCACCGCCGCTGGTCGGCGGAATCGCAGCAGCCATGCCTTCAGTGCTCCACGTTGCCGGTGAACACGTACCCTTCGCCACGCACGGTGCGGATCAGCGACGAGTCGCGCGGGTCGTCGCGCAGTTTCTGGCGCAGCCGCGATACCAGCAGGTCGATGCTGCGGTCGAAGACGTCCAGGTCACGGCCGCGCGCATTGTTGATCAGCATCTCGCGGTCGAGCACGCGGTTCGGATTCTCGATGAACGTCAGCAGCAGGCGGAATTCGGCGTTGGACAGCGGCACCACGGTGTCTTCCACATCGACCAGCTGGCGCAGCGTGGCATTCAGGCGCCAGCAGCCGAAGCGCATCTCGTGCCCGCCCGGGGCAGGCGTCGGGCGGCGTACGTCGCCACGGCTGCGGCGCAGCACCGTGTGGATCCGCGCCACCAGCTCGCGCATCTCGAACGGCTTGGTCACGTAGTCGTCAGCCCCGACTTCCAGCCCCACCACGCGGTCGGCCAGTTCGGCACGCGCGGTCAGCATGATCACGGGCAGGTTGCTCTGCTCGCGGATCTCGCGGCACAGCGTCAAGCCGTTTTCGCCCGGCAGCGACAGGTCCAGGATCACCAGGTCGTAGTCCTGCCGGCCCATCGCCGTGCGCATCGCCGCGCCGCCTTCCGCGCCCTCGGCCTCCATGCCGAACGTGGCCAGGTATTCGGCCAGCATGGCGCGGATCTGGGGGTCGTCATCGACGATCAGCAGACGAATGGGCAGGTTGGGCGACAGGTCCATGGGGAAAAGTGAGGAATACGCGGGACATCCGATCGGCCAATGTACCAGCCGGGAGATCACAGGCGATGCCCGCTTTGTATCAATTTTGATACGTGCCGCGCACGACACTTAGGGCCGCGATGCGGGGGCCGGGCGGTGGTGGCGCAGAGCGTACGGGCCGGGGGAAAAATACGCCCCCGGTGCTGCCGCATCCGGGAGCGTTCAACAGGGAAGAAGCCGGGCTCGCATGCGCCCAGCCACACCGCAGCCGAAGGGCGGGCGCGGTGCGTCGCAGGAACGTCCGAGAGACGTTTCCACGCGCCGCCAATCGTAGTGAGCCCGACCCCGGCAGTCTTGTCGGCCTTGTATCAAATCAGGCCGCGACGGGCTTGTTGAGCAGCGCCTTCAGGCCGGCGAGCCGGTCCTTCGGACTCATCGCCGGCGTGGTGTCCTGCGGTGCGGGGGCTTCCTCCAGCTTCATCTCGGCGATAAAGCGCGACGGCTCGACCGAATAGGTTTCGCGCGCCCGCTTGCGCTTCTTGCACCAGCTGATCTGCAGGGTGCGCTGCGCGCGCGTGATGCCCACATACATCAGCCGCCGCTCTTCCTCGATCTTCTCGTCGTCCAGGTCTTCGTCCTCGCGTGTGTGGGGCAGGATGCCCTCCTCCACGCCCACCAGGAACACGTGCGGATATTCGAGGCCTTTCGACGCGTGCAGGGTAGACAGCCGCACCGCGTCGGGATCTTCTTCGCGGCCTTCGAGCATGCTCATCAGCGCCACGGTCTGGGTCAGTTCGAGCAGGTTCTTGCCTTCGTCGCCGAAGCCGTCGGCCGTGTCGGCGCCCGTGGCCTCGCCATCGCTTTCGGCCTCCGGACGCGTGCCCTTGCGCTTAAGCCAGTCCAGGAATTCCAGCGTATTGGTCCAGCGCGACTGCGCCTGCCGTTCGTCGAAGGTATCGTACAGATAGGCCTCGTAGTGGATACCTTCCATCAGGTCGTCCAGCACCACGGTGGCCGGGTCGCTGGCCGCGCGGTCGGCCAGGCGCACCATGGATTCGCAGAACGTGCGCAGCGGCTCCAGCTGGCGCGGCTGCAGCCTGGCCTCGATGCCGCCCATCATCGCCGCCTCGAACAGCGACACCTTGGCCTGCCCCGCAAACGTGCCCAGCACCTCGAGCGTGGTGTTGCCCACCCCACGGCGCGGCGTGGTGATGGCGCGAATGAACGCGGGGTCATCGTCCGGATTGGCAATCAGGCGCAAGTAGGCGCAGATGTCCTTGATCTCGGCCTTGTCGAAGAAGCTCTGGCCGCCCGACAGCACGTACGGAATGCGCTCGCGCCGCAGGATCTGCTCGAACAGGCGCGCCTGGTGGTTCCCGCGATACAGGATGGCGTAATCGCGAAACTGCGCGCGGCGCTCGAACTTGTGCGCGGACAGGCGGAACACTACCGACTCGGCCTCGTGCTCCTCGTCGTTCATCGGGTGGACGGCGATCGGATCGCCCATGCCGTGTTCCGACCACAGCTTCTTGTCGAACAGCTTCGGGTTGTTGGCGATGACCGCGTTGGCCGCTTCCAGGATGCGCACGGTCGAGCGGTAGTTCTGCTCCAGCTTGACCACCTTCAGGTCCGGAAAATCGGTCTGCAGCAGCCGCAGGTTGTCCAGCGTGGCGCCACGCCAGCCATAGATGGCCTGGTCGTCGTCGCCCACCGCCGTGAACGCCGGCGCGCGCAGGTGCGAGCCGCCGGCCAGCAGCTTCAGCAGCTGGTACTGGCACGCGTTGGTGTCCTGGTATTCGTCGACCAGGAAATAGCGCAGCCGGTTCTGCCACTTCAAACGCACGGCCTCGTCGCGCGCGAACAGTTCGGCGGGCAGGCGGATCAGGTCGTCGAAGTCCACCGCCTGGTAAGCGTTCAGCGTGGCCACGTAGTTGCGATAGACCATCGCGGCCTGGTGCTCGTCGGCATTGGCCGCCTGCGCAAGCGCGGTCTCGGGATCGACCATGCCGTTCTTCCACAGCGAGATGGTGCTCTGCACGCTGCGGATCAGCTTCTTGTCGGTGGTGCTCAGCTGCTCCTGGACCAGCCCGAAGCAGTCGTCCGAATCCATGATCGAAAATTGCGGCTTCAACCCGACATGCTCGGCTTCCATGCGCAAGATTTGCACGCCAAGCGAGTGAAACGTACAAACCGTCAGCTGCTTGAGTGGAATGCGCTTCCCTTCGCGCGTGGTCTTGCCTTCCATCAGCTTGCCGATGCGTTCCTGCATCTCTTTCGCCGCCTTGTTCGTGAACGTGACAGCGGCAATGTGACGCGGCTCGAACCCCTTGTCCTCGATCAGGTGGGCGATTTTCTGCGTGATCACGCGGGTCTTGCCCGATCCGGCGCCCGCCAGCACAAGGCAGGGGCCGTCCAGGTAGCGCACCGCTTCGGATTGCGCGGCATTGAGTCCGTGAGTCATGGGGCTGGGGAACGTGGCAGGCGGAATGGCTCATGGCGCACCTGGAAGGTGGCGCGCCGAAGGCGTCGATGTTAACACGCGCCGCAGGCGCCCACGGGCGTGTCGGGCGACGTCCGACAAGAGGCGTTTCAGGCTGGTAACAATCGTAAAGCAGCGGATCCCGGGGCATGGAGCTTGCCTCTTATCTCACAGGACCGCACGGGTCTTGCGCGTGGCGCGACCGGTCCGGGACATATCAACAAATCGGAAACGATGATCTCGATGACAACAAAGGAGCCAATCATGAAGACGCTTCGCACCCTTTCGAAAGTTGCCCTGATCGGCGTGACGCTGGTGGGCTTTGCGGGCTGCGCGGACATGACCCCGAAGCAGCGTAATACCGCCATTGGCGCGGGCGCCGGTGCGCTCGGCGGTGCGGTCCTGACCGACGGCAGCGCGTTGGGTACGCTGGGCGGCGCGGCCGTGGGCGGCGTGGTCGGTAATGTGGTGACGAAGGACCGTCGCTAACCGGCCCGCCGTCGATTCCAATCCCGGGGGCGGGGCCGCCGGCCGGCGTCAGGCGCGCGTTTGACAAAGGCTGACCGGTCCCGTACATTCTCGCGCATCCGGCCGGGAGAGCGCGCATCGATTGCGCCGCCGAAGGGGAACCACCCGCAAACTCTCAGGCACCATGGACCGACCGGATCGGCATGCAACATGCACACGATGCATGCCGCACTCTGGAGAGCGACATCCGCCACTGCCCTGACGCCGTGGTGAGCATGTCCACCGAAGGGGCGCACGAAGTTCCGGCTTCGTAATCTCTCAGGTATCGAGGACAGAGGGGTCATCCGCCGCAGCGGATTGGATGCACATTGGTGCGCCCGATCGTTGCGGCGGATGACCCTTTTTTCGTTTTCGAACCGCCCCCGAGGATATCCATGACGCTCCAGGCCACGCCCCTCAACGCTATCCACCGCGCCCTCGGCGCCCGCATGGTCGACTTTGGCGGCTGGGACATGCCGGTCAACTACGGTTCGCAGATCGAGGAACACAATGCCGTGCGTGCCGATGCCGGCATGTTCGACGTGTCGCACATGTGCGTGGTCGACCTGCACGGGGCCGGCACGCGGGCCTTCCTGCGCGGCCTGCTGGCCAACAACGTCGACAAGCTGCAGACGCCGGGCAAGGCGCTGTATTCGTGCATGCTCGACGAAAAAGGCGGCGTCATCGACGACCTGATCGTCTACTTCTTTGCCGAGGACCACTTCCGCCTGGTGGTGAACGCCAGCACGGCCCTTGGCGATATCGAATGGATCCAGTCGCGCAATGCGGCCACTGGCAGCGGCGTGACGATCACACCGCGCCGCGGCGATGTGGCACCGGCGGGCACCGGCAAGCTGGCCATCGTGGCCGTGCAGGGCCCCAACGCCCGCGCCAAGGTCTACCAGGCCTTTCCCTCCACCCAGCCGGCCGACGCGCTCAAGCCGTTCAACGCGCTGGTCGTGCAAGACCCGGAAATGGGCGAACTGATGGTCGCCCGCACCGGATACACCGGCGAAGACGGCTTCGAGCTGGTGGTACCGGCCGAGAACGTCGCCGGCATCTGGGAAAAGCTGATCGCCGCGGGCGTACGTCCGGCCGGCCTGGGCGCGCGCGACACGCTGCGCCTGGAAGCCGGCATGAACCTGTACGGCCAGGACATGGATATCAATACGTCGCCACTGGACGCCGGCCTGGCCTGGACGCTCGACCTGCAGAGCGAGCGCGACTTCATCGGCAAGCAGGCGCTACTGGCAGGCGGCCAGAAGCAGACGTTCGCGGGCCTGATCCTGCGCGACAAGGGCGGCGTGCTGCGTGCGCACCAGAAGGTCATCACGGCGGCCGGCGCTGGCGAAATCACCAGCGGCACGTTCAGCCCGAGCCTGCAGCAGTCAATCGCGTTCGCCCGCCTGCCGAAGGGCGTGGCGCCGGGCACCGACGTCCAGGTCGAGATTCGTGACCGCAAACTGACCGCGACTGTGGTTAAACTGCCGTTTGTGCGTAATGGCAAGGCACTCGTGAGCTGAGGCATCGCCCGGCTTCACATCAAACGGTCGCCCTTCCGCCCGTCCGCTCGAGCCCAACCTGCTGCGGACCGGGTGAATGAAACAAGAAACAAACTGTATCCCGGAGAACCTCATGAACTTCCCCGCTGACCTGAAGTACACCGAGTCGCACGAATGGGTGCGCGTCGAAGCCGACGGCACGCTGACGATCGGCATTACCGACCACGCCCAGGACGCCCTGGGCGACATCGTCTTCCTGGAACTGCCCGAAGTGGGCAAGTCGGTGGGTGCCGGCGACGCCCTGGCCGTGGTGGAGTCCGTGAAGGCAGCTTCCGACATCTACGCGCCGGTGGCTGGCGAAGTGATCGCCGTCAACGACGCCGCTTCGGCAGCGCCCGAGTCGGTCAACGCCAACGCCTTTGACGCCTGGCTGTTCAAGCTGAAGCCGGCCAACGCCGACGACGTGAACGGCCTGATGAACGTCGACGCCTACAAGGCCAGCGTCGGCGCCTGATCGCGCTGACTGTTTGATGCCGCGCGCGGCGGACAGGCCGACCACCTGCCCGCCGCCCGCTCCCCGAGATTCCTTGCCATGAACGCCCCGCTTCCCATGAATGCCGCCGCCCAAGGTACACGGCCCACGCTGGCCGAACTGGAGGCGCGCGACGCCTTCGCCGCCCGCCACATCGGCCCCGACAGCGCCGAACAGCAACACATGCTCAAGGTGCTTGGCTTCGACAGCCGCGCCGCGCTGATCGACGCCGTGGTGCCCGCCGCCATCCGCCGCCGCGACGGCATGTCGCTGGGCGAGTTCACCGCCCCGCTGACCGAGGAAGCCGCGCTGGCCCGCCTGCGCGGCCTGGCCGGCAAGAACCGCGTGCTGAAGAGCTTCATCGGACAGGGCTACTACAACACGCTCACACCGGGCGTGGTGCTGCGCAACATTTTCGAAAACCCGGCCTGGTACACCGCCTACACGCCGTACCAGCCGGAAATCTCGCAGGGCCGGCTGGAGGCTATGCTGAACTTCCAGCAGATGATCACGGACCTGACCGGCCTGGACATCGCCAATGCGTCGATGCTCGACGAAGGCACGGCCGCTGCCGAGGCCATGACCCTGCTGCAGCGCGTCCACAAGCATGCGTCGAACACGTTCTACGTGGCCGACGATGTGCTGCCGCAAACGCTGGAAGTGATCCGCACGCGCGCGCTGCCGCTGGGCATCGAGGTGAAGGTCGGCCCGGCTGCGGACGCCGCGCAGTCCCACGCCTTCGGCGTGCTGCTGCAGTATCCGGGCGTGAATGGCGATGTAGCCGACTACCGCGCCATTGCCGACGCCGTGCATGCGGCCGGCGGCCGGGTGGTGGCCGCCGCCGACCTGCTGGCGCTGACGCTGATCGCCGCGCCGGGCGAATGGGGCGCCGACGTGGCGGTGGGCAACTCGCAGCGATTTGGCGTGCCGCTCGGCTTTGGCGGTCCGCACGCGGGCTACATGGCCGTCAAGGATGAATTCAAGCGATCGATGCCGGGCCGCCTGGTCGGCGTCACGATCGACGCGCAGGGCAACAAGGCTTACCGCCTGGCGCTGCAGACGCGCGAGCAGCATATCCGCCGGGAGAAGGCCACCTCGAACATCTGCACCGCGCAGGTGCTGCTGGCCGTGATGGCGTCGATGTATGCGGTCTACCATGGCCCGCAGGGCCTGAAGCGCATCGCGCAACGTGTGCATCGCCTGACCGCCACGCTGGCCGCCGGCCTGAAGGCGCTGGGCCTGCCCCCGGTCAACGAGACGTTCTTCGACACGCTGACGCTGGAAACCGGCTTCAACACCGAGGCGTTCCACGCCACGGCCACGCAGCGGGGCATCAACCTGCGCCACGCCGGCGCGTCGCGCATCGGCATCTCGCTGGACGAAACCGCGTCGCGCGACGACGTGGTCACGCTGTGGGAGATCTTCGCGCACGGCAAGCCGGTGCCCGACTTCGACAAGATCGAGGCATCGGTCGGCGACGGCTTCCCGGGCAACGTGGCGCGCCAGAGCGCCTATCTGACGCATCCGGTGTTCAACACGCACCATGCCGAACACGAGATGCTGCGCTACCTGCGCTCGCTGGCCGACAAGGACCTGGCGCTGGACCGCACGATGATTCCGCTGGGCTCCTGCACGATGAAGCTCAACGCCACCAGCGAGATGATTCCGGTGACGTGGCCCGAGTTCAGCAACATCCACCCATTTGCCCCACTGGACCAGACGGTTGGCTATCGCGAGATGATTGACCAGCTGGAGGCCATGCTCTGCGCCGCCACCGGCTACGCCGCGGTCAGCCTGCAGCCGAACGCCGGCTCGCAGGGCGAATACGCCGGCCTGCTGATCATCCACGCGTACCACGCCAGCCGTGGCGAAAGCCATCGCGACATCTGCCTGATCCCGTCATCGGCCCACGGCACCAACCCCGCGTCGGCGCAGATGGCCGGCATGAAGGTCGTGGTGGTGGCCTGCGACGACAACGGCAACGTCGACCTCGACGATCTGGCGAAGAAGGCCGAGCAGCACAGCAGGAACCTGGCCGCGATCATGATCACGTACCCGTCCACGCACGGCGTGTTCGAGCAGGGCGTGCAGCAGATCTGCGACATCGTGCACAAGCACGGCGGCCAGGTCTATGTCGATGGCGCCAACATGAACGCGATGGTCGGCGTGGCCGCGCCGGGCCAGTTCGGCGGCGACGTGTCGCACCTGAACCTGCACAAGACGTTCTGCATTCCGCACGGCGGCGGCGGCCCGGGCGTCGGTCCGGTAGCCGTGGGTGCGCATCTGGCCGACTTCCTGCCCAACCAGGACAGCGTCGGCTATCGTCGCGACGACAACGGCATCGGCGGCATCTCGGCCGCGCCGTTCGGCTCGGCCAGCATCCTGCCGATCTCGTGGATGTATATCGCGATGATGGGCTCGGCCGGCCTGACCGCCGCCACCGAGAACGCGATCCTGACCGCCAACTACGTGGCGCGCCGCCTGTCGCCGCACTTCCCGGTGCTGTACACGGGCCAGCATGGCCTGGTGGCGCACGAGTGCATCCTCGACCTGCGCCCGCTGCAGAAGACCACCGGCATCACCAACGAGGACGTCGCCAAGCGCCTGATGGACTACGGCTTCCACGCCCCGACCATGAGCTTCCCGGTGCCGGGCACCCTGATGATCGAGCCGACCGAGAGCGAATCGCTGCACGAACTCGACCGCTTCATCGACGCGATGATCGCCATCCGCGGCGAGATCGCGCGGGTGGAAGACGGCAGCTTCGACCGCGAGGACAACCCGCTCAAGCACGCGCCGCACACCGCGGCCGTGGTGGTCGGCAACGAGTGGACGCACAAGTACACGCGCGAGGAAGCGGCCTACCCGCTGGCATCGCTGCGCACGCGGAAGTACTGGCCGCCGGTTGGCCGTGCCGACAACGTGTATGGCGATCGCAACCTGTTCTGCTCGTGCGTGCCGATGAGCGAGTACGCCGAAGAATGAGTGCCGGCCCGTCAGGCGGCGTCCGATACACGCGGATGCCGCCGACGGACTATGCTCAGGGAGCGGGCGCCGGTATCCCGGCGCCGTCCTTGAGCGGAGGCCTCATTCATGTGGAATCTCAGCGCGCCCTGGTGGGAATTCGTCCTGCGCGGACTGATCGTCTATGGCGCCATTCTGTTGCTGATGCGCATTTCGGGCCGGCGGCAGATCGGCCAGCTCACGCCGTTCGATCTTGTCCTGCTGCTGATCATCTCGAACGCGGTTCAGAACGCGATGAATGCCGGCGACAACTCGGTGCTGGCCGGGCTGATCCTGGCGGGCACGTTGTTTGGGACCGATGCGCTGCTCGGGTATGTCACGTGGCGTAGCCGGCCACTCGAAATGCTGGTCGACGGCCGTCCGCAGATCGTGATCCACCAGGGCGAGGTCTATGAGGAAGTCATGCGCCGCGAACGCATCAGCACGCACGAATTGCACAAGGTGTTGCGCCGCAATGGCTGCGCCCGCGTGGAAGACGTGCATTTCGCGATTCTGGAAACCGACGGCTCCATCAGCGTGAAGATGAAGGACCCGCCGCCTGCTTCCGGTCCAGCCGAACCCGGCGCACTATGGCGTCATCCGGCCCATACCGATCAGGACAAGCCGGCCTAGCGGCCTTACGGCCAACGGTTCCACGAACCGCGCCGGCAACCAATCTGGAGTTCAGCCGTGGCAGTCAGCGTCTTCGATCTGTTCAAGGTGGGCATCGGCCCGTCGAGCTCCCACACCGTGGGCCCGATGCGGGCAGCCCTGATGTTTGCGCATGGCCTGGAACGCGACGGCCTGCTGGCGCGGGTGGCCAGCGTGCGCGCGGAGCTTTACGGATCGCTCGGCGCCACGGGCAAGGGGCACGGCACCGACAAGGGCGTGATCCTGGGGTTGATGGGCGAATCGCCCGACACGGTCGATCCGGAGGCGATCGACGGCAAGCTGGCGGCGCTGCGCACCAGCAAGCAGCTGTCGCTGCTTGGCCGGCACACCGTGCCGTTCGTGGAACGCGAGCACATCGTGTTCTATCGGCGCGAAGCCATGGCCGAGCATCCCAATGGCATGAAGTTCCACGCCTATGATGCCGATGGCGCTTCGCTGCGCGAGGCCCGCTACCTGTCGGTGGGCGGCGGCTTCGTCGTCACGGCCGGCGCGCCCAATACGCAGGTGCTGGCCGCCGGCAAGCAGTTGCCGCACCCGTTCCGCACGGGACGCGCGATGCTCGACATGGCCCATGCCAGCGGCAAGTCGATTGCCCGGCTCATGCTCGAGAACGAACTGACATGGCGGCCGGAGAACGAGGTGACCGACGGTCTGCTGCATATCTGGGATGTGATGCAGCAATGCGTGGCGCGCGGGTGCCGCACGGACGGCGAACTGCCCGGCCCGTTCAAGGTCAAGCGCCGGGCGCCGGAGCTCTATCGGCACCTGACGTTGCGCGCCGAGCGCACGCTGTCTGACCCGCTATCGGTCATGGACTGGGTCAACCTCTACGCCATCGCCGTCAACGAGGAGAACGCCGCCGGGGGTCGCGTGGTCACGGCGCCGACGAACGGCGCGGCCGGCATCATTCCCGCCGTGCTGCATTACTACGACCGTTTCGTGCCTGGCGCCAACACGCAGGGTGTGGTCGACTTCCTGCTGACAGCCGGGGCCATCGGTCTGCTCTACAAGCTCAACGCGTCGATCTCCGGCGCCGAGGTGGGCTGCCAGGGCGAAGTCGGCGTGGCCTGTTCGATGGCGGCCGGGGCGCTGGCCGCCGTGCTCGGTGGCACGCCGGAGCAGGTGGAGAACGCAGCCGAGATCGGCATGGAGCACAACCTGGGCCTGACCTGCGATCCGGTGGGCGGCCTGGTGCAGATTCCGTGCATCGAGCGCAACGCCATGGCATCGGTCAAGGCCGTCAACGCGGCGCGCATGGCCCTGCGCGGCGACGGCACGCATTATGTGTCACTGGACTCGGTCATCAAGACCATGCGCGAAACCGGGGCCGACATGAAGACCAAATACAAGGAAACCGCGCGCGGCGGCCTGGCGGTGAATATCGTCGAGTGCTGACGCACGTGGCATCCGTTGGCCGGCGCTGACCGGCGACGTATCATGGAAGCACTTCCGGTTTGCCACAACAATACCGCCATGCAGACCTTTCACCAGTTGTTCGACGAGGCTTCGTCCACGTTCACTTACCTGCTGATCGACGCCGACACGCGCGAAGCCGTGCTGATCGACCCCGTCGATCGCCAGTCCATGCGCGATCTTGCGCTGCTGGAGCAGACTGGCGCCAAACTGGCCTGGGTCGTGGAGACCCACGCGCACGCCGATCACATCACGTCAGCCGGCCATCTTGCCCAGTTGACGGGCGCCAGCACCGCCGCGCCGTCGGGCTGCGACATCAAGCCCGCGCTGAAGCAACTGATCGATGGGGATACGATTCCGTTCGGCCGCCAGGTGCTGCGCGCGATCCACACGCCCGGCCACACCGCCGGCAGCATGAGCTATCTCTGGGAGGAGCCGTCGCCCGACGGCATGACGCGGCGCATCTTCACCGGCGACGCGTTGCTGATCGACGGCTGCGGTCGTACCGACTTCCAGTCAGGCGACGCCGGCACGCTGTTCGACAGCCTGACGCAGAAACTTTTCCGCCTGCCCGACGACACGCGCGTCTATCCCGCGCACGACTACAAGGGCCGGACCGAATCAACGATCGGCCACGAGCGCGCCACCAACAGCCGGGTAGCCGGCCGCACGCGCGAAGAGTTCATCGTGATGATGCGCAACCTGAACCTGCCGCGGCCCAAGCTGATCGACGTCGCCGTCCCGGCTAACAAGCAGCTGGGGCTGGCCAGCGGCCGCGACGGGGACAGCGTGCCGCACGGCATCTAGCGCGCCGGGGAGGCTTGCTGCGGGTTGGTCCATGATCGGCCCAGCCCCGGCCTCGGCCTCAGCCCAGGCAATGCGTCAGGATTCCCACAATTCGCAGGTCCGGCGCACCGTGTCACGCAGGCTGTGCGCCTCGTCGTTCACCGTGCGCACCAGGCGTGCGTCGTTGTCGCGCGCCGCCGCCTGGGCGCGGATATTGGCCAGCGCCTGGAGCGACCCCAGCGCCTCGGCGTGAGGCTCCAGCGCGTCGCAGATCGACAGGATATGGTCCGCGATCGGCATCCGGGTGAGTTCGTTCGGATGCACGTATTCGCCTTCCAGTCCGAAGCGGCACGCCTGGAAGCGATTGAAGGTGTACACCAGGTAGTCGTCTTCCTGCGGCATGAATGGGCGCGACAACAGCAGGTAGCGCGCCAGCGCCTGGATATAGGCCGCGATGTCGCAGGCGCGCTGAACGGTCAGCGGGGTGTCCATCACGCGCACCTCGATCGTGCCGAACTCCGGCTTGGGACGGATATCCCAATAGAAGTCCTTCATGCTTTCGATCACCCCGGTGGCGCGCATCTTGTTGAAGTACGCCTCGAAGCCGTCCCACGTCAGCACATGCGGGGCGCGGCCGCTCATCGGGAACGCCGCTACCGAATTCAGGCGCGCCGATGCAAAGCCCGTATCCACGCCCTGCACGTAAGGCGATGAAGCAGCCAGCGCGATAAAGTGCGGCACGTATCGCCCGATGGCATGGAGCAGGAACAGCGACTCATCGGGGGTCGGGCACCCGATGTGCACGTGCTGGCCAAACACCGTGAACTGCTTGGCCAGATAGCCATAAAGTTCGGAAATGTACTGGTAACGCGGCGAATTCGAGATCGTGCGTTCCGACCAGACCTGAAATGGATGCGTGCCGCCGCCGCAGATGCCGAGGTTCAGGCCGCGCGACGCATTGACCATCAGGTCGCGCATCACGGTCAGTTCCTCCAGCGCCTGCGCATAGTCGTGGCAGATGCCGGTGCTGATCTCGATCATCGACGGGCTGATTTCCGGCTTGATGTCGCCGGCGTGCTGCGCGCCTTTCAGTGCGCGCAGCAGATCCGGGGCGAACGGCGCCAGGTCATAGTCGTGCCGGTTGACGAGCTGCAGTTCCAGCTCGACGCCGAAGGTCAACGCCTCGGAATGCTTGAACGGTTCGAGCGACATCAGCGCCCTCCTCCATGGTCACGCGTCTCGCCGGCGAAGCGCAGTGCCCATGCCGCGATGATCGGCGCAAGCAGCTGCTCGATCGCGAGCGCGCACAGGATGATCGATGCGAGCGGCGCCCCGGTGCCAGGGTACAGGCGGGCAACGTCGCTCATCAAAAGATAAGCCAGACCGGACATCGGCGCCAGCGCAAGCCCCAGCGCTGCGCACTGGCGCAGGCTCAGGCCCGAAAACGAACCCAGGGACACGACGCCGGCCAGCTTGGCGACGTGACGGAAGAACACCAGCGCCACGGCCAGCGATCCGCCCACGACCCAGTCCCGGGCGGTCAGCGGCAGGCCCAGCGACACCACCATCACGATGATCAGCAGGCTGCCCGCGCTGCCAAAGTGCGTGGGCCACACATGTGGCTGGCGGTCCTGGTGCTTGAATACCACCCCGGCCAGCATCAGCGTCAGCGGCATCGACAGCTTCAGCACCCGCGTCAGCGCCAGCGTGAACAACACCAGTCCCACCAGGACCAGGAAGCTGTAGTGATCGTCGGCCGACATGCGCGCGTAGATCGCATGCCCGAACTTGCCCACCACCCACGCCAGCAGGCACGAGCCGACCAGCAGGTACAGCGGATGCAGCAGGGCCGCGCCCAGGTTGCCGTATTCGGAATGGAGCCAGCCCGTGGCGACTTGCACGATGGCCGCGGCGTAGATGGAATTGAGCGCCGACATCGCCATCAGGCGTTCAGTGACCTGCCCATCGGCACGCAGCTCGTTCTTGAGCTGCAGCACGATGGTGGGCGACGTGCTGACCGCGATACCGCCGGCCAGGATGGCCACGCCGGGCGAAGCCCCCATCCACTGCAGCACCGTGGACACCAGCCCCCAGGTCAGCAGGCTTTCCGCCGCGCTGGTGATCAGCAGCCACGGATTGGCGCGCAGCCAGGACAGCGACAGCCGGTGGCCGAGTTCGAACAGCGCCAGGGCCAGCGCCATGTCGATCAGCACCCGGGTCTGCGCGATCATGTTGTCATCGACAATGCTGCGGCCGAGCATGCCGGCGAACAGCCCGATCACCGCGTAACCGACGATACGCGGACAGCCGAGCCAGCGGCGGCAGACTTCTCCGGCCAGGCCCGCGCCAACCAGCGCAAGGCCCACCCAGAAGAGTCCGCCTGGCGCCAGTGGCAGCGAGGGGAAAAGTTGGCTCAATCCGTTCATGCGCGACATGGTAACGGAAGGACACGTCAGTAAATGTAAGTGCTTGTCCGACACTTTCCCGAACATGCCGGCAACTAACGCCTTCTCCAAACAAAACGCGCCATCATCTTCGATAGCGCTTTTGTAGCTCTTGCAAAATCAGAATCGTCTCTGGTGCGATGGGTCACATTTTTCGACCGGACATCAAACGCCCCAGAGTTTCCACTTCGGCCGTGTGGCCTTCAGTGCCGTTTCCACCTTGGCGAACAAACCACGGGTGGGGCCCTTTTCGGCATCGAGACCGCGTGCGCGCTCGAACCATCCCAACGCCGTTTCGCGCTGTCCCATGCCCAGCGCGGCCTGCACTGCGGCCAGCCAGGTCTGTGCGTCCCAGTCGTCGCGCACGGCAAAGGCAATCTGGAAGTCGGTCAGCGCCTCCGGGTGGCGCTCCAGGTCCACCAGCAGCCGGGCGCGCTGCACGCGCGCCAGCGCTTGCTGCCGTGCGTCGCCCTCGCCCAGTTGCACCGCCTGTTCGAGCAACGGCATGGCGCGCTCGTTGTCGCCGAGGTCGCGCCAGATCTGGCCGAAACGGCCCGATACCCAGGCATCCTCGATCAGCAGCGAGCGCCGTTGCAGGGCTTCGAGTTCGGCGATGGCATCCGCCTTGTCATGCTCGTCCATCGCCGCCATGCCGGTCTGCAGCAGCGCGCCGTAATGGGAACGCGCGTGGGCCATTGCGTGGGCGCCCTCGGTGCGGGCTTCCACGGGCAAGGCATCGAGCCGGGCATCCATATGCGCCAGCGCGGCACTGGCCGATTCGGTGGCTTCGCGCCCGCCGATCGCCGCCCAGGCCGCCACCAGACGGCTGAAGGCCCAGCTCACGCCAGCCGGATTGCGCTCCACTGGATAGCGGTTCAGCACCTCGCCGGCCATGTCCACGACCTGCTGGTGCTGGCCCGCCGCCGCGTAGGCGTCGAGCAGGTCGATCCAGTGGTCGATGAAATCGCTGGCCGCCACGCCCTTGCGGTGCAACGCCACCTTCTCGTCCAAATGCGCCGCATCGGCCGGCAGCGTACGGCCCAGCAGGCGGCACAGCAGCGAATAGAGATGGGGGTCGGCATTGCCGCCGTGCCCCTGGGCATCGCCCTCGCCGCTCTCGAAATACGACTCGAAGCACGACAGGCCCTTGCGGCACATGGCCTCCAGCGTCGGCTTGAGCGCCGCCTGCGAGGCGGGGACTTCATCGAGGAAACTGCCCAGTGCGGTCGCCGCATGGAAATACAGCGCGCCATCGTCGGCATCCGCCGTCACGGCGAAGCCGGTCCACGCGGGCTGCGCCGGGGCGTTGGCGCCGGCGGTCACATTGGCCTGGTGTCGCCACGTCAGCGCACGGACCTGCGCGAGCGGGTCGGGCCGCTGGCGCAGATAGGCCTCCAGATCGTCGAGCGCCGCGGCGGGTTCAGAACCCAGCCGCAGCGGCGCCCGCAGGCGCCGGGCCTCGGGATGATCGGGCTGTTCGGCCAGCACGCGCTCGGCCTGGGCCGCAGCCAGCGCATCGCCTTGTCCAGGCGTCAGGTCGAGCAGTTCCGGGGAATCGAGCGCGATGCGCCCCAGGCAGATACGCAGCAGCGGCTCGCCCAGCAGTTCGGCGGCATCGCTGCGTGCCACGTAATCCTGGACCAGCGGCAGGATGTCGCTGGCGCCCAGATCGGGGGCCCGGTACAGCAGGTCGTGCCAGTACCGCCCGGCCAGCGCGAAGTCGTTCAGCCGGAACGCGACAAAGCCCGCATAGAAGTGCGCGGCCCATTCGCCGGTGGCCAGCCCATTGCGGCGCGCCGCCTCGTGCAGCCATGGCTGCGCCTCGGTGTCGCGCCCATCGCGCATCAGCAAGGTGCCATACATATGGACCAGTGCCCCGCGCGACGCCCAGCGGTGCATCGGCGCCAGCGGCAGTTCGGGCAGGCGCGCCATGGCTTCGTCCAGCGCAGCCAGCGCGGCAGCCACGTCGCCACGGTCGGACTGGATCTGCGCCCGCAACGCGGCATAATCCACCACCTCGGGGTGCGCCGCCCACAGCTGGTCGGCAACCTGCAACGCCTCGTCATGGCGCCCGGCATTGGCCAGCGCGATCGCGTGCTCGTAACGGACATCCTGCACGGTCCGCTCCTTCATCAGAATTCGGCAAAGGCGGAATTATGCGCCATTGCCGTGGCACGCTTGGGAGAGAACAGGGGCGGAAAGGGGTCTGATTTGGGTTGACGGGGGTGGGTCGACGACAAAACAGGCCTTCGAATCGCCATTTGAATGGCGGCTTGGCTTCATTTCAGGAAAGCCGTCCGCCGTTGATTCTTCCACTTGCGTCCACTAGGCCTGGCATGGCCGACCCCAAGCGTGGCATCAAAAGCAGACGCCTTTCAGGCGGCTGTCACCAGCATCCGTCGGCAACTCCAGCATGGCCTCGGGCTTGTTCATGATCAGGATTTTCTTGCCGAGCCACCATGGTCCGCCCACCTTGCTGAGCGGACCATCGTAGCGGTGGTAAAGACGCCCATGCTTGTCATAGACGAAAATCCAGCCCTCTTCCCTGTCCCTGGAAAAAAAGACCTTCGATAACCAGCTCTCCCGCATTTCCATGAAATACTCGTGATTCGGGCTCCAGCATTTTTCGCCGTGGGGAATACCCAGACGACCAACGCCGAAAACCAGAAGGGGCACCGTCACCAGAAGCAGCACGGGCCAGCTGCGCCTAATCCAGCGGTACATGCTTGATTGTCGAATCGATCCAGTGCACGTCGGAGAAGACGAAAAAGTCTCCTCCCTCGTCCCGCGCTTTTTGCCATCGTCGGAAATCGGCATTTCGCACCGGCACGAATTTGCCGTAGGTCAGTGCCCGCAATGGAACTGGCATCCCTACGTATGCGGCGATCTCGGCCTTCGACAAGCACCGATCACGACTCCATATGCCCAGGCCGAATGTGTTGTCCATGTGCCAGTCCGCAGCAAAGTCATATGTGTCGCGGCAGTAAATGCCGAGCCGTTCTATCTCAAATGCGTCGCGCCCGGACAAGGGCAATCGCGTGGTGTATCCCCTGACGCAGATTTTCAGCACACCCTTGTTGATCGCTCCAAAAAGGTCATCGAACGTATCGACGTAGGATCCGAATTCCTGAATATTTACTTGGCTCAGGCTGTCTGCGGTACTCGCTTTTTCAACTCCGTAACCAAGGCTCGTGCATTTCCCGGGCTTCCAGCCAGCGTCATCAAGCCGCTTTCGGAGCAACGCCCGACCGTTAGGCGAAGCCCAGTTCTGAACCAGTCGCTCGGCCGCAGACCGCACCGA
This sequence comes from Cupriavidus sp. 86D6, assembly GCF_057815095.1. Taxonomy (NCBI): domain Bacteria; kingdom Pseudomonadati; phylum Pseudomonadota; class Betaproteobacteria; order Burkholderiales; family Burkholderiaceae; genus Cupriavidus; species Cupriavidus sp. 86D6. The sequence goes on along the minus strand of NZ_JBYPSB010000006.1, from coordinate 341,708 downwards.
TGGATATCGAAGCAACCAGTTCATTTTCACCAGGTTTTCCTCAAGCCGACTGGGTGGCACACCGGCAAAATCATCCCTTACCCTCTCTCCAGCCTCCATCACCCAAGCCGGCTTCGTTGCAAACCATCTGCGCATCAATGCAGCAGACACCCGCCAGCCCATCTTGTCCATGGCGCCGGGTATCTCGTCGAGATACATCTGGTCGACCTTCACAACCGCGCCTTGACGGTTGTCTTTCGGGCTGAGATTGGACGTAGCGATGCTCATGATCGAATCCCCATTTCCGTTTGCGCGACCCATGAGAGGGTGCATTGCGCAGCAGGCTAGCGACGCCCGTACCCGGAGCACAATCGCCATACCCTTGAAATGGGTTGCGCCCGCCCCAAAACAAAAAACGCCACCACGGGCCTGGCCCGGGTGGCGTCAGTGCTACTGGTCGGCCATCGGCTAGCGCGGCCTACAGTGGCTCACAGGGGTTGGGAAAGGTTGCCCGATACATGCAGAAACACATCTTCGCGGCGCCGTTCGGTCCTGCTGCGGCATAGAGGGACAGCCGGGTAGATTCGCCAATCCATAAGGCATCGTCTTTCCACGTCGGCCTGTTGTAAGTGAGGAAATCCCCATGCCAGTGATACAGCCAGCGCCCGTTCCGGTCGAACACCAAAATCCATCCAAAGCCAGTGCCGGGCGAATACAGTGCCGACGACAGCAGGCTTTCCACTTGTATCAAATAGTATTGACGATTGGGACTCCAGCATCGCTTGCCAAACAGGAGGCCGTAGGAGAAATTGGCGGCCATGAGAAAGAATGGGATGAGTGGAAGGAAATACCACCATTCCCGTTGTAAAATCCGGCGCAGCGAACGTTTGGCGGTCATAGGCCTAATAGCAAATGCGATTTAAATCGCCTTCGCCTGCATCGGTGGGCAAGCGCAGACTGGCCTCCGGCTTGTTGAGGATCAGCACTTCGTTGCCCGCCCAGAATGGACCGCCTTGCGTGGTAAGGTCTCCGTCCCATCGATGCACAAGGTTGCCGTACTTGTCATAGACAAGAACCCAGCCTTCCTCGTAGCCGAATTGAGAGGACATCGCAGACCACAAACTCTGTTTCCGGACCATGAAATATTCGTGATTCGGACTCCAGCAGTCGTCGTCGAACAAGATGCCGCGCTTCACAGCATAGCTCACGCCCCCAATGAAAATGGCCAGAAGCATCCACCACAAGCGTCGCTTAATCCAGTGGAACATGGTCGATATGCGGCTGTACCCACAATATGTCGGAGAAAACGTAAAAATCGCCGCCTTCGTTTCGGGCTTTCTGCCAGCGCCGGAAGTCCACGTTTTTCGTCGGAACGAACCCCGGAAATCTGGCGGCTCTCAATGCGGGCGGTGATCCGATATACGCGGCCATTTCTGCTTTCGACAAACACCGGTCTCGACTCCACACCCCCAAGCCGACCGCCATATCCGTGTACCAACTCGCGTTGAAGTCGTATGTATCACGGCAATAGATGCCTACCTTGTCGATCTCGAAAATGTCCCTGCCTGTTACCGGAGAGCGCATCGCCTGACCTTTGACAGCCAGCTTGAAGGTTCCCTTATTGACCGCTCCGAACAGGTCATTGAAGGTGTCGTTGTACGCGCCGAAAGGCTTGAGATTGACCTGGCATGTGGCATCCGCCATCACGGCGCTTCTCACGCCGTACCCCAGGGTTGCATGTAACCCGGTGGCCCATCCGACGGCACGTAGCCGGTCCCGCAGCACAGCGAGGCCCCTGGGAGTATTCCAGCCCTTGCGCAACGCCTCGAATGCCGGAAGCACCGATTCGAAGCCCAGTAACCATTTCATGGTCACCAATCGACTTTCAACGCGAGACGCTGAAAGCACGGCCACATCGGTCCTTGTTCTTTCTTCCGCACTCATCACCCAAGCCGGCTTCGTTGCAAACCATCTGCGCATCAATGCAGCAGACACCCGCCAGCCCATCTTGTCCATGGCGCCGGGTATCTCGTCGAGATACATCTGGTCGACCTTCACAACCGCGCCTTGACGGTTGTCTTTCGGGCTGAGATTGGACGTAGCGATGCTCATGATCGAATCCCCATTTCCGTTTGCGCGACCCATGAGAGGGTGATTGGCTCGCGGTCACAGCCGCAAATGGTGGCCGTCTTGCCGTCTGCCCCCGTGCACCCTTCGCGTGGCCCGTCCGGTGTATCGATGCCCCATGCGAAGCCCGCCAGGGGCAGGCCTGTGCGCAAGTCCGTCAGGACAAAGTGCTCGTCGTAGTCGTCGGGGTTTCCCGCGGGATTGGCTCGCGCCCCAGCCGTCTCCACAGCGGGACCGGAATCGGGAAGAATCATCGAGCTGCGGCCATAGACGGCAATAATGCGAGCCGGCGACTTGCACTGGCACATCACGAGATCACCGCCCAGGGCTTCCCGCGCTCCGCCTGCCACGAAGTCCACCATCCTGTTGTGATATGGCGATCCGGGCGCCTCCACTATCACGCCAACGCTCTTGCACGCATCGCACCATGCCCGGTGTCCGAGCAGTGCGACCGGTCGACTCCGACCATCCGGGCCCTCGATCGTGTTGTCCTGCGCGCCTTCGATAATTTGACTGTTGCCGCCCGTATCGAGCGGATCGCCCATCACTGCCGTATAGAAGATCCCCATGCCGCCCCCCCATGACGAAATGCCATCGCCCTCGACAGCATTGCGCAGCAGGCTAGCGACGCCCGTACCCGGAGCACAATCGCCATACCCTTGAAATGGGTTGCGCCCCGCCCCAAAACAAAAAACGCCACCACGGGCCTGGCCCGGGTGGCGTCAGTGCTACTGTCAGAACACCCCGTCCGTAGGAAAGCCGTCCGGGGGTGCTGAGGTACTACAGGAAATGCATCAAAACTGTGGCAATTGGGGCGATTACTTGCCGCCGACCGTTTCCAGCACGGTCCACTTGCCGCCTTCGACCTTGTAGACGGTGATACCGCCGTCCTTCAGGTCGCCGCGTGCGTCGTAGGCCAGGGTCTTGGTCGTCACGCCCTGCATGTTCGTGGCGGCCAGCACCGGCAGGTAGCGTGCCGGATCGGCCGAGCCGGCCTTGATCATGGCGGTCATCATCGCGGTGGCACCGTCATAGGCGTACGGCGAGTACGTCTGGACCTTCGAGCCAAAACGCTTTTCGTACTTCTTTTCGTAGGCGGCGCCACCGGGCATCTGTTCCAGCGGCAGGCCGGCCAGCGACACCACGGTGCCTTCGGCTGCCGGGCCGGCCAGCTTCAGGAAGTTGTCGGTCTTGGACATCTCGCCCGACACGATCGGGGCCTTCATGCCCAGTTCCTTGACCTGCTTGGCCATCGGGGCCGACTGGGTCTCGGCGCCGCCATAGAAGATCACGTCCGGGTTGCTGCGCTTGATGTTGGTCAGCACGGCCTTGAAGTCCACGGCCTTGTCGTTCGTGAATTCGCGGCGCACGATCTTGCCGCCGGCGGCCTTGGCGGCCTTTTCGAACTCGTCGGCCAGGCCCTGGCCGTACGCGGTGCGGTCGTCGACGATGGCGATGTTCTTCGCGCCCAGCTTCTTCACCACGAAGGCGCCGATCACCGAACCCTGCTGGGTGTCGGACGTCATCATGCGGAACGTGGTCTTGAAGCCCTGCTTGGTGTATTCAGGCGCCGTGGCCATGGCGATCTGCGGAATGCCGGCGCGGTTGTAGACCATCGACGCCGGGATGCTGGTGCCCGAGTTGAAGTGCCCGAGCATGCCCTGGATGCCGGCGTCCACCAGCTTCTGCGCCACCACCGAACCGGTCTTCGGGTCGGCCTGGTCGTCTTCGGAGATCAGGACGAACTTGACATCCTTGCCGCCGATCTTCGGCTTGGTGGCGTTCATGTCGTCGATGGCCAGGACGATGCCGTTCTGCATGTCCTTGCCGTACTGTGCCTGGCCGCCGGTCAGCGGGCCGGCGTAGCCCAGCTTGATTTCCTGTGCCTGGGCGAAAGCGGCCGAGGCGGCGGTCAGGCCTGCAACGGCCATGGCAACGGTCATGGCCGTCTTGCGGAATGTCGAGCTCATCAGTTCTCCTTGGGTCCCATAGGGTGCCATATGGTGCCGGTGTCGGCATATTTGCGGATCGGCGTTGGCAGCACCGTTCCGTTCCTGGGTTGCGCGGCAGGGTCGGGATCGCCGGCCCCCGCCACGCGCTTTGCTGACAATCCGCCTGGCCCCTGGCCTCAGCCGATCGTCATCAGACTTGCATTGCCGCCCGCCGCCGCCGTATTGACGGACAGCGAACGCTCGATCAACAAACGCTCCAGGGCGATATTCGGTTCACCCTGGGCCAGGCCCTGCACGCTGACGATCGGGCCGGGGCGCGTGGCCACCTGCTCGCAGACCGTGCGCAGCTGGTCGGAATCGCCGTGGTGCAGCACCGCGTCGAAGGCGATATCGGTACCCAGCCAGTCGGAAACCACGCGGACGCGCGATTGTACTGCGGCAGGCAGGCGCGCCAACAGGGTCTTTGCGACGGGTGTGTCTGTCCACAACGCTTCGGAGCCCACGGCCAGCACGGCCGCCAGTTGCAGCGCCAGATCCGATTCCTGCTGGGCCAGGCACAGCACGCGTTCGCGCGGCAGCAGCGAGTACGTATTGCGCTCGCCCGTGGGGCCCGGCAGCGTCACCGACAGGCCCGAGGCCGAAGCGGCGGCAAAGCGCCCGCATGCCTGCGCCACGTCCGGCAGGCCGGCCTTTGCCCAGGCCTGCAGGGCCGCCAGCGCGGTATTTTCCGGCGCGGCCGGGGTGGCGCCGCCCATGTCGGACGTGCGCACGCCACGTACCACGGCGTCCTGCGGGCACACCGACAGCAGCCGATGCAGGTACAGCGGGCCGCCGGCCTTCGGCCCGGTGCCCGACAGGCCTTCGCCGCCAAACGGCTGCACGCCCACCACGGCGCCCACGATATTGCGGTTCACATACAGGTTGCCCACGTGCGCGCGGTCAACGATATGCGCGATGGTTTCGTCGATCCGCGTATGGATGCCCAGCGTCAGGCCATAGCCGGTGTCGTTGATCTGGCCGATCATCGTGTCCAGCGCGGCGCGCGGGTAGCGCACCACGTGCAGCACCGGGCCGAATACCTCGCGCTTCAGTTCCGCGATCGAATCGAGTTCGATCAGCGTCGGCGGCACGAACGTGCCGTTGCGGCAGGCGGCCGAACCGGCGTCGGCCTGGTGTACGCGGCGGCCCTTGGCGCGCATGGCCTCGATATGGCGCACGATATTGCCGCGCGCTTCCTCGTCGATCACCGGGCCCACGTCGGTCGACAGGCGATCCGGGTTGCCCAGCGTCAGTTCCCCCATCGCGCCCTTGAGCATTTCCAGGATGCGGTCGGCCACGTCTTCCTGCAGGCACAGCACACGCAGCGCCGAGCAACGCTGGCCGGCGGAATCGAACGCCGAGTTCACGACGTCGCCCACCACCTGTTCGGCCAGCGCCGACGAGTCGACGATCATCGCGTTCTGGCCGCCGGTTTCGGCAATCAGCGGGATCGGACGGCCCGCCGCGTCCAGGCGCCCTGCCACGTTACGCTGCAGCAGGCGCGCCACTTCGGTCGAACCGGTGAACATCACGCCCTTCACGCGGGCGTCGCCCACCAGCGCGGCGCCCACCGTTTCGCCACGGCCCGGCAGCAGTTGCACGGCGCCCGCCGGCACACCGGCATCGCGCAGCAGGCGCACGGCGGCGGCGGCGATCAGCGGCGTCTGTTCCGCCGGCTTGGCCAGCACCGGGTTGCCGGCGGCCAGGGCCGCGGCCACCTGGCCGGTGAAGATCGCCAGCGGGAAGTTCCACGGGCTGATGCAGACCACCGGGCCCAGCGGACGGTGCGTGTCGTTCGAGAACGTCTCGCGCACCTGCACCGCGTAGTAGCGCAGGAAGTCCACGGCTTCGCGCACTTCGGCGATGGCGTTCGAGAACGTCTTGCCGGCCTCGCGCATGATGATGCCCATCAGCGACTGCATCTGGGCTTCCATCAGGTCGGCGGCACGTTCCAGCGCGGCGGCACGCACTTCCGGCGGCGTCGCCTGCCAGATCGGCGCCGCATTGACGGCGGCTGTCAGCGCGGCTTCGATCTCGGCCGGCGTGGCTTCGCTCACGTGACCCACCACGTCGCGGTGGTCGGCCGGGTTCAGCACGGGCTCGGACTTCGCGCCGGCGCGGTCCACCTCGGCGCCCAGCAGCGGATCGGCGCGCAGCACCTCGCTGGCGCCCGCCAGCAGCGCCGACGACAGCGACGCCAGGCGATGCTCGTTCGACAGGTCGATCCCGGCCGAATTGGCGCGTGCCTTGCCGTACAACGCGCGCGGCTGCGGAATGCGCGGGTGCGGCAGGCCCAGCGTGCCTTCGGCCTTGTGCATCTGTTCGACCACCGCCACCGGGTCGGCCACCAGTTCGTCGAGCGGAATCGATTCGTCGGCAATGCGGTTCACGAACGACGTGTTGGCGCCGTTTTCCAGCAGCCGGCGCACCAGGTACGCCAGCAGCGTCTCGTGCGTACCCACCGGGGCGTAGATGCGGCACGGCCGGCCGAACTTGCCGTCGGCCTTGGCGCCCACCACCTGGTCGTACAGCGGCTCGCCCATGCCATGCAGGCACTGGAACTCATACTGGCCGGGATAGTAGTTCTGCCCGGCGATCTGGTAGATGGCCGACAGCGTGTGCGCGTTGTGCGTGGCGAACTGCGGATAGATCGCGTCCGGCACCGACAGCAGCTTGCGCGCGCAGGCCACGTACGACACATCGGTATAGACCTTGCGCGTGTAGACCGGATAGCCCTCCAGGCCATCCACCTGGCCGCGCTTGATTTCGCTGTCCCAGTAGGCGCCCTTGACCAGACGGATCATCAGGCGATGGCGGCTGCGGCGGGCCAGGTCGATCAGGTAGTCGATCACGAACGGGCAACGCTTCTGGTAGCCCTGCACCACGAAGCCGATGCCGTTCCAGCCGGCCAGCTCGGGCTCGAAGCACAGGCGTTCGAGCAGGTCGAGCGAGATTTCCAGGCGGTCGGCTTCCTCGGCGTCGATGTTGATGCCGATGTCGTACTGGCGGGCCAGCATCGTCAGGCTCTTCAGGCGGCCGTACAGTTCGGTGATCACGCGCTCGTGCTGGGCGCGGCTGTAGCGCGGGTGCAGCGCCGACAGCTTGATCGAGATCCCCGGGCCTTCATAGATGCCCCGGCCGCGCGACGCCTGGCCGATGGCGTGGATGGCCTGCTCGTACGAGGCCAGGTACCGCTGGGCATCGGCCTCGGTCATGGCCGCTTCGCCAAGCATGTCGTACGAATAGCGGAAGCCTTCGGCTTCGTACTTGCGCGCGTTGGCCAGTGCCTCGGAGATGGTCTCGCCGGTCACGAACTGCTCGCCCATCAGCCGCATGGCCATGTCCACGCCCTTGCGGATCAGCGGCTCGCCGCCCTTGCCGATGATGCGCGTCAGCGCCTTCGACAGGCCGGCTTCGGTATGGGTGGCCACCAGGCGGCCGGTCAGCAGCAGGCCCCAGGTGGCCGCGTTGACGAACAGCGACGGGCTCTGGCCCAGGTGCGACTGCCAGTTGGCACCGCTGATCTTGTCGCGGATCAGCGCGTCGCGCGTGGCCTTGTCGGGAATACGCAGCAAGGCCTCGGCCAGGCACATCAGCGCCACGCCTTCCTGCGACGACAGCGAGAATTCCTGGATCAGCCCCTGCACCAGGCCTTCGCGGCCGGTGCCTACCTTCTGCTCGCGCAGCTTTTGCGCCAGCGCCTTGGCCATCTTGATGGCGGCGTCTGCCTGCGCCTGCGGCAGGCGGGCCTGCTCCAGCAGCACCGGCACGCATTCGGTTTCAGGCCTGCGGTAAGCCGAGGTAATGGCGGCGCGCAGCACCGACTGCGGCTGGATGCTCTGGGCGAATTCCAGAAACGGCTGAGGCATGGCGTCGCCCTGTGCGGCATCGGCGGCGTCGGCAGCCTCGCCATCGGCCAGCGCGGCCGAACCGGCCTCGTGGGGCAGATGGCCGCGCTCCACCTGTTCCAGATACGTGAAGATCGCCTGCTTGATCAGCCAGTGCGGGGTGCGGTCGATCGATTGGGCAACACGTTTCAGGCGTTCGCGTGATGCATCGTCAAGCTTGACGCCAAGGGTGGTGGTGGCCATGCGGGCAGTTCTCCAGCGGATCTTGGTAAGACGGTTGGCAGTCCTGGCGACAAACGCGCACGCGTACTGGCCAGACTACGGGGCTGGCGCGATCTTACTCTCGGAGATTTACTAGGTGCAACCTAGTGCAACCACTTAGTTCCACTGCGGCAAGAAGGTTGCACTGACGCAACATTCTCCGCGGGGGCGGCGGGCTTCAGATTCGCAATGGATCGATTTCCAACTGCCAGCGCACGCCCTTCACCCGCGCGCCGACTTCTTCAAAAGTTGACACCCACTCACTCACAAAGCGCTGCAGGACGGGGCGCGAGCCCGCTTCCACCAGCATCTGGGCGCGTTCCTTGTTGAACAGCCGGACCATCGACATCGGCACCGGGTCGTGCAGTTGCACCTCGGATGCCATCGAACAGGTGTCGGCCTGTTCGCGCGCCGCGTGCAGGAACGCCAGGGCCCGCTCCAGCTGACCGTGTTCGGCGGTAATCAATACCTGGTAGGCAAACGGGGGCAACCCGGCCTGCCGCCGCTCGCGCAACTGGTTGGCCGCGAATCCATCATAGTCATGGCGCGCCAGCGCCTGCAATGCGGGGGCATCGGGGTAACGCGTCTGGATCATGACTTCGCCGCCCAGCCCAGCCCTGCCCGCCCGGCCAGACACCTGCATCAGCGACGCAAACAGATGCTCGGCCGCGCGAAAGTCGTGGCTGAACATCGCGGCATCCGGGTGGACGATACCGACCAGCGTCACGCGCTGGAAGTCATGCCCTTTGGCCACCATCTGCGTGCCCACCAGGATATCGACCTCGCCCGCATGCACCTCGTCGAACATCGCCTGGGCACTGCCCTTGCGGCGCGTGGAATCGGCGTCGATCCGGGCGATACGCGCCTGGGGAAAGCGCGCGGCCAGGGCTTCCTCGATCCGCTGCGTGCCGCGTCCGAGTGGCGCAATATCGACGTTGCCGCAGTCCGGACAATGGTGCGGCACCGGGGATTCCAGGCCGCAGTGGTGGCAACGCAGGCGCCGCTCGGGACGATGCAGCACCAGGTAGGCGGAACAGCGCGGACAACCGGACAACCAGCCACAACTGTCGCAAGCCAGCACGGGCGCATAGCCGCGCCGGTTCAGGAACAGCAGGCTTTGCTGGCCACGGTCCAGCCGCTGCTGGATGGCATCGAGCAGCGGCACCGACAGCCCTTCGTACAGCGCACGCTGCCGTTGCCGCTCGTGATTGAGGTCGATCAGCCGCACGGCCGGCAGCGCCGCATCGGCCTGGGCGCGCTCGCGCAACACCAGCTTGCGATACGCGCCCTGCTCCGCCCGGTACCAGGTCTCCATCGAAGGCGTGGCCGACCCCAGCACCACGGGGATGCCAAGCTGGTTGGCGCGCCACACGGCCAGGTCGCGCGCCGAGTACCGCAGGCCTTCCTGCTGCTTATAGGAAGTATCGTGCTCCTCATCGACCACGATCAGGCTCAGGTGCGGCATCGACGCCATCACCGCCATGCGGGTGCCCAGGACGATGCGTGCCTCGCCGCGATGGGCCGCCAACCATTGCAGGCTGCGCTCCTGGTCGGCCAATCCGCTGTGCAGTACCGCCAGCGGCAGATGGGGAAAGCGTTCGGCGATGCGCGATTGCAGCTGCGGCGTGAGATTGATCTCAGGCACCAGCATCAGCACCTGGGCCGAGGGATCGGCTGCAAGCCGCTGGGCCATGGCATGGAGATAGACCTCGGTCTTGCCGCTTCCCGTTACGCCGTGCAGCAGGAAAGCCGCGTAGGCTTGCGCCGCCGCGATGGCGTCCACCGCCTGCTGCTGCTCGGCGTGCAGGGTGGGCGCCACGGATGGCGCGCGGGTCGTATCCGTTTCCAGCACGGGCCGGTCGGCATGCATGCATTCGACCCAGCCGGCCGCGGCCCATTCGTCCAGACGTGCCGGCGCCGCCGTGCACAGTTCGCGGGCGTCGGCCAGGCGTACCCAGTCCTGCGTATCGATCAGCGCATCGGCCAGCGCGCGGACGGTGCGCGCGCGCGCCGGGGCGGCCTCGCGCAGCGTTTCGGCGTGGCCGGGGCGTACCCGGTACTGCGTGGTGCGTGCGCGCTGCCCCAGGCGGTCCCAGGTTTCGGACTCCCGGAGCGACGGCGGGAGCGCAGGCAGCATCACTTCGCCGAGCCTGCGATGGTAGTAGCGTGCGGCGAAGCGGGCCAAGGCGATCCATTCGGCGCTCAGCGGCGGCATCCAGTCGTTTCGTTGCACGATGGGGCGCAGCTTGTCTTCGGGCACGTCGGAATGATCCACACGCGCGACGGCCACACCGACCGCCTGGCGCCGGCCAAATGGCACCACCACGAGTTGGCCGGGCATCACGCCGTCGTCGGCCAGATAGTCGAAGCAGTCGTCGGCCGGGGTATCCAGTGCGACACGGACGATGGGACTCAAGGTCGGCTGTGGGGCAGGCGCCACGGACTCGGCGTCGGCAGCGGCTTCCGGCATGCCCGGGGTCATGCGCAACCCCCTGCATGGTGCAGCCCGTTTGCGCTGATCTTGTGCATGCGCATGAGGTCAGGGAGGGAGACGAATGTCTGTGTGCGGCGCAACATCAACTTAAAGTAAAACTTCAAATGTGACCCTAAGTCGATGATCCACGGATGGTTTTCCATCCTCCCAATCGGCCCTGTGGATAACTTTGTTGAAAAGTCGCACCGACTACCCGGCAAGGCGCTTGGCACAAGGCTTTCATCGCCCTTGCAACCACCTTTGCAGAACATTCAAATCCTTATGAATCAAGGACTTGCAAAGACCCCCCAACTGAGTTAAGGGGTTACCCGCTCGTGCAGTGCCGCAAACCTATCGGTGTGCATAAGTCAAGCCTTGACAGCAAGCCCCTGGCACCTTTTTGGCGAAATATCGCTAAATAGTTTACTTGACAGGACGCGCGCTGCGCCTGCCACGGCACCGCGCGGCCGATACCCATCACATCGTTGCGTCGCGAGGTAACCGCCCGGTCAGGCGACAGGTGCAACCGCTGCGCCGCGCAGCTTGCGGCTGTGACTGTGCACTTCATCCACGAGCACCGAAACGTTTTCGGGCGGTGTGAACTGCGAAATGCCATGTCCCAGGTTGAACACATGGCCGTCGCTGCCGCCACCCGCCGCGTAGCTGTCGAGCACGCCGCGCACCTGTTCCCGGATTGCGGCTTCCGACGCAAACAGTACGGTGGGGTCGATGTTGCCCTGGAGGGCAACCTTGTCCGCCGTGCGACGGCGCGCCTGGGTCAGGTTGACCGTCCAGTCCAGGCCGATCGCATCGGGCTCGATCGCCGCGATCTGCTCCAGCCAGATGCCGCCGCCCTTCGTGAACACGATGACCGGAATCTGCTGGCCGTCGTGCTCGCGCTTCAGACCCTGCAGCACACGCCGCATATAGGCCAGCGAGAACGTCTGGTACATGCCGTCGGCGAGCGCGCCGCCCCAGGTATCGAACACCATCACGGCCTGTGCGCCGGCTTCGATCTGGGCGTTCAGGTAGGCGGAAACGGCTTGCGCGTTGATTTCGAGGATCCGATGCATCAGATCCGGCCGGCCGTACATCATGGCCTTGACGGTGCGGAAGTCGTCCGAACCGCCGCCCTCCACCATATAGCAGGCCAGCGTCCACGGGCTGCCCGAGAAGCCGATCAGCGGCACGCGCTGGGCGCCGTCCTGCACCAGGGCACGACGGATTTCGCTGACCGCGTCGAATACGTACTGCAGCGACGACATATCGGGCACGGCCAGCTTGGCCACGTCGGCTTCGGTGCGCAGCGGATGGGCGAAGCGCGGGCCTTCCCCCTGGGCAAACGACAGGCCCAGACCCATGGCGTCGGGCACGGTCAGGATGTCCGAGAACAGGATCGCGGCATCGAGCGGATAACGATCCAGCGGCTGCAGCGTGACTTCCGTGGCATATGCCGGGTTCTTCGCCAGCCCCAGGAAGCTGCCGGCGCGAGCGCGCGTGGCGTTGTACTCGGGCAGATAGCGGCCCGCCTGACGCATCAGCCAGAGCGGCGTGTATTCGGTGGGTTGCCGGCGCAGCGCGCGCAGGAAGGTGTCGTTCTGCAGTACGGTCATGGTCATCCTCGTAAGACCGCCATTCTACGGGAACGCCGCCCCGAGCTGCCGCCCCCGAGGCTGATGGCCGTCATATCCGCGCCAGCTTCCGGCCCCGTCTGTCAGATTTCGTCGAAGGCGGCGACAAAGGCCTGGGCCGCGCGCCGCATCCATTCGCGCGCACGCGGGGCGTCGGGCTGGAGCCGGGCGAACCCGTGCGTCATGCCGCTGGCCTCCATCGTGACCACGGGCGCATCGTGGCGCACCAGGAAATCGGCGTACGCCAGGCCATCGTCGCGCAGCACGTCGTTGGACGCCACGATGACCACGCTGGCCGGCGGCACATGGCGCGGCGGCGTGGCCATCAGGTGAATGCGCGGGTCCGCTTGCGCGGCGCCAAGCGCCAGGGCATCGGCGCCGATGTACTGGGTCCAGAACCATGCCATTTCATCGCGCGTCAGGCCGGGGCCATCGGCAAAGGCGCGGTAGCTTTCGGTGCTCAGCACGGGTGCGGCGACGGGGTAGATCAGCAACTGGGCGTTGACCACATGGCGGCCGGCAGCGTCGTTGAGATGGCGGGCCGCAACCGCGGCCAGGTGGCCTCCCGCGCTGTCCCCGGCAACGGCCAGGAACTCGGGCGCGAAGCCCAGGCGCTCGCGTGCATCGGCAAGCCACTGGACCGCCGCGATGGCATCGTCGCAAGGCTGGGGAAATGCCTGTTCCGGCGCCAGGCGATAGTCGACGCTGGCCACTGCGCAGCCCGTATCGGCGGCCAGCAATGCAGCCACCGTGTGGTGTGTGTCAGGCGAGCCGACGACCCAGCCACCCCCGTGAAAATAAACGATCAAGCGTGGGCGGTCAGCATCGATGGGCCGGAACAGCCGCACGGGCAGCACGGCGCCATCCACTGGCAGGCCGATCTCGGTGATTGCCAGCCCATCGGGGTCCGGCAGCTGCGAGCGTGCGGCCACATCCTCGAAACGCGCACGGCGCTCGACGGGGCTCTCGGCAACGGGTTGGCCGGCATACACTTCCGCCATCTGGCGGTAATAGGCTTGCAACTGGGGGTCGATGGCCATGGTGAGGAATCTAGCGGAATCACGAACGTCCGCCAGTGTAGCGGCAGCGACGCACGCGCCGAGGGTCTCGTTGACAGCGTCTGAAGGTGCACTTGCAACCGTTTCGAATCGTAACGCTCCAAGCGCCAGCGAACACAATTTTCAAGGTTGCATTTCGGACACCCCACTAATGCGGGGAGTGTATTAAGCGCCGACCGAAAAAACGTAATGCATTCAGTACACTACGCTCACAATGTCTTAACATTTCTGGCTAAAGAAATTGCCAGCCGGTGTCGTGAAAACGCTTTCAAATAGGAATAAAAGTGTCCAAAACGCCGGATTTTTACCAGCCGAGCTTTCATCTTCTTGCAAAAGGATACATTTTGTTACTGCCATGCCCAGCAGTTTCCCCCACAATGCATTGACAGACCTGAGCTTGGTGTGAGGCACCCCCGCCGCTAAAGCCGTGAAAAATAAGGGGTGTGGAAGAAAGCCTGAGCAGTTCCCCGATTTATCCGGACCAGCCGAGCAACGTCGACTGATCCGGACACCAGGAAGACCTGTAGCGCGCGGCTTGAGGTTCCGATGATTGGAAACTCGCCGATGATGCGGACAAGACGTTCCGCTGCGCTTGTAAGTGAAACCTGGACCGAACCCGTTCCTTCGAATTGACCCCTCGAAGGGATTTTCCCGTCCGCGCGGAGCCTCCCCGGCCCGCGCGCTTTTTTTTGTGGTCCAGGCAACGAAATATAGCGTCCGGAAGAAAAAAAGGCAGCCGATTGGCTGCCTTTTTCATTTGCCACGCCGAAAAAACAACAGCGTGGCGACTACAGTGCCTTGCTTACTTCTTACGACGCAGTCGGGCGATAGCAGCCAGTTGCGCTGCGGCCACGGCCAGCTCGCTTTGGGCGCGAGCCAGGTCGAGATCGCTGCTCTGGTTCTGCATCAGTTCCTCTGCGGCGCGCTTGGCTTCCTGCGCCTTGGCTTCGTCCAGGTCGCTGCCGCGGATGGCGGTGTCGGCCAGAACAGTCACGTGCTGAGGCTGCACTTCGAGAATACCGCCAGCGACAAACACGAATTCCTCGCTGCCGTCTTCCTTCTCGATGCGCACCGCACCCGGCTGGATGCGGGTGATCAGCGGCGTGTGGCCCGGCAGAATACCCAGCTCACCCGTCTCGCCCGGCAGCGCCACGAACTTCGCCTGACCGGAGAAGATCGACGATTCCGCGCTGACGACGTCTACAAGAATGGTTGCCATATAAGATCCTTTCTCCAGAAAGCGTTGGCTTCCCGCAAATCAGGAAGCACGATCTTCGCCTTCGCGCCGGCCGCGGCCACGTGCCGGAGCACGGCAGCCACGCCTGGCGCCAAGACGAAAGACGCCGCTTACTGAAGCTTCTTGGCCTTCTCGAAGGCTTCGTCGATCGAACCGACCATGTAGAAGGCCTGTTCCGGCAGGTGATCGCACTCGCCATCCACCAGCATCTTGAAACCACGGATGGTTTCCTTCAGCGGCACGTACTTGCCCGGCGAACCCGTGAACACTTCGGCCACGTGGAACGGCTGCGACAGGAAACGCTGGATCTTACGAGCGCGCGACACGGCCAGCTTGTCTTCCGGCGACAGTTCGTCCATGCCCAGAATCGCGATGATGTCTCGCAGTTCCTTGTAACGCTGCAGGGTCTGCTGGACGCGGCGGGCCACTTCGTAGTGCTCCGTACCCACGACTTGCGGGTCCAGCTGGCGCGAGGTCGAGTCGAGCGGGTCGACGGCGGGGTAGATACCCAGCGCGGCGATGTCACGCGACAGCACGACGGTCGAGTCCAGGTGCAGGAAGGTCGTAGCCGGCGACGGGTCGGTCAAGTCATCGGCAGGCACGTACACGGCCTGGATCGACGTGATCGAGCCCGTCTTGGTCGACGTGATACGTTCCTGCAGCTTGCCCATTTCTTCAGCCAGCGTCGGCTGATAGCCCACGGCGGAAGGCATACGGCCCAGCAGTGCCGACACTTCGGTACCGGCCAGCGTGTAGCGGTAGATGTTGTCGACGAAGAACAGGATGTCGCGGCCTTCGTCGCGGAAACGCTCGGCCATCGTCAGGCCGGTCAGCGCCACGCGCAGACGGTTGCCCGGCGGCTCGTTCATCTGGCCGAACACCATGGCCACCTTGTCGAGCACGTTCGAGTCCTTCATTTCGTGGTAGAAGTCGTTCCCTTCACGGGTACGCTCGCCCACGCCGGCAAACACCGACAGACCGCTGTGCTGCTTGGCGATGTTGTTGATGAGCTCCATCATGTTCACGGTCTTGCCGACGCCGGCGCCACCGAACAGGCCCACCTTACCGCCCTTTGCGAACGGGCACACCAGGTCGATCACCTTGATGCCGGTTTCCAGCAGGTCAACCGACGGCGACAGTTCGTCGAACTTCGGTGCCTTCTGGTGAATCGCGCGCTTTTCATCAGCGGCGATCGGGCCGGCTTCGTCGATCGGGCGACCCAGCACGTCCATGATGCGGCCCAGCGTACCGTGGCCAACCGGCACGGAGATGGGGGCGCCGGTGCTCTTCACCGACATGCCACGGCGCAGGCCGTCCGACGAGCCCAGGGCGATGGTACGCACCACGCCGTCACCGAGCTGCTGCTGCACTTCGAAGGTCAGACCCTTCTCGGCGAACGACTTGTCGTTGCCCTCTTCGAGCACGAGTGCGTCGTACACCTTCGGCATTGCGTCGCGCGGGAACTCGATGTCCACCACGGCGCCAATGCACTGCACAATATTTCCGATACTCATTTCGTATCTCCGATAGCTTGAATTCTTGACGCCTTAGACCGCAGCTGCGCCGCTGACGATTTCCGACAGTTCCTTCGTGATCGCGGCCTGGCGGGTCTTGTTGTAGACCAGCTGCAGTTCGCCAATCACGTTCTTGGCGTTGTCGGAAGCCGCCTTCATGGCCACCATGCGCGCGGATTGCTCCGACGCCATGTTTTCGGCCACGGCCTGGTACACCAGCGCCTCGACGTAGCGGACGAGCAGCTCTTCCACAACCGTCTGGGCGTCGGGCTCGTAGATGTAATCCCACGAGTAGGCGCGCTTTTCATCTTCGGTCTGGCTCAGCTTGTCTGCGGCCAGCGGCAGCAGTTGCTCGACCATCGGCTCCTGCTTCATCGTGTTGATGAACCGGGTATAAGCCAGGTACACCGCGTCGACTTCGCCGTTGGTAAAGGCATCCAGCTGGACCTTGATCGCGCCGATCAGCTTTTCCAGATGCGGGGTGTCACCGAGATGCACCACGTTCGAGACCACCTTGGCGCCGATGCGACCGAGGAACTGCATGCCCTTGGTACCGATGGCGGTCGCTTGCACGTCCACGCCGCGGTTCTGCAGGGTCTTCAGTTCATTGGTCACGGCTCGCAGCACGTTCGTATTCATGCCGCCGCACAGGCCCTTGTCGGTCGTCACCACGATCATGCCGACGCGCTTGACATCGCGCGACACCATGAAGGGGTGCTTGAACTCGGGGTTGGCGGTGGCCAGGTGCGCTGCGATATTGCGCACTTTTTCAGCATACGGACGGGCATTGCGCATCCGTTCCTGCGCCTTGCGCATCTTGGATGCGGCGACCATTTCCATCGCCTTGGTGATCTTTCGCGTGTTCTGCACGCTCTTGATCTTGGTTCGAATCTCTTTCGTTCCGGCCATATCTTTCCTCTCCATTCGTGCCGCGCCGCATGCCTTGCGGCAGCCACGGCGCGGTCCGTGGAATCACGCGGTTAGAACGCGGCGGACTTCCTGAAATCCTCGATCGCGGCACGCAGGGCGGCTTCGTCGTCCTTCGACAGATCCTTGGTATCTTCGATGCGGTTGACGAGGTCGGCGAACTTGGTCTTCAGATGATCGTGCAGGCCCTTTTCGAACGGCAGGATGTCCTTCACGTCGACGTTGTCGAGGAAGCCATTGTTCGCGGCATACAGCGACGCGGCCAGTTGCCACACCTGCAGCGGCTGGTACTGCGGCTGCTTCAGCAGTTCCGTCACGCGGCGGCCGCGCTCCAGCTGCTTGCGGGTGGCATCGTCCAGGTCCGAGGCAAACTGCGCGAACGCAGCCAGTTCACGGTACTGGGCCAGGTCGGTACGGATACCGCCGGACAGCTTCTTGATGACCTTCGTCTGGGCAGCACCACCGACGCGCGACACCGAAATACCGGCGTTGATAGCGGGGCGGATACCGGCGTTGAACAGGTCGGTTTCCAGGAAGATCTGACCGTCGGTGATCGAGATCACGTTGGTCGGCACGAAAGCGGACACGTCGCCGGCCTGCGTTTCGATCACGGGCAGCGCGGTCAGCGAACCGGTCTTGCCGGTGACGGCGCCGTTCGTGAACTTGGCCACGTAGTCTTCGTTCACGCGGGCTGCACGCTCAAGCAGACGCGAGTGCAGGTAGAACACGTCACCCGGGTAGGCTTCACGGCCCGGCGGGCGGCGCAGCAGCAGCGACACCTGGCGGTAGGCCCAGGCTTGCTTGGTCAGGTCGTCATAAACGATCAGCGCGTCTTCGCCGCGGTCGCGGAAGTACTCGCCCATCGTGCAGCCGGCGTAGGCAGCCAGGTACTGCATGGCGGCCGAGTCCGAAGCCGATGCGGCCACGACGATCGTGTATTCCATGGCGCCGTGCTCTTCGAGCTTGCGCACCACGTTCGAGATCGTCGAAGCCTTCTGGCCGATTGCCACGTACACGCAGAAGACGCCCTTGCCCTTCTGGTTGATGATGGCGTCGACGGCCACGGCGGTCTTGCCGGTCTGGCGGTCGCCAATGATCAGCTCGCGCTGGCCACGGCCGATCGGCACCATCGCGTCGATCGACTTCAGGCCGGTCTGGACCGGCTGGCTCACCGACTGACGTGCGATCACGCCCGGTGCCACCTTCTCGATCACGTCCGTTTCCTTGGCGTTGATCGGGCCCTTGCCGTCGATCGGCTGACCCAGCGTGTTGACCACGCGGCCCAGCAGTTCCTTGCCAACCGGCACTTCCAGAATGCGGCCGGTGCACTTGACCGTATCGCCTTCCGAAATGTGTTCGTAATCGCCCAGCACCACGGCACCCACCGAGTCACGCTCGAGGTTCAGTGCCAGGCCAAACGTGTTACCCGGGAATTCCAGCATCTCGCCCTGCATCACGCCGGACAGGCCATGCACGCGGCAGATACCATCGGTCACGGAAATCACCGTGCCGGTGTTGCGCACTTCAGCGTCGGCGCCAAGACCCGAGATGCGGGACTTGATCAGCTCGCTGATTTCTGAGGGGTTCAGTTGCATCACAATGCTCCTAATTCTTCAATCCGTCGGCCGTTGCGGTCAGGCGGTCAGCGTGGCTTGCATGGCAGCCAGGCGCGCGCGCACGGAGGTGTCGAGCACTTCGTCGCCGACCTTGACGCTCACGCCGCCAATCAGCGACGGGTCCACCGCCACCTTTGCGTACAGCTTGCGACCGAACTTGCGTTCGAGTGCGGCGACCAGTTCCTTCGTCTGCGAATCGTCCAGCGGGAATGCGCTGGTGATCTCGACGTCGGACGAACCCTCGCGGGCATTCTTGAGCGCATGGAACTGTTCGGCGACTTCCGGCAGCACCGTCAGGCGGTTGTTCTCCACCAGCAGGTTGACGAAGCGACGGGCTTCATCGTTCACCGGGCTCTTCAGCACCGAAAGGAACAGTTCCTGGAGCTTTTCGCCCGGGACGTTCGGATCGGTGGCGAGCGCCTGCATGTCGGGGTTGGCGGCAACCTGCCCCATCTCCGACACCAGTTCAGACCATGCACCCAGGTTGCCTGCACCGGCTTCGCTCGCGACGCGGAACAGCGCCTCAGCGTAGGGACGGGCAATGGTTGCGGTTTCAGCCATGATTAGAGCTCAGCCTTGAGTTGATTGAGCAGGTCTGCATGCACCTGCGCGTTCACTTCACGCTTGAGGATCTGCTCTGCACCCTTCACGGCAAGCACGGCGACCTGGTCGCGCAGCGTTTCGCGGGCGCGGGTCACTTGCTGCTCTGCCTCGGCCTTGGCCTGGGCGATGATGCGTGCGGCTTCTGCCTGGGCGTTCTGCTTGATCTCGTCAGCGGCGGCCTGGGCGCGCTTTTCAGCGTCGGCCACGCGTTGTGCGCCTTCGGTGCGGGCTTCGGCCATGGCCTGGTCCACACGCTTGTTGGCGAGTTCAAGCTCCGCCTTGCCCTTTTCGGCAGCGGCGAGGCCATCGGCGATCTTCTTTGCGCGTTCGTCGAGCGCCTTCACCAGCGGCGGCCAAATGAATTTGGCAACAACCCACCACAGGATGAAGAACACGACCATCTGCGCAAAAAACGTTGCGTTCAGATTCATGGTGTGTTCCTTTCGGTAATCAAACTACAGATAAATGCACAAGGGCGGCCAGGCCATCGGACTGAGGCCTACGCCGCCCGTCAGCATCATGCAGACCGAAAAGACTTACTGAATGACCGACAGCAGCGGGTTGGCGAAGGCGAACAGCATTGCAACACCCACACCGATCAGGAATGCAGCGTCGATCAGGCCAGCCAGCAGGAACATCTTGGTCTGCAGCGGGTTCATCAGCTCGGGCTGACGTGCGCAGGCTTCGATGTACTTGCCACCCATCAGGGCGATACCCAGGCAGGCGCCGATAGCGCCCAGACCGATGATGATGCCGATACCGATTGCGGTCAGACCCTGGATGTTGGCGAGATATGCTTGCATGATGACTCCTTTAATTTAGAGAGACTTAGAACCAAAAAACCAAAAAACGAAGAACCGGAAAATCAGTGGTGATCGTGAGCCTGGCCGATGTACACCAGCGTCAGCATCATGAAAATGAATGCCTGGAGCAGCACGATCAGAATGTGGAAGATGGCCCATACGGTGCCGGCAACCACGTGCCCGATGAAGCCCAGTGCCGACAGGTCGGCGCTGAACGTCCAGATGGAACCCAGCAGCGCGATCAGCAGGAACACCAGTTCGCCGGCGTACATGTTGCCGAACAACCGCATGCCCAGCGACACGGCCTTGGCCAGGAATTCAATGATGTTCAGGATCAGGTTGAACGGGGCCAGGTACCACTTGGCGCCGAACGGGGCCGAGAACAGCTCGTGCATGAAGCCGCCCGCGCCCTTGATCTTGAAGCTGTAGTAGATCATCAGCACCAGAACCGAGCACGACATGCCCAGCGTGCCGTTCAGGTCGGCAGTGGCCACCGCGCGGTGGTGCGGAAGGTGGATGTGGAAGATGCCCAGCACGTTGTTCAGGCCGGTGACCCAGTCCACGGGGATCAGGTCGATCGCATTCATCATGGTGATCCAGCAGAACACCATCAGCGCCAGCGGAGCGATCCACGAGCGGTCGCCGTGGATGATGCCCTTGGCCTGGTCGTCGACCATCTCGACGATCATTTCGACGAAGGCCTGGAAGCGGCCCGGCACGCCGGCCGTGACGCGGCGCGCGGCCATGTACAGGAACAGCACGGCGATGGCGCCGCACAGCACCGACCAGAACACGGTGTCGTAGTTGAGGACACTGAAATCGACGACGGAATGCTGCTTGCCGCCGACCGAATTAAAGTTCTGCAGGTGTTCGGCGATATAGCCTGAGGGTGTGAGCGTGTGCCCAGCGCCTTGAGTAGCTTCAGCTGACATGTCGAAACGATCGGTATATTGCGAAATCTTTGTTTCCGGCAACCGCTTTGGCGGCCGCCCGGCATGCGTCTTGCTTTGGCCTTCGGTCACATGACCGGTCACCGCCTGGGCAAGCCCGCGCTATTGTTCTGGGCAAAACCTTACTCACGCAGCACTTCACGGTTGTGACGCCCTGCGCGTAAAACCACTTGATATTCCGGATGGGTGCCTCATCTGAGACCGAATCCCACGCCGTGGCCCTGCATCATGCATTGCCAAGGGCGACGGGATTCGCGTATCTCCGCTTAGCGGATCGCGAGCGCCACCCAATAAGTCTTGAGCGCCAACAGGAACGTGACCAGCATCGGCACCCAGCGCAGATCCCGGTACAGCACGATCACCAGCACCAGCAGTGCCATCGTGCCGAAGACCTTGATCGCCTCGCCGGCCACCAGGCCGCCGACCGACGGCTGCTTGCGCGACATATACAGACGCAGCGCAAAGAAGCCGCTGGGCACGAAACACGCCATGCCGCCGAAGAAGGCCGACCAGCCCGACGGTGCATGCTCATGCGCGAACACCGCCCAGGCAACCGCGGACAACAGCGTCACGACGACCTGCGCCAGCACGACCTTGCCCGGTGTCATGCGCGACGGACGCAACGCGCGCTCGCCAAGCAGCTTCACCGCTTCGGCACGCGACAGCGGATCGACAGCTTCCTCTTCGCGCGCGGCGCTATCATCCCAGTCATCGCGCCAGCCATCGTCTCGATGATTGTCGCGGGATGCCGTACCGGCTTGCGATTTTTCCTGCTGACGGTCTCGTACCACCACCTGCCTAGCCTCGTTCCAGGCCGGAACTTTTTGGGTCCGGCCAGAATTCAAACCGCACGATTCTATTAGCAATCGCCGACACGCGTCAATCTGCTTTCAGTTAGCTTGCAGGGAATTTCGCACAACGGTTGCTATCACGCGTTCATGATGGATGGTGCGAAATTGCGCGCCAACGATGCGTAACGTAATTGGATTGCGCACGCCAATGCGCGCATGATGGCTGTTCGGCCATCGTTGGCAGCCGTCAGGGCGTGCATTCCGAAAGGTCATCGCCTGGGGGCCGTGCGGTTATCGCGCAGATTCATGCCGCGACACGGTGCATGGGCGGCGGGCTGTCGCGCGATGCCGACAGCCCGGCAATTTCATCGGTAAAACGATTGCCGTAACCCCGGTAAACGTATACGGCGCCCGTTTCCGATGGCGTCGGCCGG
This sequence comes from Cupriavidus sp. 86D6, assembly GCF_057815095.1. Lineage (NCBI taxonomy): Bacteria > Pseudomonadati > Pseudomonadota > Betaproteobacteria > Burkholderiales > Burkholderiaceae > Cupriavidus > Cupriavidus sp. 86D6. The sequence goes on along the minus strand of NZ_JBYPSB010000006.1, from coordinate 319,465 downwards.
TATCAGGCGCTGGCCGCCGGTTCGCGCAGGCGGACCAACACGCCATCGAGCGCGTCGTTGCTGGTGAAGTGGATGGTCAACTGTCCCTTGCCGCGTGCGCCGAGCTTGATCTGCACCGCCAGCCCGAGCGTGTCAGACAGTTCCTCTTCGAGCCGCGCCACATCGCGTGTACCGTTGCCCTGCTTCTGCTTGAGCGACTTCAGGTCGAACGGCTTCAGCGTCGAGGCGACGAGCTTCTCGGTTTCGCGTACCGACAGCCGCTTGTTCACGATCTGGTTGGCCAGCGTGATCTGGTTGGCCCCGTCCACGGCCAGCAGCGCGCGCGCGTGGCCCATGTCGAGATCGCCGGCCATCAGCATGGTCTGCACCGGCGACGCGAGGTTCAGCAGACGCAGCAGGTTCGAGACCGCGCTGCGCGAGCGGCCCACCGACTCCGCGGCCTGTTCGTGCGTGAAACTGAATTCGCGGATCAGGCGCATGATGCCCTGCGCCTCTTCCAGCGGGTTGAGGTCTTCGCGCTGGATGTTCTCGATCAGCGCCATCGCGGCGGCAGCCTGGTCGGGCACGTCCTTGACCAGCACCGGCACCTTGTCGAGCCCGGCCAGCTTCGACGCGCGGAAGCGGCGTTCGCCGGCGATGATCTCGTACCGGTCGGGTTCGGCCACGCGGCGCACCAGGATCGGCTGCATCAGGCCCTGCGCACGGATGCTTGCCGCCAGCTCCTGCAGCGCGCCTTCGTCCATGCGGGTGCGCGGCTGATACTTGCCCGGCTGGAGCTGATTGACGCCCAGTACCGACGGCGCGCCTTCCTGCTTCGCGGTTTCGACAATCTCGGCGGGCCCGCCGAGCAGTGCTTCCAGTCCCCGGCCCAGACCCTTCTTTTTAGCGGTCACCATGCTCGCCACCCTTCCCTGTCTGTCTGTTCGTGCCGCTCAACCGAGCTGGCGTACGCGCGCAATCATCTCCGCGCCGAAATCGAGATACGCTTTGGCGCCCTTCGAGGACGCATCGAATGCCACGCCCGGCATGCCATATGACGGCGCCTCGGCCAGCCGCACATTGCGCGGAATCACGGTCTTGAATACCTTTTCCGCAAAGTGGGCCTCCAGCTGCGCCGACACCTGCTGCTGCAGCGTCACGCGCGGGTCGAACATCACCCGCAGCAGGCCGATCACCTTGAGTTCGCGATTCAGGTTGGCATGCACCTGCTTGATCGTGTTGACCAGATCGGACAACCCCTCCAGCGCGAAGTATTCGCACTGCATCGGCACGATCACGCCATGCGCGGCACACAGGCCGTTCAACGTCAGCAGCGACAGCGACGGCGGACAGTCGATCAGCACGAAGTCATACTGGTCGTCCACTTCGGCCAGGGCCTGCTTGAGGCGTCGCTCGCGCTGGTCCAGCTCCACCAGCTCCACTTCGGCACCGGCCAGTTCGCGGTTGGCCGGCAGCACGTCGTAGCGGCCCGACTCGGACCGACGGGTTGCCTGCGGCACCGATGCCAGGCCGACCAGCACCTGGTACACACTGTGTTCCAGCGACTGCTTGTCGATACCCGAGCCCATCGAGGCATTGCCCTGGGGGTCCAGGTCGACCAGCAGCACGCGCTGCTCCTGCGCGGCCAGACCGGCGGCCAGATTCACCGTAGTGGTGGTCTTGCCGACGCCGCCCTTCTGGTTTGCGATCACAAATACCTTGGCCATATGCGCTTGCAGCTCCCTGTGCGTGTCTTCGTATTCATGCGACGAATAACACTTACCAAATTCTAAAACAGCGAATTCAACGCCGCGATAGCACTACGAGATGCCGTTCCGCATCGAGTTCTGGAACGACCAGTTTCGGCACCGCTTCCACCTGCCATGTCTGCATCAGGCCGGCGGCTTCCATCCTGTCGATCTCGGCCTGGGGATAAACCCCTTTCATGGCGAGCAGCTTGCCGCCTGGGGCCACCAAGTGGCCGGACAGGTTCACAAAGTCCGTCAGCTCGGCAAACGCGCGCGACGTAATGACGGCATAGCCATCGGCATCCTCGATCTTCTCGACCGGGCCCCAGTGCGCTGCGGCATTGGTCAGGTGCAGTTGCGCGCGGCACTGCGTCAGGAATGCGGTCTTCTTCTGAACGATATCGACCATCAGCACCGACACATCGGGGCAGGTAATGGCCAGCGGCATGCCAGGCATGCCGCCACCCGAGCCCACGTCGAGCACCCTGCCCCGCGCAGCATCGGGTACGGCCGCGCTGCGCGCGGCCTCGGCCAGCGCAGGCACCGCTGCCAGCGAATCGAGCAAGTGGTGGGTCAGCATCTCGTCGGGATGACGGATGGCGGTGAGGTTGTAGACGCTGTTCCACTTGCGGAGCAGCGTCAGGTATGCGAACAGCGTCTCGATCTGGGCGGGCGCCAGTGCGAGGCCGATGGCGCCAAGCCCCGCTTCCAGGCGCTGACGCTGGGCGGCCTCGTCGATCACGGTGTATCGGAAGCCTCCCACTCAGGCAGCCTCCTGACCGTTGCCGGCCTTCCCGTTCGTCTGCCCCATACGCCCCATGCCCTTCTTCTTCAGATGGACCAGCAGCAGCGAGATCGCCGCCGGCGTGACGCCCGAGATCCGCGATGCCTGGCCCAGCGTTTCCGGACGGTGTTGATTCAGCTTCTGGCTGACCTCGAAACCCAGGCCGCGAACTTCGGTGTAGTCGAAATCGAGGGGCAGCTTGGTCGCCTCGTTGGCGCCCAGCTTGTCCACCTCGGCCGCCTGGCGGGCGATGTAGCCGTGGTATTTGATGCCGATCTCGATTTGCTCGCGGATCTGCTCGGCCAGCATGACATCGTCGGCAAGCGGCGCTTCCGGCGCGTAACGGCCGCCCTGCAAGGCAACCAGTGCCTCGTAACGGACTTCCGGACGACGTAGAAGATCGGCCAGCGAGTATTCGCGCTCGATCGCCTTGCCGAGCAGCGGTACGGCGTCGGTTTCCGGCAGCAGCGTCGGATTGACCCACGTGGACTTCAATCGCTCTGTTTCACGTGAAACAGCGTCACGCTTGCGGTTGAATGCATCCCAACGTACATCGTCCACGACGCCCAGTTCGCGGCCGACTTCGGTCAGGCGCATGTCGGCGTTGTCCTCGCGCAGGCTCAGGCGGAATTCGGCGCGGCTTGTGAACATCCGGTACGGCTCGGTCACGCCACGCGTGATCAGGTCGTCGACGAGCACCCCCAGGTAGGCCTGGTCCCGGCGCGGTGTCCAGGCATCGCGCTCGCGCACGAAGCATCCCGCATTGATACCGGCCAGCAGGCCTTGTGCTGCAGCCTCTTCATAGCCGGTCGTGCCGTTGATCTGGCCGGCGAAGAACAGCCCCTGGATGGCCTTGCTCTCCAGCGATGCCTTGAGGCCGCGCGGGTCGAAGTAGTCGTACTCGATGGCATAGCCCGGGCGCAGGATATGCGCGTTCTCCATACCCCGGATCGAATGCACGAGGTCCAGCTGCACGTCGAATGGCAGGCTCGTGGAGATGCCGTTCGGGTAGAACTCGTTGGTGGTCAACCCTTCCGGTTCAAGGAAAATCTGATGGCTTTCCTTGCCCGAGAAGCGGTGAATCTTGTCCTCGATGCTCGGGCAGTAGCGCGGCCCTACTCCTTCGATGACGCCGGTGTACATCGGCGAGCGATCGAGACCCCCGCGAATAATGTCGTGGGTGCGGCTGTTGGTGTGGGTAATCCAGCACGGCAGCTGCTGGGGATGCTGCTCCTGGCGCCCCAGGAATGAGAAGACCGGCACCGGGTCCAGATCGCCGGGCTGCTCTTCCATGATGGAAAAATCGATGGTCCGACCATCGATGCGCGGCGGCGTCCCGGTCTTCAGCCGTCCCTGCGGCAGCTTCAATTCCTTCAGACGTGCCGATAGCGATACGGCGGCGGGGTCGCCCGCACGACCGCCGGTGTAGTTGTCCAGGCCCACGTGGATCTTGCCGTCGAGGAACGTCCCCGCCGTCAGCACCACGGCCCGCGCCCGGAAGTCGATGCCCGCCTGGGTACGCGCCCCCACTACCCGATCGCCCTCCACCATCAGGTCATCGACGGCCTGCTGGAACAGCATCAGGTTGGGTTGATTTTCCAGGCGCGAGCGGATCGCCTTGCGGTACAGCACCCGGTCGGCTTGGGCTCGCGTGGCGCGCACGGCCGGGCCCTTGCTGGAGTTGAGGATGCGGAACTGGATACCGGCCTCGTCCGTGGCGGCGGCCATCGCACCGCCCATGGCGTCCACTTCCTTGACCAGGTGTCCCTTGCCGATGCCGCCGATCGACGGATTGCAGCTCATCTGGCCCAACGTCTCGATGTTGTGCGAGAGCAGCAGTGTCTGGCAGCCCATGCGCGCGGCGGCGAGGGCAGCTTCGGTGCCGGCGTGACCACCGCCGACGACAATGACGTCGAATTCTTTCGGGTAAAGCATGGGACACCTCCTCCGGGAGGCTAGGCGGGAAAATTCGGGATGTCGAATTATAGCGGCATTCGTTTGGCGGACTCTGCCCTCGGCGATGTTTCACGTGAAACATGGCGCCGAAGATACCCAGGGAACGCGCGGGTGTGTTCCACGTGAAACACCCGCGCCGCCCTGTGGGCAACGCCGGACACAAAAGAAAAGGCCCCGCTTGCGCGGGGCCCTTCCCTATCGACTCTGTTTCACGTGAAACATCGTCAGATCCGGCTGCGGATATACATCGCGATGCGCTCCGCCAGCGATGCCAGATCGCGCTGCAAGATCGCGAATCCTTCGTTCGGCGCCTTGGTCGCCTCGTCCATATACAGCGGGCGACGGATCTCGATCTGCAGGCTGTTGCGCCGCTCGGCCGGGCGACCGATTTGCGCGATCAGTTGCACCCCCTTGTAAGGGTCGTTGCGCGCCACCGTGTAGCCCATGGACTTCAGCTCCCGCTCCACCAGATCGACGATGCCGGGCTCGCAGGTCGTACCATCGCGGTCGCCCAGCACAAAGTCCGCCAACGGATGCGGGCTATCGATCTTGAGCCGCTCGTAGGCGTTGTTCGGCATCGAATGCAGGTTCAGATGCCAGAGTGCGCCGAATTGCCGATACGCGGTCTCCACTGCCTCGGCCAGTGCGGCGTGGTACGGGCGGTAGTAGCGTGCGATCCGGTTCTGTACCTCTGCCACCGACAGCTGGCGGTCGTAGATCGGCGTGGCCGCGTCGAGCTTCCGCCAGATCAGGCCATAGCCCAGGCGCGTCTTCTCGCCCGGCGACAGCGGCGTGGGCCACGGCGCATCCAGCAGTTCCGGGTCCAGGTCCTCCAGCATGCGGTTGGGATCGATATAGACGCGCGGGAAGGTGGCGCCGATCAGCGTGCCGCCGACTTTGGGTATGGCCGACCACAGCGTATCGATATGGGTATCCTCGCCGCCACGCAGCCGCGCCAGGGGCACGGCAGCCTGGAAATCGGCCGGATAGTAGACGCCGCTGTGCGGCGAATCACAGACCAGCGGCAGTGGCAGCCCTTCCGGCAAGGCCAGCGTATAGGGGCCGCCCGGCGCATCGCCCTGTACCGCGCGGTACGGTGTATCGAACGTCGTCATGGCTCAGTCCAGCTTGATGTTGGCAGCCTTGGCCACGCGGGCGTAGCGCGCCATGGCCTGCTGAATCTGGGCCTTGAACTGGTCCGGCGTGGTCGGCACCAGCGTGCCGCCCGATTCCTCGATCTTGCGCTTGAACTCGGGGTTCAGCATCGCCTTGTGGATGGCGGCATTGAGCTTGTCGATGATGGGCTGGGGCGTACCCGCCGGGGCGACGATGCCGAACCAGCCACCGTCACCCATATCCTTATAGCCAAGCTCGCCGTACGTCGGCACGTTCGGCAGTTGCGGGGACCGCTGCGCCCCCAGCAGGGCCAGTGCGCGCAGCCGGCCCGCCTTCACGTGCGGCAACGTAGTCGACAGGTTGTCGGTAATCGCATTCACCTGCCCTGCCAGCGCATCGTTCAATGCCAGGCCGGCCCCCTTGTACGGCACGTGCAGCAGGTCGATCTTGGCCAGCATCATGAAATTCTCGATGTTGGCGTGCCCGAGCGAGCCGGCGCCGGGCGACGCGAAGGTGTACTTGCCCGGGTTGGCCTTCGCCAGCGCAACAAACTCCTGCATGGTCTTGGCTGGTACGCTCGGATGCACGGCAAAGACACTGGGAACGGCCGCTACGTTGGTGACGGGCGCAAAGTCCTTGATCGGGTCGTACCCCAGCTTCGGGTATACCGCCGGGTTGGACCCATGGGTGCTGACCGTGGCCATGCCGATCGTGTACCCGTCCGGCGCCGAACGGGCCACCTGTTCCATGCCGATCGAGCCGCCTGCCCCACCCTTGTTATCGACCACGATCGTCTGGCCCAGCTCGCGTCCAGCGTACTCGGCAACCAGGCGCGCCGACAGGTCGGTGGTGCCACCTGCGGCGAACGGCACGACCAGACGGATCGGCTTGTTCGGGTAGTTCGATTGTGCTGCCACCGGCATCGCCATACCGCCAAAAGCGGCGCCGATGGCTGTGGACAACCTTGTGGAAAACATCAGGCGGCGGCGCATGGCGCGGACAGGCAGGGCTCGATTCATGGTGTGAAACTCCTCGTTTTATCGTTCTCGAATCCGGGGACCGAGCTGGGGAGTTTCGGCAGTTTACCGGCCCTGCACAAACGACTATATTGCACGCTTCCATTACCAAAGCTCATGCTCACGTCGTCATGCGTATACGCTCACCTTCGATGTCCGAGCTACATGCATTCGTGACGGCTGCCAGGATGGGCAGTTTCACCCGTGCCGCGGAAACGCTGTGCGTCACGCAAGGCGCCATCAGCCGCGCCATCTCCCGGCTGGAATCGCATTTCGGCCAGCCGCTGATCCATCGCAACGCCCACAAGCTCACGCTGACTGACGCGGGGCGCCAATACCTGGACGCCATCTCGGCCCCGCTGGCCGCGATCGAAACCGCCAGTGGGGCGATGCTGGGGGAAGATCGGCAGCATCACCTGACGCTGTCCGCGGTACCCACACTGGCCAGCGTATGGCTGGTCCCTCGCCTGCCTGACTTCCACCGCAAGCATCCCGATATCCGGCTCGACTTCGTGCCCTACCGACGTGACGAAGACTTCGCCGGCGCAAAGCCCGATGCGGCGATCTTGACCGGAGAAGCAAGCCACTGGCCCAACCTGCAGGTCGACTATGTGATCGGACGCGAAATGGTGCCGGTCTGCCACCCCGCCCGGGCCCATGCGCGGCAGGCTGCCAATCTGTGGAAAACTCCGTCGGACCTGATGGGTGAACCGCTGCTTTTCCACACAACTGCCCCCAGGAACTGGGAGAACTGGCTGTGTGCCACGGGCGTACCCAACGCTGCGCCCGCGCTTGCCCGTGGTTTTGATCAGGTGTCGATCCTGCTGGAGGCCGTGAAGGCAGACATGGGGGTGGCCGTTTTGCAGCGATGCCTTGTCAGGGATGCGTTGCAGGCCGGTCAGGTGGTGGCGCCGTTCGACCTGCCGGTCACGTTGAACCGAGGGTATTTCCTCTGCGCGCCACGTGAAAAAAGCGACCATCGGGCCCTGGCGGTCTTCCGCGAATGGCTGCTTTCGGCGGCCGCGGCCGATATCGTCGAACTGGTCCGCCAGTAGTTATCCACACTGTGGATAGTTTTGTGAACAACATTGGCTGCGTGAATAAAAACCGCGCGTAAATTGGCGACGTTATTTTCCAAACCGATGTATACGTACAGTGAACGTCCGCGGGTCGTCCACGAGGTGCCTTTACGCCGCCTTCTTGGCCAGCCCCAGATACGTCTCGATGACCTTCGGATTGCTGGCCAGCGCGGCGGCCTCGCCCTCCATGGCCATATCGCCAGTCTCGACCACGTAGCCGTAGTCGGCCACCTGCAGCGCCGCACGCGCGTTCTGCTCGATCAGCAGCGTCGCCACGCCGGTCTGGCGCAGGTTGCTGATGATGTGGAAGATTTCCTTCACGATCAGCGGTGCCAGGCCCAGGCTGGGTTCGTCCAGCATCAGCAGCTGCGGCTTGGCCATCAGCGCCCGGCCCACCGCCAGCATCTGGCGCTCGCCGCCTGACAGCGTGCCGGCCTCCTGCCTGGCACGCTCCCTGAGGCGCGGGAACAGGTCGTAGACCACATCCATCTGATCCAGATAGTGGCGCTCGCCGGCACGCTTGCGGCGGAAGGCACCGAGCTGCAGGTTGTCTTCGACAGTCATCGTCGAAAACAGCTCGCGCTTCTCGGGCACCAGGCACATGCCGCGCGCCACCCGCCCCTCCACCGGAATGCCGGCCATGTCGTGGCCCAGGTAACGGACCGTGCCGCTGGACGACCCACTGACCGGCAGCGCGCCCATGATCGCGTTGAGCATGGTCGATTTGCCGGCGCCGTTCGGCCCGATCACCGTGACGATCTTGCCGGCCTGCACCTGCAGATTGGCGCCATGCACGGCCTCCACCTTGCCGTAGCGCACATGCAGGTCCTTCACCTCGAGAATCAGACTCATCTCATTTCCTCACTCGACGCCGCCGAGATAGGCTTCCAGCACGGCCGGATTCTTCTGCACCGCTTCCGGTACCCCTTCGGCAATGCGCGTGCCGAACTCCATCACCACCAGCCGATCTGTCAGGTTCATCACAAAGTCCATGTCATGCTCCACCAGCAGCACGCTCATGCCCTCGCCCTTCAGCTTGCGTAGCAGTTCCGCCAACGCCTGCTTTTCCTTGTAGCGCAGGCCCGCCGCAGGCTCGTCGAGCAGCAGCAGCGCGGGGTCGCAGCAGAGCGCGCGCGCGATTTCCAGAATGCGCTGCTGGCCCAGCGCCAGGCTGCCAGCCTCCATGTACATGCAGTCCGCCAGGCCCACACGCTCCAGCTGGCGCCGGGCCTCGAACAGCAGCTTCTGTTCCTCCGCGCGGTTCATGCGCAGGATTGCCGCCGATACGCCGCCCTGTGCGCGGAAATCGCCGCGCAGGTGCGCCCCGATGGCCACGTTCTCCAGCACGGTCATCGTCGGCAGCAGATGCACGTGCTGGAAGGTGCGGCCCACGCCCCGCTTGACGATCTCGCGCGACGGCAGGCCCGAGATCACCTCGCCGCGATAGCGCACCTCGCCGCGCGTGAGCGGCAGCACGCCGGTTACCAGGTTGAAGGTCGTGGACTTGCCCGCGCCGTTCGGGCCAATCAGCCCGATGATTTCGCCGGCACGCACCTGGAAGCTCACGTCGTTCACCGCTACCAGGCCGCCGAACTGCTTGCGCGCCGCGCGCACGTCGAGGATCAACTCGCCGGCCTCGGGTTTCTGCCGTACCGCCAGCGCCTCGGCCTGATCCGGCGCGACCACGGGCGGCCCCGATGGCATCAGCCTGCGCAGGAACGGCCAAATGCCATCGCGCGCGTACTGCAGCAGCAGCACCAGCAGCACTCCAAAGACGATGATCTCGAAGTTGCCGGTGCTGCCAAGCAGCCTCGGCAGCAGGCCCTGCAGCACGTCCTTGAGGATGGTCAGAATGCCCGCGCCGAGCACGGCGCCCCAGACGTGCCCCACGCCGCCCACCACGGCCATGAACAGGTATTCGATGCCGTAGTTGAGCCCGAACGGCGTCGGGTTCACGGCACGCTGCAGGTGCGCGTACAGGAAGCCCGACACGCACGCGAGGATCGCCGCCACGACGAAGATCACCACCTTCATCCACGCGGTATTCACGCCCATCGCCTCGGCCATCGTGCCGCCGCCCTTCAGCGCGCGGATCGCCCGGCCCGGCCGCGAATTGAGCAGGTTCTGCATGGCCACCACGGCCAGCAGCACCACGGCCCAGATCAGGTAGAACATCGACCGGCCCGACTGCAGCTCGATACCCAGGAACGACAGCACCGGAATGCCGTTCAGGCCATCGTACTTGCCCAGGAATTCAAGGTTGCCGAACAGGAAGAACAGCGACAGGCCCCAGGCAATCGTCGCCAGCGGCAGGTAGTGGCCCGACATCCGCATCGTAATCAGGCCAATCACATAGGCCGACGCCATCGTGATGACCAGCCCGACGACCAGTCCCAGCCATGGCGACAGCCCGAACTGCGTGGTCAGGTACGCCGTGCTGTAGGCGCCCAGCCCCACGAATGCGGCCTGGCCAAACGACGTCATGCCGCCCACGCCCGTCAGCAGCACCAGGCCGATCGCCACGATGCTGTAGAGCCCGATGTAGTTGCCCAGCGTGATCCAGAACTCCGGTGTCGGCAGCACGGGCAGCAGCGCCAGCACGACGGCAAAGCCCAGCGCCAGCACGCGGTTGCGCGTGGCCCCGCGCAGGTGGCCGTCCCGTCGCGATTGCGGCCGGCCCTGCGAATTCCCGTTCTGCGGCTCCACGTTTTTCTCCAGCGGCTTGTCGGTCAGCATCGTCATGGCTTACTCCTCTTCCTCGACATGCTTGCTGGTCAGCGAACGCCACAGCAGCACCGGAATGATCAGCGTGAAGACGATGACCTCCTTGAACGCGCTGGCCCAGAACGACGAATACGATTCGAGCAGCCCCACCAGCAGCGCGCCGAGCGCCGCCACCGGATAGCCGGCCAACCCGCCGACGATGGCGCCAACGAACCCCTTGAGCCCCACCAGGAAGCCCGATTCGTAGTAGATCGTCGTCAGCGGCGCGATCAGGATGCCGCACAATGCGCCCATCGCGGCGGCCAGCGTGAACGACAGGCGCCCGGCCTGCGTCGTGCCGATACCCACCAGCCGCGCGCCCAGGCGGTTCACGGCGGTGGCGCGCAGTGCCTTGCCCTGCAGCGTGCGCTCGAAATAGAAATACAGCGCCGCAATCAGCACGCCGGACACCGCCACGACCCACATGCTCTGCCCCGACACGCTGAGGCTGCCCACATCGAAGCGCGCATCGGAAAACGGATTCGTACGGGAGCCTTCGGCACCGAACATCACCAGCCCCAATCCCACCAGCGCGAAATGCACGCCGACCGACACGATCAGCAGCACCAGCGTGCTGGCCTCGGCCAGCGGCTGATAGGCCAGGCGATAGAGCATCGGGCCCAGCGGGATCACGATCAGCAGCGTCAGCGCGATCTGCACCAGCATCGGCAGCGGCATGCCGCCGTACTGCTGCACCAGGACATGCACGGCGCCCGGGAACAGCAGGTACTTGCCGGCCAGGACGAGGATGCGGCGCGGCGCGGTCAGCCGCAGCTCGGGGCTGCGCAGCACCGCCACGCCGTCGTAGAGGAATGTCAGCACGCCCATGGCCAGCAGCAGCCACGTGGTCTGCGGCGCGTGGCCCGCCTGCATCGCGGCCAGCGTCAGCGCGCCGTAGGCCACGAACTCGCCCTGGGGGATGAAGATGACGCGCGTCACCGAGAACACCAGCACCAGTGCCAGTGCCAGCAGCGCGTAGATCGCGCCGGAGGTGATGCCGTCCTGCGCCAGAATGGCCGCAATCGATAGGTCCATTGTCTGCCCGTATTATGTGCGCGCGTGGTGGACGCCAGCGCCGGAAAACCTGCCTGCCAGCCGCTACCGCAGCCTCAGCTTAGAGATTCCACCACGCAATGCCTAGAGGGTGGCGGGAATCCACGGCGGCAAAAAAAGGGCGCATGGTCTGCCATGCGCCCTGCGTTGCTACGCTGCCCAGCGTGTGACCCCTGCCAGCCGGTCGGTTTGTGCCGGCTTACTTCTGCAGCTTCCACTTGCCATCGACGATCTGCACCATCACGCGCGCGCGCTGGTCCATGCCGAGGTGGTCGGTGGGGCTCATGTTGATGATGCCGTGCGATACCGGCAGGTTCTTCGTCTGCTCCAGTGCATCGCGCAGCGCCTTGCGGAATTCCTTCGTGCCGGGCTGGCCCTTCTTGAGCGCCTCGGGAATCGCGTTCTGCAGCAGCAGGCCTGCATCCCAGGCGTGGCCGCCGAAGGTGGATACCTGTCCGCCGAACGCCTTCTCGTATGCGGTCTTGTAGGTCATGGCCGGCTTCTTCACCGGATTGGTGTCGGGCAGCTGTTCGGCCACCAGCAGCGGGCCGGCCGGCAGGAATGTGCCTTCGCAATCCTTGCCGCATACGCGCAGGAAGTCGGGGTTGGCCACACCGTGCGTCTGGTAGATCTTGCCCTTGTAGCCGCGCTCCTTGAGCGCCTTGGCGGGCAGCGCGGCCGGCGTACCCGAACCGGCGATCAGCACGGCGTCCGGATTGGCGCCCATCATCTTCAGCACCTGGCCCGTCACCGAATTGTCGGTACGCGCAAAACGCTCGTTGGCCACCACCTTGATCTTGCGCATTTCCGCCACCTTGGCGAATTCCTGCGCCCAGCTGTCGCCATAGGCGTCAGCGAAGCCGATGAATGCCACCGTCTTCACGTTGTTGCTGGTCATGTGCTCGGCCAGGGCGGTTGCCATGTGCGAGTCGTTCTGCGGCGTCTTGAAGACCCAGGCGCGCTTGCTGTCCATCGGCTCGATGATGCGGGCCGAGGCGGCCATCGAGATCATCGGCGTCTCGCTTTCGGCCGCCACATCCACCATGGCCAGCGAATTGGGCGTGACGGTGGAACCCACCACCACATCCACCTTGTCTTCGCTGATCAGCTTGCGCGTGTTCTTGACCGCCGTGGTCGTGTCGGTGGCATCGTCAAGCACGATGTACTCGATCTTCTTGCCGGCGATTTCCTTGGGCAGCAGCGTGAAGGTGTTTTTCTCGGGGATGCCGAGCGAGGCGGCCGGCCCGGTCGCCGAAACCGTGACCCCGACCTTTACCTGGGCGCTGACCGCGCCCGAGAACAGACTGGCGGCGGCAAGTGCCAGCAGGCTGGCGCGCTTGAACGTCATGGCTTGTCTCCTTCGATTCCAAAAACGGAAAAAGGCACCCGCCGGCTTCCGGCCGACGGATGCCTTCAGTTTTTTTGTGGCCCACTCTGGCAGGCTCTTTGGCGGATGCAACGCTGGCATCCGATCTCAGCCGGGAACATCGAAGTTCGTCCCGTTTTTTTCCCGTCCTGCGCCATTACCCCCGGATTGCGCAGTTGCATTTCCCGACCGCGCGGTCGGGAATGCGAATCGAGTCTAACACAGCGATGTGATACGAAAAGGCCGGATTAACCCGCAGCGGCGCAGGCGCAACAGTCACGGGTTTTCATTGCCCCACGGGGCTTCCAGCCCGGTGCGGACACTTGCTGCGGCCTAGCGCAGGAACGCGTCGTAGGCGGTCTTCAGGATCAGCGCGCTGACCACCGCGATGAATACCTTGCGCACGAAGCGGCTGCCGTGCCGCAATGCCAGCTTGCTGCCCACCTGGCTGCCGGCCACGTTGGCCAGGGCCATCACGATGCCGAGCTGCCACCAGACATGGCCCTTCGCCGACAGCAGCAGCAGCGCCGCCAGGTTGGTGGCCAGGTTGACGATCTTGGCCGACGCCGACGCGTGCAGGAAGTCGTAACCAAACACGCGCACGAACACGATCATCAGGAAGCTGCCCGTGCCGGGGCCGAACACACCGTCGTAGAACCCGATCGCCGCGCCGGCCAGCAGCGCCGCCAGCCGTTCGCGGCCGCCCGACAGCACCGGCGCGTGCTCGGTGCCCAGGTCCTTCTTCACCACCGTATAGACCAGCAGGATCAGCAGCACGAAAGGCAGCGCCTTGCGCAGCGGATCGGCCGGGATCATCGTCAGCGTCCACGCACCGGCCATCGAGAAGACGAAGGCTGCCAGCGTCGCGGGCGCGGTGGCGCCCCAGTAGATCCGCACCTTGCGTGCAAAGCGGAAGGCAGCGTTGGACGTCCCGGCCAGCGACGCCACCTTGGTCGTGCCGATCAACGTCGCCGGCGACATGTTGGGATAGGTCGAGAACAGCGCCGGCACCTGCACGAGGCCGCCCCCGCCCGCCACAGCGTCGATCATGCCGGCCAGAAAAGCGGCGGCGGCCAGAAACACAAACTCCATGGTTGAACAGTCCGAACGGTCGAAAAAGCGTTGAAAGAAATCGAGGGATAGAAAGAACCGAAGCAGGCGGCAACGCGTCGCCTCGCCCGGGCGGGAAAACGGCCCCGCTGCGGGTCAGCCCAGCCGTTTCGGGGTGGGAACCAGGCTGCGCAGCCATAGGCCATCGGCATCGCGCTGAAAGCCCTGCGGCGGCCGCGCGGCGTCGGCCACCAGCCCGGGCGCCAGCCGGATATGGCGGATGCCATGGGCACGGCACCAGTCGGCCAGCAGCTGGCACGTCGCCTCGAGCCAGCCCGCCGCATCGGCGCCCGGCAGCCACCATTCGGCCACCATCGCCACGCGCCCGCCCAGCGACAGGCTGTGAACCAGCGTGACAGGCGTCAGGCAGGCCAGCGCGGTATCGGCTTCACCGGGTTCGCGCACCGCGTTGGTGCCGACGCCTAGCACGCAGATGCCATGGCCGCCCTGCTCCAGCAAGGCGTCCAGAGACAGCCGCCGGGCGCGCGCTTCGGGCACCGGCAGCGGCGCGCGCGCGTTCAGCCAGGCCTCGATGGCGGGACCATCGGCGCTGCCGCCAACGCGTATCTGATACTGCACTTTCTGGAAACCGGGGGATTCGGAAGGGGTGGACATGGCGCGGCCGAAGAAGCTGCCGGCATTGTCGCATGGGGGCTGGCGGGCGGTCATGCCGAAGATGCATCGGCCGCACATTCACGCCGGCGCGAGCCGCAGGCGGCGGTTTCCGGAAGCCAGAAATGAAAAAGGCGTTGCCGGGGATCACCCAGCAACGCCTCTTTATCGTATTGGCTGCTGCTACCCGACACCGGGTGCGCGCCTGTCGTCTCCTCGCTTCCGCCTCCAATTAACCTGCGAAAACCGTATATGCAATGTAACGAACCGGTGCGTATGAAACAAGTCAGCAATAACCCTAGCCCCAAAATCGGGCATGTCGCCCGATCTCCACTCGGGGTGGCCGGCTAGTGCTTGTCCGATTTTCGGCCAGTCAGCGCGATCAGCTCGCCCATGATGCCGCGTCGGAACGTCAGCACGCAGATCACGAAGATCACGCCGGTCACCATCGTCACCGACTCGCCCAGCGCGTTGAACCAGCCGATGCCGGTCAGGTTGGCCAGGAACGTGCCGATGTCGCCGAGCTTGTTTTCCAGCGCCACCACCACGAACGCGCCGACGATCGGCCCAGACAGCGTCCCCAGGCCACCCACCAGCGTCATCAGGATCACCGAGCCCGACATCGACCAGTGCACGTCGGTCAGCGTGCCGAAGCCCAGCACCAGCGCCTTGATCGAACCGGCCAGGCCGGACAGCGCCGCCGAGATGACGAAGGCCAGCAGCTTGAAGCGGTCGACGTCGTAACCCAGCGAGATCGCGCGCGGCTCGTTCTCGCGGATGGCCTTAAGGATCTGGCCGAACGGCGAGTGCACCGTACGCACGATCAGCGCGAAGGCAGCCACGATGATGACCAGCGCGACGTAATACAGCGTCATGTCGTCGGCCAGCGGCAACACGCCGAACAGCTTGCCGCGCGGAATGCCCTGCAGGCCGTCCTCGCCGCCCGTGAACGGCGCCTGCAGGCAGAAGAAGAACAGCATCTGCGCCAGCGCGAGCGTGATCATCGAGAAATAGATGCCCTGGCGCCGGATGGCCAGCGAACCCACCACGTAGCCGATCGCCGCGCCGGACAGCGTGCCGAACAGCAGGCCCAGCTCCGGCGTCACGCCCCACACCTTCATCGCATGGCCGGCCGCGTAGCCCGCGCCGCCGAAGAACGCCGCATGGCCGAACGACAGCAGACCCGTAAAGCCGATCAGCAGGTTGAATGCGCACGCGAACAGCGCGAAGCACAGCACCTTGAGCACGAACACCGGGTAGGCGCCGGCCAGCGGCGCCACGATCAGGCCCAGCAGCAGCAGGCCGTAGAGCACCTTCTTCTGCAATCCCGTCCCTTCCTTGAAGCCTTTGGCCTCGACGGCCACAGCCGTTTGTCCAGTCGGTCCGCTCATCACTTTTCCCTCCCGAACAGCCCGGCCGGGCGCAGCAGCAGCACGATCACCATGATGAAGAACACCACGGTCGACGATGCTTCCGGGTAGAACACCTTGGTCAGCCCCTCGATCACGCCGAGCCCCAGGCCCGTGATGATCGACCCCATGATCGAACCCATGCCGCCGATCACCACCACGGCAAACACGATGATGATCAGGTTCTGGCCCATCAGCGGCGACACCTGGATCACCGGCGCCGCCAGCACGCCGGCAAACGCCGCCAGCGCCACGCCGAAGCCGTAGGTCAGCGTCACCATCAGCGGCACGTTGACACCGAAGGCTTCCACCATCTTCGGGTTTTCGGTGCCGGCGCGCAGGTACGCGCCAAGCTTGGTCTTTTCGATCGTGAACCACGTGGCCAGGCACACCACCACCGACGCGGCCACTACCCAGGCACGATAGTTCGGCAGGATCATGAAGCCCAGGTCCGTGGCGCCCTGCAGCGCGTCGGGCGGCGAATACGGCAGGCCCGACACGCCGTAGATCGAACGGAAGATACCCTCGATGATCAGCGTGATGCCCAGCGTGAGCAGCAGCCCGTAGATGTGATCGAGCTTGTAGATCCAGCGCAGCATCGTCTTCTCGATGATGACGCCCAGCAGGCCCACCACGAGCGGCGACAGCACCAGCATCACCCAGTAGTTCAGGCCGGCGTATTCCATGCCGGCCCACGCCAGCACGGCACCGAGCATGAACAGCGCGCCGTGCGCGAAGTTGATCACGTTGAGCAGGCCGAAGATCACGGCCAGACCCAGGCTCAGCATCGCGTAGAAAGCGCCATTGACCAGGCCCAGCAGCAGCTGGGACAGCATGGCGGGTAGCGGAATTCCGAAAATATCCATGGGCGTCGATTGCCTATCTGTTTCTCCCCTCTCCCACGCGTGGGAGAGGGGTCGGGTGAGACGGTTCAGCGGTTCAAATCGAGACCTGTGTCGTCAGAATCGCCTGCCCTCTCCCCCCGCCCCTCTCCCGCACAGCGGGAGAGGGGAGCAAAACAACACAACAACTTACTTCTTCAGGATCGAGCACTTCGACTCGGCCACCGTCGTGAACGCCTGGTCGCCCGGGATCGTCGCCGCCACCTTCAGGTAGTCCCACGGCTTCTTCGAATCCGCCGGCGCCTTGACCTGCATCAGGTACATGTCGTGGATATTGCGGCCATCGGCGCGGATGTAGCTCTTGTTGTAGAAGTCGTTGATCTTCATCTTCTTGAGCTCGGCCATGACCTTGTCCGGATCATCGGTCTTGGCGGCTTCCACAGCCTTGAGGTACGTGCTGACGGCGGAATAGTCGGCGGCCTGCAGGCTGCTCGGCATCTTCTTCATCTTGCCGAAGAAGCGGTTCGCGAACTTGCGGGTGTCGTCGTTCATGTCCCAGTACCAGCTGTCGGTCATCAGCAGGCCTTCGGTGTTCTTCAGGCCCAGGCTGTGCACGTCATTGATGAACATCAGCAGGCCGGCAATCTTCATGCTCTTGGTGATGCCGAATTCCTTGGCGGCCTTGATTGCGTTGATCGTGTCGCCGCCGGCATTGGCCAGGCCCAGGATGTCAGCCTTCGATGCCTGCGCCTGCAGCAGGAACGACGAGAAGTCCGACGCCGACAGCGGGTGGCGCACCTGGCCCACCACCGTGCCGCCATTGGCCTTCACCACGGCCGCCGTATCGCTTTCGAGCGAATGGCCGAAGGCGTAGTCGGCGGTCAGGAAGAACCACTTCTTGCCGCCCTGCTTCACCACCGCGCTGCCGGTGCCCTTGGCCAGCGCCACCGTGTCATAGGCGTAGTGCACCGTGTACGGCGAGCACTCTTCATTGGTCAGGCGGGCCGTGCCGGCGCCGATGTTGAAGTAGACGCGCTTCTTTTCCTGCGCCACCTTGTTCATGGCCAGGCCCGTGGCGGAGTTGGTCCCGCCCAGCAGCATGTCCAGGCCCTGCTGGTCCATCCATTCGCGCGCCTTCGACGCAGCAATGTCGGCCTTGTTCTGGTGATCGGCGCTGACCAGTTCGATCGGCTTGCCCAGCACCTTGCCACCGTGATCCTCGATGGCCATCTTGATCGCTTCCAGGCCGCCCGGGCCGTCGATGTCGGCGTACAGGCCCGACATGTCGGTGATGTAGCCGATCTTCACGGTATCGTTCGATACCTGCGCCGAAGCGCCCCCTGCAAACGCGCCAAAGACAGTTGCCGCCACTGCGACAGCCAGCCGATTCATCTTCATGTCTTGTCTCCTGAGTTGCGGCGGCGTGCTGCCACCCGTTCCTGCCATCTCGTAAAAATACGATTCACACGATCCGGAATTACGACCCTGGCGCCGGTCGGGCGCAGCGGGTCATACCCCGAGCAGTTCATTCAGCACCGGCATCTTGGCCTGCAGCTCGCTGGCGGCAAAGCGTTCGACGATGGTGCCGTGCTCCATCACGTAGAAGCGGTCGGCCAGCGGTGCGGCAAAGCGGAAGTTCTGCTCCACCATGACCACGGTGTAGCCCTTCTTCTTGAGCATCAGGATCATGCGCGCCAGCGCCTGCACGATCACCGGCGCCAGGCCCTCGGATATCTCGTCGAGCAGCAGCAGATTCGCGCCCGTGCGCAGGATGCGGCCCACGGCCAGCATCTGCTGTTCCCCGCCCGACAGCCGCGTGCCCTGGCTCTGCTTGCGCTCGCGCAGGTTCGGGAACATCTCGTAGATCTCGGCCTCGCTCATGCCGGGGGTGTCGCCGCCCCTGGCGCCCTTGAGCACGGGCGGCAGCAGCAGGTTTTCCTCGCACGACAGGCTGGAGAAGATCGCCCGCTCTTCCGGGCAGTAGCCGATGCCGTAGTGCGCGATCTTGTGCGTGGGCAGGCCGATGGTCTCGTTGCCGTTGATCTTGATCGATCCCTTGCGCGCGCCGGTCAGGCCCATGATCGCGCGCATGGTGGTGGTGCGGCCGGCGCCATTGCGGCCCAGCAGCGTGACCACCTCGCCACGGTTCACGGTCAGGTCCACGCCGTGCAGGATGTGCGATTCGCCGTACCAGGCGTGCAGGTCCTTGATCTCCAGCGCGGGGACATTGGATGCGTTCGTGCTCATCTCAGTGCGCCCCCTGCAGTTCGGCGTCGGCGGTGCCCATGTAGGCTTCCATCACGCGCGGGTCCTTCGACACCTCGGCGTACGGCCCTTCGGCCAGGATGGCGCCACGTTGCAGCACCGTGATCTTGTCGGCGATCGACGACACCACGTTCATGTTGTGCTCGACCATCAGGATGGTGCGGCCGGCAGAGACCTTCTTGATCAGCTGCGTCACGCGGTCCACGTCCTCGTGGCCCATGCCCTGCGTGGGCTCGTCCAGCAGCATCAGCTCGGGCTCCATCGCCAGCGTGGTGGCGATCTCCAGTGCGCGCTTGCGGCCGTACGGCAGGTTGACGGTGGTGGTCTCGGCGAATTCGGTCAGGCCCACCTGGTCCAGCAGGTCCATGGCGCGCGCGTCGAGCACGTCGAGCGACCGCTCGCTGCGCCAGAACTGGAACGCGGTGCCCAGCTGGCGCTGCAGGCCGATGCGCACGTTCTCGCGCACGGTCAGGTGCGGGAACACGGCGGAAATCTGGAACGACCGGATCACGCCGCGCCGCGCAATCTGTGCGGGCTTCTCTCGCGTGATGTCGATGCCGTTGAAAAGGATGGTGCCCGTGGTGGGCTCCAGGAATTTGGTGAGCAGGTTGAAGCAAGTGGTCTTGCCCGCGCCGTTCGGTCCGATCAAGGCATGGATCGAGCCGCGCCGCACCTGCAGGTTGACGTCGCTCACCGCAGTGAACCCCTTGAATTCCTTCGTGAGGTTCTTCGTTTCCAGGATGATTTCCTGAGTCATAGTCTCCTGCCCGCCCTCTTGCTGCTGCCAGGTTGTGCCCGGCTACTGACAATGGTCCGAACTGCGGCGCTTTGTCGCCATGTTTGCCGCTTTAGGTATTGGTGGGAACGGTGCGGCTACCGTGGATACGCGTGCGCCAAGTGAAGGCTGCGGCACCGTATACCGGCGACTATTGTGTGCGCCTGCTGCGTCGCAAAACATCGGGGTTTGCACTAGGCGTAATACATTAACGACGTGACGGCAACGCGATGTGCGAAGCCGTACCGACGTCTGCGGGCGTCGGCTTCGCCAGGTATCGTGGAAGACCCTTACGCCGACACCGACGTGACGATTTGCGGCGTATTTGCTGCACCGCTCGCGCGGGCCTTGCGGTCGGCGCGGATCATGTCGCTGGCCCGCTCGGCAATCATGATCGTCGGCGAATTGGTATTGCCCGAGGTAATCAGCGGCATGACCGAGGCGTCCACCACGCGCAGTCCGGCGATGCCGCGTACGCGCAGCCGGTTGTCGACCACCGCCTCGGCGTCGTCCCCGGCGCCCATGCGACAGGTGCCCACCGGATGGAAGATCGTAGTGCCGATGGCGCCGGCCGCCTCTGCCAGCTGCTCGTCGGTCTGGAACGCAGGGCCCGGCAGCCATTCGCTGGGCTGGTATGGCGCCAGCGCCGGCGATGCGACGATGCGCCGGGTCAGTCGGATCGAATCGGCGGCCACCTTGCGGTCGGCCTCGGTCGACAGGTAGTTCGGCGCGATCCGCGGGGCGCGGCGGAAGTCCGCATTGTCGATATGCACGCTGCCGCGCGACGTGGGCCTCAGGTTGCAGACGCTGGCCGTGAAGGCATTGAAGTCGTGCAGCGGGTCGCCAAACTTGTCCAGCGACAGCGGCTGCACATGATATTCGACATTGGCGCGCGCCTGGCCCTCGTCGCTGCGCGCGAACGCGCCCAGCTGCGACGGCGCCATGCTCATCGGCCCGCTCTGGTTGAACGCGTACTGCAGGCCGATGCCAAGCTTGCCCCACCACTTCGACGCGCGCGTATTGAGCGTGCGCACGCCTTGCACCTTGATGACGGTACGCAGCTGCAGATGATCCTGCAGGTTCTCGCCCACGCCGGGCAAGGCATGGCGCACGCGAATGCCCAGCGCCTGCAGCCGTTCCGGCTGGCCGATGCCCGACAGTTCCAGCAACTGCGGCGAATTGATCGCACCGGCGGCCAGGATCACCTCCTCGGTGGCCCGCGCTTCCAGCTGCTGGCCGCCGCCCACGTACTGCACGCCGGTGCAGCGCCTGCCGTCGGGCGAATCGAAGACCAGGCTGCTGACCTGGGCGCCTGTGACAATGGTCAGGTTGGGCCGGTCCGACGCCTTGCGCAGGAATGCCTTGGCCGTGTTCCAGCGAATGCCGCGCCGCTGGTTCACCTCGAAATAGCCCACGCCGAAGTTGTCGCCGCGGTTGAAATCGCTGGTGCGCGGAATGCCGGCCTGCTCGGCGGCGTCGATGAACCGCTCCAGGATGTCCCAGTGCAACCGTTGCCCTTCCACGCGCCACTCGCCGCCTGCGCCGTGGAATTCGTTGGCGCCGCGATGATGGTCCTCGCTACGCTTGAACAGCGGCAGCACGTTGTCCCAGCGCCAGCCGTCGTCCCCGGTGATGCGTGCCCAGTCGTCGTAATCCTCGCGCTGCCCGCGCATGTAGATCATGCCGTTGATCGACGAACACCCGCCCAGCACGCGGCCGCGCGGGTATCCCAGCGAACGGCCATTGAGGCCAGCCTCTTCGACGGTGCGGTACAGCCAGTCTGTGCGCGGATTGCCGATGCAGTACAGGTAGCCCACCGGAATATGGATCCAGTGGTAGTCGTCCTTGCCGCCCGCTTCGAGCAGCAGCACGTTGACATCGGCGTCCTGCGTCAGGCGGTTGGCCAGCACGCAGCCGGCCGAGCCCGCGCCCACGATGATGTAGTCGTACGTCTCCATATCCCTTGCTTCCTTTGCCGGCCCTGAGGGCGCTTTTTTTTCTTGTGGAATGCCGGGCATCATCGCACGACTTGGCAGCGGCCGTCGTCAGGGCTTTGCCGGATTCTCCAGGTGCCGGCGAAGCCAGTCGGTCAGTGCCGCGAAGACCTCGCCGCGCAACGGCTCGGCCTCGTTGAATATCTCGTGAAAACCAGTCTCGAACCACGCCATCTCGCGCAGGTCCTCGGGCGCGTGGCCGAAAAAGGTACGGCTGCCCTGCGGATCGACGATGCGATCGGCGCCGCCCACCAGCATCAGCATCGGGGCTTCCAGCCGCGGCGCGTCAGCCTGCGCCTGCGCCATGCCGCGCAGGAACGACTCCAGCACGCTGGCGCTGATCGACGCCTGCACCAGCGGATCGGTACGATAGGCACGCGCCACTTCGGGGTCGTGCGACAGCAGATGGGCGTCGATGGGATTCGGCACACGCATATGCGGCACCAGCGCCAGCAGCACGCGATGCAGCGTGAGCATAGTGTTGGACAACTTCAACGCCAGCGCTGGCGACGACAGGATCAGCGCCCGGATCGGCCGCACGCGGGACGTCGCAAAACGTGCCGCCACCAGGCCACCCATGCTGTGGCCCAGCACGATCGGCAGTTCGTGCCATTGCCGCACTGCGGCATCGTGGATTTCGGCCAGGTCGTCGAGATAGCTGTCGGGATGCGGCGCCACCATGCGCGGGCCGCCGCTCGCGCCATGGCCCCGGTGGTCGTAGGCCCGCACGCGCAGCCCCAGCGCGCACAACGCGGCCGCAACATGCGGATAGCGGCCACTATGCTCGGCCAGTCCGTGCACAAGCAGGACGGTGCCAAGGGGCTCGGGAAAGTGCTGCGGATCGGGCAGCCAGGTACGCAGCAGCAGTTCGGTGCCATCGCGCATGCGCTGGCGCGATTCGGTCGGCGCAATGGCGGGCGCCGGCGCGGAAGCCAGCGCAAAGGCGGTCACAGGCTCGTTCATCCCAATCTCTCCTTGTTGGGACCTGCTTGTCGTGATGCTGCGGATGGCTAGCCTGCAGTCAGGCGTGGCATGCCGGACAACCCGGCGCTTCCGACGCCTCCGACGCCATGTCGGACAGGATCGGGCAATCGGGCCGGTCGTCGCCGCTGCAGGCCTCGGCCAGTGCGCGCAACGTGTCGCGCATGGCGGCCAGCTCGGCAATCTTGACCTCCAGTTCCGCCACGTGCCGCAGCGTCAGCGCCTTCACGTCGGCGCTGGCCCGCCCGCGATCATGCCAGAGCGACAGCAGGTTGCGAATCTCGTCGAGCGAGAAGCCGAGATTACGGGCGCGCCGCACGAAGCGCAAGGTATGCACCGCCCGTTCGTCGTAGCGGCGATAGCCGCCCTCGCTGCGCGGCGGCGCATCGACAAGGCCGATCGATTCGTAGTGGCGGATCATCTTGGCGGATACGCCCGAGGCCTCCGCCGCTTCTCCGATATTCATCTTGCCTCCTTGGCTTGCTGGCCCGCCAGCGGGTGCCAGCGGCGCAGCAGCAGCGCGTTGCTGACCACGCTGACACTGGAGAACGCCATGGCGGCGCCCGCCACCACCGGATTGAGCAGCCCCGCCACGGCCAGCGGTATGCCGATCACGTTGTAGATAAAGGCCCAGAACAGGTTCTGGCGGATCTTGCGCACGGTGCGGTGCGACACCGCCAGCGCATCGGCCACCAGCGCGGGATCGCCACGCATCAGCGTGATGCCGGCCGCGTGCATCGCCACGTCGGTGCCCGTGGACATCGCAATGCCGACATCGGCCGCCGCCAGCGCCGGCGCGTCGTTGATGCCATCGCCCACCATCGCCACCACGGCGTTGCCGTCAGCCCGCAGCGCCGTCACGCGGGCGGCCTTGTCCCCGGGCAATACCTCGGCCTGCACGTCGTCCAGGCCCAGCACGCTGGCCACGCGGGCCGCCGCGCCGGCGTTATCGCCGGTCAGCATCACGGTGCGGATGCCGGCCTCGCGCAGCCGTGCGATGGCGGCCGCCGCGCCCGGCTTCAGCGCATCGCCAAACGCCACCAGCCCCAGCACGGAAGGCGTCGCGGCGTCGATCAGCCACGATACCGTGCGCCCTTCGCCACGCAGGCGTTCGGCATCGGCCTGCAGTGCACCCGCATCGGCGTTCAGCGACGCGCGCAGCCCTTCGCTGCCCAGTTGCAGCGCCTGCCCCGCCACCACGCCGGCAATGCCGCGGCCCGGCAGCGCGCGCACATCGCTGGCCACGGGCGCCGCAATACCGCGTTCGGCCGCCAGCGCCACCACGGCGCGTGCCAGCGGATGCTCGCTGCCGGCCTGCAATGCCGCGAGCTTTTCCAGCAGTGCGTTGTCATCGCCATCGGCGGCGTGCAGCGCGACCACCTCGGGCTTGCCGACGGTCAGCGTGCCGGTCTTGTCGAACGCCACGATCGACACGCGATGCGCCACTTCCAGCGCCTCGGCGTCCTTGATCAGGATGCCTGCGCGCGCACCGGCGCCGGTGCCCGCCATGATCGCGGTCGGCGTGGCCAGGCCGAGCGCGCAGGGGCAGGCGATCACCAGCACCGCCACTGCGTTGAGCAGCGCCTGGCTCCAGTCGCCGGCAATCACGCCCCAGCCCAGCAGCGTGGCCAGCGCAATGCCCAGCACCACGGGCACGAACACCGCGCTGACCTGGTCCACCATGCGCTGGATCGGCGCCTTGGCTGCCTGCGCGTGCTCGACCATGCGGATGATCCTGGCCAGCACCGTCTCGGCACCCACGGCCACGGTACGCGCCACCAGCAGGCCCTCGAAATTGATCGATCCACCGGTCAGCCGGTCGCCCGGCCGCTTCGGCACCGGCAGCGACTCGCCGGTCAGCATCGATTCATCGGCATGGCTGGCGCCGGTTACCACTTCGGCATCGACCGGAATCCGCTCGCCGGGCCGGACGACGATGTCGTCGCCCACGCGCACGTCGGCCACCGGCACGGTCTGCTCCACGCCGTTGCGGACCACGCGCGCCGTATCGGGGCGCAGGGCGGCCAGCGCGCGGATGGCGTCGGCGGTCTGGCGCTTGGCGCGGACTTCCAGCCATTTGCCAAGCCGCACCAGCGTGATCACGACCGCGGCGCTTTCGAAGTACAGGTGAGGCATGGCGCCGGGCTCGGCATCGAACATCTGCCAGATCGACAGCGCATAGGCGGCCGACGTACCCAGTGCCACCAGCAGGTCCATATTGCCGGCACGGGCGCGCACGGCCTTGTAGCCGGCCTTGTAGAAGCGCCAGCCGAACACAAACTGCACCGGCGTGGCCAGCAGCCATTGCAGCCAGCCCGGCAGCATCGCGTGGATGCCGAACCATTCCAGCACCATCGGCGCCACCAGCGGCAGCGACAGCGCGGCGGAGATCGCCACGGGCCACGGACCGGACCAGAAATCGGACCGCCGTGCTTCCGTACCCCATGCAGCGGCTGCCGCATCGACCACCGGCCTGGCACCATATCCGGCGCGCGCCACAGCCTCGGCAAGTGCCGCCGCATCGGCTGTGCCGCGCAGCACCGTCACCGTGGCCCGCTCGGTAGCCAGGTTGACCTGGGCGTCCTGCACGCCGGGCACGGCACGCAGCGCACGCTCCACGCGGCCCACGCATGACGCGCAGGTCATGTCCGCGATGGCGAGCTCGACCTCGTCGCGCGGCACGTCGTAGCCCGCATCGGCCACGGCCTGCGCGGCGGCGTTGAGTGCGGCGCCGCTGTCGACATGGAGCGTGGCCTGCTCGGTGGCCAGGTTGACGGCCACGTCATGCACGCCGGGCACCTTCGCCAGCGCACGCTCGACGCGGCCCACGCACGACGCGCAGGTCATGCCCTCGACAGGCAGGCGCCACTCGGCCGCACCAATGGCATTCCGGGTGGCATTCGGCGTGGTGTTCGGGACGGAACTCAGGGACGACGCAGGGGTGGACATGGGCGAAATCCGGCAAGGCGCACGGGGCGCGACAACTGTACTGTGGACCTTACCATCATTGGAAGGTCAAGGCCGGGGGCGTTATTTCGGCGTCACCATCGCGGGCTTGCGCTTCCCACGGTGGGAAGGTTCATACTGCTTCCGAAAGTCGTTTCCAGTCTCAAATCGTTCACAAGGAGTCACACCATGATCCAGTTCCAGGTCGAAGGCATGTCCTGCAACCACTGCGTCGGCGCGATCACCCGCGCGGTGCAGGCCGTCGATCCGGCCGCCCAGGTGGCCGCCGACGTGCCGGCCCAGTCGGTCAAGGTCGAATCGGCCGCGGATCGCCAGGCGCTGCAGCAAGCCATCGAGGATGCCGGCTACCCGGTGAAGTCGGCGGCCTGACATCGGGCCGCGCCAATGATAAAGGGCACCCCGGGGGTGCCCTTTTCGCCATCTGGCGTCTGGTCCGTGACGGATCAGAACTTGTAGCCGACGTGCAGGAACGTCACGACCGGATCGATCTTGATCTTGGTGTGCGACTCGACCTTGGCGCCATTGGCCAGCGTGGTGGTGAAGTGAGCCGTGGACGAGATCGGCACGTACGACACCGAGAAGCCGAGGAACCACTTCTCGTTGATCGCGTAGTTCGCGCCGACGTTGAACACCGGGTTCCACGACGAACTGGCGGTCGCCGTCATGGTCGAGCCCGGGCCAAACTCGCGCTGGACGAAGGTCTGGTTCGTGACCGTCTCGCCGGTGAACCAGGTGTAGTTCACACCCACGCCGACGTATGGGCGGAACTTGGTCTTGGCGTCGAAGAAATGCCACTTGGCGACGATCGCCGGGCTCCATTGACGCACTTCGCCAAGCTTGCCGTACTGGGCATAGCCGCGGTCGCCGCTGACATCGTGCTGGGGCGGGATGCCCACGACGAATTCGGCCGAAATGTTGTCGGTGAAGAAATGCCCGAACGTCAGGCCGGCGGTATCGGCGCCGTCGATCTTGGCGCCGGTGTTCGGGCGCTGCACGCCAGCCGGACGGCCACCGATCGAATCGATCGTCAGCAGTTGCGAGTCGCCCGTCGGCATCACGCGCATCCAGCCCAGACTCACCACGTTAGTGCCCGCGGACTGGGCCTGTGCGGCGCCAGCCATTGCCATGGCGGCACCCGCCATCAGCATGTTCTTATAGATCTTTTTCATTGTTCCTCTTACTCCGTCCTCTTTCTTCTGAATACAGCCACTGCTGGCGGCAATTATCCTGCGGCACTTGCGCGGACTGTTTCATACACGGGGCGGGATGATAGAAGAAATGCCCTAAAGACAGGGTTAACCCAAAAGGCGGACACGGATTTCGGCGTTTTTGCATCCAAAACGACGCGTCAGCACAACGGTTCTGTTTCACAAATGAAAAACCACTCGATGCGAGTGGTTTTTTGACTGCATAGCCGAATGCTCAAACAGGCGTTCGGACGGGATGCGGGCGCCAGCCCCGCGTCACTTCTGGCTGGCCAGGATGCAGGCAGCCAGGTCCCACAGCGCATAGCCCACGCTCTTGAACACCAGCGGACTGCCTGTTCGCGTACGCAGGGTGTCGGCATCGAGAATGGCCGTCTCGAACGGCTGCACCGTATTCCAGTCGATGCCCGCCTGCAGCAGGTCGCCTGCTTCGTCTTCGATACCGAACAGCGTGTCGGCCAGCAGACGGCCCCGCGCCGATGCCGTTTGGCACAGTTGCGGCGGCAGTTCGCACATGTCGGGCCGGAATGCGCCGACGGCCGCGACGAAATGGCGGTCGGTCCAGAGGCCGCTGTCCACATCGGGCAGCACCGGCGTCCGGCTCGATGTCACGGTGACCACCATCGACACCCGGGGCAGCACCGCCGCGACATCGTCGATCACGTCGGCGGCCACGCCCAGCGCCCGCGCTTGCGCAGCCAGCGCGTCGGCCTTGTCGCGCGTGCGCGACTGCAGCCAGACCTTGCGCACGGGCAGGCCGGCCACGAACGCTTCGAGATGGGTTTGCGCCTGCACGCCCGCGCCGACGATCAGCAGTTCCCCGTCAATCATCGGTGCGAACGATTGCGCTGCCAGCAACGATACGGCGGCGGTGCGCCGCCCGGTGACGGTCGGGCCGTCAAGCATGGCGATCCGCTCGCCGGTATGCGCGTTGGCCACCACCACTTCGCCGAGGATATTGGGCAGGCCCCGCTGCGGATTGCCCGGATGGACGGTGATGTTCTTGGTCATCACGATGTCGCGGTTGCACGCCGGCATCACCAGCAGCGTGCCCTGCCCGCGCGCGGCGTCGCCCACGGGCAGCGCAATGCGCGGCGGCGCCATCGCGGTGCCGTCGCGCAGTTCGCCCAGCATCGATCCAATGGCCCGGGCAAGCGCGGGATACGGCAGGCGTGCCGCGGTGGCGGCGGCATCCAGGGCAGTCAGGGGGACGGTCGGCTCGGCAGTCATCGGTGGGGGCCCGTACAGGCAAAAAGAGGCGAAGGCCGACATTGTCACCCGGCCGGCCCCGTTGCCGGACCCCGATCAGCGCGACAGCAGCGACATCACCTGTTCGGCGTAGCGCGTACCCGCCGCCGCGCCCAGCGGGAACACCGCGTCGATATCGGCCAGGTCCCGCGCAGACAGTGTGACGTTCAGTGCGCCCAGATTGTCGTCGAGATTGGCGATCCGGCGCGTGCCGGGAATCGGCACCACCTGCTCGCCGCGCGTCAGCACCCAGGCCAGCGCCAGTTGCGCCGCCGTGCATCCCTTGGCTGCCGCCAGTTCGCGCACGGCATCCACCAGCTTCAGGTTGCGCGCGAAGTTTTCGCCCGTGAAGCGCGGATTGGTACGGCGATAGTCGTCCGGCGCGAAATCGTCGGGCGTACGGATGGCGCCGGTCAGGAAGCCGCGCCCCAGCGGGCTGTATGGCACAAAGCCGATGCCCAGCCGCTGGCAGGTGGCCAGGATGCCGTTCTCGTCCACGTCGCGCGTCCACAGCGAGTATTCGGTCTGCAGGGCCGTCACCGGATGCACCGCATGGGCGCGCTCGATGGTGGCCGTGCCGGCCTCGGACAGCCCGATCCACCGCACCTTGCCGGCCTTGACCAGATCGGCCATCGCGCCGACGGTCTCCTCGATCGGCGTGTCCGGGTCTACGCGATGCTGGTAGTACAGGTCGATATGATCCACGCCCAGCCGCTTCAGGCTGGCATCGCAAGACGCCCGGACATACTCGGGACGGCCATTGGCGCCGCGCGCCCCCGGGTTGGCGGGATCGCGCACAATGCCGAACTTGCTGGCCAGTACCACCTTGTCACGGCGTCCGGCCAATGCCCGGCCCACCAATTGCTCGTTGGTGTGCGGACCATAGATATCTGCCGTATCGATAAAGTTTACGCCTTTATCGATAGCGTAATGAATCGTACGAATGGATTCGGCGTCGTCGTGGTCGCCATAGAACTCGCTCATGCCCATGCAGCCCAGGCCAAGGGGAAAGACTTCGGGGCCAACCTGCCCCAGTTTGCGCATTGCCGTCATCGGGAGACTCCTTGTGGTTTCAGGTCACGGCGGGCACCGGAACAAACAGCACGTCCCAACCGGATGAGCGCCAGTATCGCCATCCCACGCATTGGGAAACAGCGTGCTACGCTGCACGCATCATGAAGCCTGACTTCACAATTGACCCGGATTCCCTGCCCGCGCTGGCCGCCTTCACCCGCGTGGCGCAACTTGGGGGTTTCACCGCCGCTGCTGCTGCCCTGGGCGTCAGCCCTTCGGCGATTTCGCAGACCGTGCGCCATCTGGAAGACCGGCTTGGCGTGCGCCTGCTCCAACGCACGACGCGCCGCGTGGGCCTGACGGAGGCTGGCGCGGCGCTGCTGGCGCGCGTGGCACCGGCCCTGGCCGAAATCCATGCCGCCACCGACGACGTACGCCAGCAGCGCGACGTACCGGTGGGCACGTTGCGGCTGACAAGTTCGCATTCGGCGGTGGTCATCGCGTTGCGGCCGATCCTGACCGATTTCATGCGTGCGTACCCGTCGATATGCGTCGATCTGGTGACCGACGACCGCTTCATCGACCTGATCGCCGAAGGGTTCGATGCCGGCCTGCGCCTGGGCGAAGCGCTGCAGCAGGATATGGTCGCGATTCCTGTGACAGGCCCGCTGCGCATGGTGGTAGCCGCCTCGCCCGACTACCTGGCCGCCCATGGCACGCCGGAAACGCCCCATGACCTGCATCGGCATGCGTGCCTGCAATATCGTTTCGGGCCCATGGGGTCGATGTACCGTTGGGAATTTTCGCGCGCGGGCGGCCGCCCGTTCACCGTCGACACCCGCCCCGCGCTGATCGCCAACGACAAGACCATGCTGCATCAGGCCGCACTGGCAGGGCTGGGGCTGGTGTACGAGTTTCCGCACCATATCGCCGGGGCGCTGGCGTCGGGGGCGCTGGTCACCGTGCTCGATGCCTGGACGCCGCCGTTCTCGGGCTTCTACCTCTACTACCCAAGCCGCGCGCTGATGCCGCCCAAGCTGCGCGTGTTCGTCGATTTCCTCAAGGCGCGCGAACTGCCGCAATCCCCGCTGTAGCCTCCGGCCGGCGGCGCGGCATCAGCGGGCATCAGCGCCGCAGCGACACCTTCTGTGCCGTGGTCTCGCGCACGCTGGCGCCGCGCACTTCGATGCCGATCTCGTGCACCACCTTGCCGCCGGCATCCACCAGCTGCACACGATGCCGTCCCGGCCATGGCAGCCAGCCCACTTGGCCCCCCTTGCCCAGCGGCTTGCCGTCCATGCGCCATGTCACCGCGTTGGCGGTCTGGCCGGTCAGCCCATCGGCATGGAACCAGACCTGTTGCGCCGCCGGCGGGATATCGGGATCGAGCGCGAAGATCGTGCCGTCCGCCGGGCTCGCAATCGCCGGCGTACCGGGTGTCTTGCCGGGTTTGCCGATGCGGATGTGCGGCACGGCCGTACCCGTCAGAAACACCTCGTCACGCGCGGGCTCCAGGCCGTCCTCGAAATCCAGCGCCACGCGCTCCACACCGGCCGGCATCGCCGGCGCGCGGCTCGGCTTGCCCCGGTGCAGCGCCTCCATGACTTCGTGCCACACGGGCGCCGCACCGGATACCCCCGACACGTCGTGCATGCTCGCGCCGCTTGCGTTGCCCACCCATACACCTACCGTGTAGGCCTGCGACCATCCCACGCACCAGTTATCGCGCATGTCCTTGCTGGTGCCGGTCTTCACCGCCGTCCAGAAACGCGTTGTCAGTGGACTGTCGAGCCCGAATGTGCGCGCCCGCGCATGGCGGTCCGACAGCACGTCGCCGATCACATACGTGGCATCGGGTGTCATCACCGCACGCTTCGCGGGCATCGCGGCACCCGCCGTCATGCGCGGTGCCGAGTACGCGCCCGCATTGGCGAAAGTACGATACGCATTGGTCAGCGACAGCAGCGACACATCGGCACTGCCCAGCGCCAGGCTGTAGCCGTAGTAATCGCCCGACTGGGTTAGCGGCAGACCCAGCGACACCAGGCGGCGATGGAAGCGATGCGGGGTCACCATGACCAGCGTGCGCACGGCCGGCACATTGAGCGACGACCCCAGCGCGGCACGCAGGCTGACCCAGCCGGCATAGCGATGATCGTAATTCTGCGGAATATAGAGCCCGCCGCCGGTCGGCAGGTTGACCGGCCGATCGTCGAGCAACGATGCGGCGGTAAGCCGGCGTTCCTCGATCGCCTGCGCATAAAGGAACGGCTTCAGCGTCGATCCGGCCTGCCGCAGTGCGGCCGCATGATCGACCTGAGCCGCCGCCGACAGCACGCCCGACGACCCCACATAGGCCAGTACGTCGCCGCTGGCGTTGTCGATCACCACCACCGCACCGTCCTCGGCATTGCGGCCGGCCAGTTCGCGCAGATGCCGGCCGAGGCTGTCCGCCGCCACGCGCTGCAATTCGGCGTCGAGCGTCGATACGATGCGCGGCGGCAGCGGCTTTCCGGCCGGCGTCGCAACCCGCGCCTGGGTCACCAGTTGCCGCGCCAGATGCGGTGCGAGCTGGATGTCGCGGCGCGCGTTCATCGCATCGGCCGCCGCGCCCGATGACTTTGCCAGCACCAGCGTGGTAAAGCCGTCGAGCCCGTCGCATTCGCGCGGCAGCTTCATGTCGCGCAAGATGCCGCACGCCCGCTTCGACACCTGCAGCGCCGACGCATTCGGGCTGCGCACCAGCGCCACCGCCACCGCGGACTCCCGCGCATCGAGCCCGCTCGGCACCTTGCCGAACAGCGTCTGCGACATCGCCGACAGCCCCACCAGTTCGCCCCGGAACGGCACCAGGTTCAGGTAGGCCTCCAGGATCTGATCCTTGCTCCAGCCGCGCTCCAGCGACGACGCACTGACCACCTGCCCCATCTTCTGCCCGAAACTGCGGCCACGGCCGGCGCGCAGATCGGCATCGAGCAACCCGGCCAACTGCATCGTCAGCGTCGATGCCCCGCGCGTGCGTGTGTTCCAGAGGTTGGCCCACGCCGCCGCGGCCACGCCCTGCCAGTCCACCCCGCTATGCGCATAGAAGCGCCTGTCCTCGGACAGCACGATGGCCGTGCGCAAGGCCGGCGAGGTATCGGTCAGCGTCACCCAGTCGCCACGCCGTGCCTGGAAGTCGTCGCGCACGCGCGCCACCGTCTGCCCGTGCCGATCCGTGACGACGATATCGGCACTGCGCCAGTTGTCGCGCACCTCCCGGAAACCGGGCACGGCATGGGCCGCGCCGGCCGACCACAGCAGCAGGCTTGTCACCACCCATGCACTTCGCTTCAATCGCATGCTTCGTCCCGCCTTGCCTGCACCAGATGCCTCAATCGTGCGCGTCGCGCCCCGCCACCACACCGGCCACCAGCAGCAGCTGCGCAATGGCGTAGGTCCACCAGATGCCCAGTTGGTATGTGTCGAACGGCGACAGGAATTTCGCCGTGCCGATCAGCGCGTCGGACACCACAAAGCACAGCGCCCCGAGCGCCGTCAGCGGCGTCGGCAGGCGCGCCAGCAGCGCCGCGCACGCCATGGCGGCCAGCACGCCGATATAGACCGTCACGGGCCACATCAAAGGTCCGAGGTTGGGCCAGAAGCGCCCCAGCAACGCACCGGCCGCACCGAGCACCAGCCCGCAGCCCACCAGCCGCTGCGGACGCATGTCGCCGCCCAGCGGCACGAACAGCCGCAGATACGCCAGATGCGCCATCAGAAAGGCGCCCAGCCCACCGACGAACGACACCCGGAGCCCGGGCAGCGCCAGCAGAAAATCGCCCAGGCCCGAGAAGACCAGCGCGATCACCAGCCAGCGCCGCTCGGCCGAAGGGCGATGGAACCACGCCGCCCGCGCCAGCAGCAGCACCATTGCCGTCTTCCAGACCGGCTGGTACGCGATCTGCCCGGTCAGCGGCGTATTGGGCGGCAGTTCCAGCGACGCCTGGAACAGCAGCACACCGTAGGTGATGCCGGCCAGTGCGCCGGCCATCCACCATTCGCGCACGCGTGGGGGCATCCGCATGGCGATCCAGCTCACTTGGCCGCTCCCACCGTCAGCTTCGCGTTGGGGGTTTCACCGAACACGTCCGGGGCGTACATTGCCTCGACACGTGTCGGCGGCAGCGCGAACTCGCCCGCGTTGTTGAGCCGCACCGTGTACTCGACCGACAGCCCGCCCTTGGGCACATAGCTGAAGTACTCGCGATAGGCCTCGGGCGTGCGCTCGGTGAAGTCCGACCATGCCGACTTCTGGTCACGCGTGGCGATCACCGAATCGCGACCCAGGCCGCTGCCCAGGATCGTCGCCCCGGTGGGCACCGGATCGCTGACCACTACCCACGTCATGTCGGCCTGCGCATCGATATCGAGCTTGACGCGATAGGTGTCGCCACGCGACCACTTGCCCGCCACGGCCTGCTCCACCGGCGTGACGCTGCGGCGGATGCGATAGCCCGCCGCCACCGGCTCGCGCAGCGGCACGGCGGCCAGCGCCCGCACCGTGGCCCACGGACGGCCCGTGCCCTGCTGCTCCACCTGCAGCGCAGCGGGTGCGCTGGCGGCTGCCGCCGGCCACGGCAGGTCGACCATGCCGCTGGCCACGCCGTCCTGATGCGCGGCCCTGGACCAGTCGAACGTGCGCGACACCTCGCCAAGCGTGGCACGCGCACTGCCCGCCACAGCCGTCTTCTCGTAGGCCTGCGCATAGCGGCGGATCGCCATCACGCCCCAGGCGTTCGAAGTGGTCGTCGACCACGCCCCACGCGTCTGGCGGCCCAGCAGGCCGGTCACCAGTTGCGGCACGTCTTCCTTCCAGGCCGGCAGCTGCGACGCCAGCGCCAGCAGCTTCGCTGCGTTGACGTCGCCGCCGGCCATCAGCCACCACCAGTTGTCGGCGCGCTCGGTCGAGAACACCAGGCGCGTGCCCTGCACCGTCAGGCGGCTGCGCAACAGTTGCGTGGCATCGGCCATGCGCTTGTCGCGCTCGGGGATGTCCTGCACGCGCGACAGGATGCCCAGCCAGTCGATCAGCGCCGACGTCGGCCACTGGTCTGGCAGGATCTGGATCGATCCCAGCATGCGGCCCTGCGCCTTGCCACTGCGCGACAGCGCCTCGATGGCCGCAAGCTTGCGCACGTCCAGATCCATCGTCGCCGACGACGGGGCCCAGCGCGGCGGCGCGATGCGCCCTTCGACAAACGCTGTCAGGCCACGCTCCATCTGGTCGCGCTGTGCGTCGGGAATGCGCATCGGCAGCCCTGCGCGCGACGCCTCGTCGGCAATCGCCAGCAGGTAGGCCGTCAGCACTTCGCTGCCCGACTGGCTGTCGCTGCGCAGCGGGAAGTAAGACGCCAGCCCGTTCGTGTCGAGGTACGACGGCAGCTGCGCCATCAGCGCGTCCCAGGCCGCCGCATCACCCAGCCCGAGCGATTTCGACGACCGCTGCTCCAGGCAGCTGAACGGATAATTGCGGAACCATTCCCGCACGCCAGGCATGCCGCCGGCCAGCGATGACTGCAGCGTTACCTGCATGCCGCCGCGCAGCTTGCCGGACGGATCGGCCAGCGCACCGGCCGGCGCCTGCACCGGCACCGACATGTTCGGCGTCAACTGCGCCAGCATCGCCTGCTGCACGGTCACCGGCACGGCCGGCACGATCTGCTGCGATACCTTGAGCTTGTCGCTGGCGCCGCCCGTGCCCTTCTCGGCGGCGGCCACGTCCCACAGGATCGTGCCGCTGCGGCTGTACGCCAGCAGCGCGGGCGCGGTGATGTCCCAGCCGATCTCGCGGGCCTCGCCGGCGGGAATCTGCACGGTCTGCGCCGGCAGCGTCTGCGCGTCCACCAGCGTGGCGCGTGCCGTGGCTTCCACGGTCATCGCGCGCTGCGTGGTATTGCGCAGCGTGAACATCGCGCGGTACTTGTCGTCCTCGCGGACCAGCAGCGGCAGGCCCGAGATCATCTGCAGGTCCTGCGTCGCGGCGATGCTGGCGCTGCCGCTGCCGAAGCGGTTCACGCCCAGATCGGCCACGGCGACGATGCGGAAGCTGGTCAGCGAATCGTTGAGCGGCACGTCCAGCGTGGCCTTGCCTTCGCCGTCCAGCTGCACGCGCGGATTCCACAGCAGCAGCGTGTCGAACAGCTCGCGCGTGGGGCTCTTGCCCCCGCCGCCGCCCGCCGGCACCGCCTTGCGGCCATAGTGGCGGCGGCCAATGATTTCCATCTGGGCCGTCGAGGTTTCCACGCCATAGCTGCGCGGCTGCACCATGGCGTCGAGCAGGTTCCAGCTCGTGTTCGGCATCAGTTCCAGCAGCGCCTGGTCCACGGCGGCCAGCGCCACTTCGCCATTGGCCGCGGGCTTGCCGTCGGGCAGCTTGACCTGCACGGTCACGCGCGCCTTGCCCCGCACCGGGTAGCTCGCCTTGTCCGGGGTCACGCTCACGTCGAGCCGGTACGCCTCGTTGCCGACGCGGATCTGCGCCAGCCCCAGCCGGAACGCCGGCTTCGACAGATCGACCAGCGGCGACGGCGCCACGTATTCGCGCCCTTCGCTGCGGAATGCGTGCCACCAGTCCAGCGGCTGGCGCCAGCCCCACTGGAAGAACGAGTACCACGGCACTTCGCGCAGGCGGCCACGCAGGCTCAGCACCGACACGTAGACGTTCGGTCCCCATTCCGGCTTGACCTTGAGCTTGATCGTCGGGTCGCTGCCGTTGAGCTCCACCACCTGCGTTTCGAGGATGCCCTCGCGTTCCACGGCCACCAGCGCCGTGGCGCGGCGGAACGGCATGCGCACCTGGAACACGGCGGTGTCGCCGGGCGCGTACGCCTTCTTTTCGGGCAGCACGTCCATGCGGTCATGGTTCTCGCCACCGAACCAGAGTTCGCCCTGGCGCGTGACCCACACCGTCGTGGCGGCTTGCGCCGTGCGGCCGTCGGCATCGCGCGCATTGGCGATCAGCTCCACTTCACCGGCCTGCGTCAGTGCCACCTCGCAGCGTGCGCGGCCCTGGGCGTCGGTGCGCACATCGCATACCGCGCCAAGGTCCTTGGTCTCGCTGCGGTTGTCGTAGCGGTAGAAGCCGCCCACCACGCGCTTGCGCGCCGACGTGGTGATGCGGGCGCGTGCCTTGATCTGCACCGGCGATTCGGCCACCGGCTTGCCCTGGGTATCGAGCACCACGGTGTGTACTGCCAGCTTCTGGCTGACCGATACCCAGTTGGCCGCACGAATGCCCACCACCACGGCCGACGGCCACAGCGGCACCGTCTGGCGCAGCGTCTGGATCTCGCCGTTCGGGTCGGCAAAGCCGGCTTCGAGCACCAGGTCGCGTGGGGCATCGACCTTCGGCAGGTTCTTCACCGTCAGCTTGCCGTTGCCATCCTTGTCCAGCGTCAGCGGCAGCTTGTCGGCCACGAGTTTTTCGGATTCGTCGTGCGATCCTTCGCTGTCCTGGTCGTCTTCCTCGTCGCCACTGCCGCTCTGGCGCTGCGCGCGCGGCGGGTTGAACGCGTAGTCGTCATAGTCCGCGAAGTTCACCGCCTTGTTGCGCATCAGCGCGGACAGGCGCACCGGCAGGCCGGCCGCACCGCCCCCGTTGAGGTAGTGGATCTCCACGCCCACCGGCACCTCGGCGGGCGCCACCAGCGCATTGCCCTTGGCCTTGGCGTCCCGGGTCACCGACAACGTGCCCGACAGCACCGGCAAGCGGAAGGCCTCGACGCGGAAACTGCCGCTATCGAGCGTGCGATCGTTGTCGTAGACCAGCGCCACGTCGTAGACACCGAGCTTGGCCGACGACGGCACCTGGAACGCGTTCTCGGCACTGCGCCCGCCCGTGGCGGTGGTGCGCCAGGCGAGCGGCATCTCGTACTTCTGGCCGCTGCCTTCATGGGTGATCAGCAGCTTCGCCGGCATGGCCTGCGGCAACGCAAAACCCTGCGCGGTCTCGTTACGGATCAGGTGCTTCATCGACACCGTCTCGCCGGCGCGCAGCAGCGTGCGGTCGAACACGGTATGGGCACGCACGGTCTGCTTCGGGCTCAGATCGGTGGGCACGTTGAAGCGCCACGTCTCGATGCCGCGATTCCAGTCCGACATGACGAAGGCCATGTCGGCCTTGCCGCGCGCCTGGGCATGGTCGGCCGCGATGCGGGCCGACACGAAATAGCCGTCCATGCCGTTGGCGCAGTCCTTGTAGCGACGGTCGGCCAGCTTGGCGAAGCGCGCCACGCCGGTGGCGTCGGTGGTGCCCTGCCCCAGCAGCTCGCCATCGCAACTGCGGACGGCCACGTTGGCGTTGGCCACGGGCTTGCCGTCATCGAGCGTGGTCACCCACGCCAGGCCGCTCATGTCGCCGTCGCCCTCGCCACGTGCCAGCTTGAAATGCACGCCAAGGTTGGTGACCAGTGCCGCCGTACGCACGTACATCGGCGCCTTCTTGCCGAGCAGCGCCTCGCCCAGCATCGGCGAGGCGATCTCCACCACGTGGAAACCGGGTTCGGGCAACGGAATGCCGACCACCTCGAACGGGCGCGGCGTGGTGTCGGTGGACTTCGGAATGGCCAGCGTCCTGGCGCCAGCGACGCCTTCGAGCAGCGACACCGAGCGCGTCTCGATCGACGGGGCGTTGCGCGGGCTCTGGACGGAATACGGTGCCTGACCGGCGCGGATGGCGGCGATCTGCTCGCGGGTCCAGCTGTTCTCGTGCATGCGCTTGACCATGCCGAACCAGCGCAGGATGGCGCCGTCGTCATCGACCTTGAGCCGCGCCACGGTGCCGGCCTCGGCCCGCACGGCCAGCGTGGGCAGATCGGCCTCGACATTGCGCAGCGTCACGGGCAGCAGCGGCGGATAGTCGTTTGCCGATTTTCCGCGCGGCAGGTCGGCAAAGCGTTCGACCACGCCAAACGGCGCGGCGGCGAACTTGGCCAGCGGCGGCAGCGCCGCGGTGGTGAGCTTGATCGGGAACAGGTCGGCGTTGCTGAGTGCCCGGCCGCTTTCGTCCTTGAGATCCTTCGGCGCCTCGATCGTCAGGCTGGCCTTTTCCGGGAACGGACCCTTGAACGTGATGGTGGATACCGGCGCATCGGGCGCCTCGTCCGGATCAAAGGACGGCGTCTTCGGACCGGACGGCGTCTTCATCACGATGCCTTCGGCCGCCTTGCGCGAAATCGGCGCGGTGAATGTGACGGTCATCGGCCGCAGCGGCGTGCAGGGGGCTTCGGCACGCTCGCGCTCGCAGGTAAAGCCCGCAGCAAAGGGGTCGCGCACCTGGAAGTCGAAGCGGCGGGCCGCCGTGGTGGCCAGGCCCGACGGGGTGGCAATGCCCGCATCGAGCACCAGTTGCATGCGTGCGCCGGCAGGCAGGCGCTGCTGGCAGGCCAGCAGATGCACGGCATCGCCGTCGCGCTTGACCACTTCCTTCCAGCGCAGCGCCTCGATGACGCTGTCGCGTTCCTTGCCGGCCAGCAGCCGCACGGGAATCCGTTCGCCCAGCCCCTCGGCCTGGCACCAGGCATGGGACCGGATCGACCCGGCCGTGGCCGCGCCGTTGAAGCGCAGCGCAAAGACCTGGTCTTCCTCGACCTGGCCGCCGGACGGGCGCGCGGCGATCACGATCGGACCGCCCGTTTCGAACCGGTATTCGGATTTGCCGGCGAACGCCTTGCCGGCCACGCTCTTGAGGGCCGGGGTGATCTGTACGGTGCAGCGCACGCCGGGCGGCAGGTCACGCTCGAAGTCGTAGACCCAGTTCGTGGCGTTGACCCAGCGCCCGCTGCCACCGACGCCGCCCACGCACGACACCGATGCCGGCGCGGCAGCCTTGAGGTCGCCCATCGGCACCATCGGTTCGTCGAACCGGATGGCCACCTGGCGCACCTGCGGGTTCACCCCTTCGGGTGAGAAACGCGTGATCTGCGCGGCCGATGCGGCCGGCGCCCATGTCAACGCACTGAATACAAGACCTGCTGCGGTGGCCGTGGCCGCCGTGGCGATCCTCCCGATCATGCTGCCTTCTCCCGAATTGGCTCCGCGCGAGCGTGACATGCGCGGGTGGCAAGCGCAAGCCTCTGCACATTTCGGAAGAAAGGCCTTGTGGTTTAACGCAAATGTGACAGTGGCAGCGGACCTTCACGCTTCAGCGCGGTCAGGACGATGTTCGACCGCACGCTCTCCACGCCCGGCACGCGCATCAGCCGCTTCATCGTGAAATCGGCCAGCGTGGGCAGGTCGGCCACCACCACGCGAATCAGGTAATCGGCCTCGCCGGCGACCGAATAGCACTCCTGCACCTCTTCGAGCAGCAGGATTTCCTCGGCGAAGCGCTCGACCATGGTGTCGCCATGATGCGCCAGCTTCACGCTGATAAAGACCATCACGCCCAGCCCCAGCGCCTGTGGCGACAGGTTCACCCGGTAGCCGGTGATCACGCCGTCGGCTTCCAGTCGGGCCAGGCGGCGGCCCACCTGGCTGGCCGACAGGTGTACCCGTTCGGCCAGTTGCTGATGGGTGGAGCGGCCGTCAGCCTGCAGGGCGGCCAGCAGGGCCAGGTCATAGGGGTCCAGGTTGGGTTGGTTCATGTTCGCAGATATCCCGCATCGATCTTTGTGTATGTGCGGATTATATGCATCGTGACGGCGGATAACGTGGATTTTGCGGCCATCTTGCGGAGTCCGATCGCTAGACTATGCATAAATTCCGCATCCGATCGGAACACAGACCACAAGTTTTGGAGACGCAACGCATGACCCCCTCGGCCGCCACCCTGGACACCGGAAACTTTGCCGGCACGATGACCGCCAAGCTCAAGGAACAGTTCGATGCCGGCCTGCTGTCCGGCCAGGAACTGCGCCCCGACTTCACCATCGCCCAGCCGGTGCATCGCTATACCGACACCGACCACGCGATATGGCGCAAGCTGTACGACCGCCAGGCGTCGATGCTGCAAGGCCGGGTTTGCGACGAATTCCTGCAGGGCCTGGCCACGCTGGGCATGGCGCGCGACCGCGTGCCCGAGTTCGACCAGCTCAACGACATGCTGATGCGCGCCACGGGCTGGCAGGTGGTGGCCGTGCCGGGCCTGGTGCCGGACGAGGTGTTCTTCGAACATCTGGCGAATCGGCGATTCCCCGCGAGCTGGTGGATGCGCAAGCCGGAACAGCTCGACTACCTGCAGGAGCCCGACTGCTTCCACGACGTGTTCGGCCACGTGCCGCTGCTGATCAATCCGATCTTCGCCGACTACATGGAGGCGTACGGCAAGGGCGGTCTCAAGGCGGCGCGGCTGGGTGCGCTGGACATGCTGGCGCGCCTGTACTGGTACACGGTGGAGTTCGGCCTGATCCGCACGCCGCAGGGCCTGCGCATCTTCGGCGCGGGCATCCTCTCCAGCCAGGGCGAGTCGGTCTACAGCCTCGATTCGGCCAGCCCGAACCGCATTGGCTTCGACCTGCACCGGATCATGCGCACCCGCTACCGCATCGACACGTTCCAGAAAACGTACTTTGTGATCGACAGCTTCGAGCAGCTGTTCGATGCCACGCGCCCGGACTTCACCGACATCTACCCGGCGCTGCGCGCGCTGCCGACGCTGGGCGCCGGCGACATCGTCGAGGGTGACCAGGTCATCAACGTTGGCACCCGCGAGGGCTGGGCCAGCAGCGACGATATCTGACCCGCCCCCGGGCGAAGGCCGCTGCCCGCCCAGCGGCCCCGCCCGTTATCCCACTTTGTGAAACAATGCCGAATGCCCTGGCCGCCGGTCATCCGGTGTGCGCCGGGGCGGGCCGGCTTTTGTCGTGTTCCCCGTGCAGCCACAGACAACCCTTCAGATCGAGCCCATCATGACCCCTCTTTCGCAAGACGCCCGCCAGCCGCTGCTGGCAACCCTCCCCGGCTGGACCCCGGTCCAGGACCGCGATGCCATCCGGAAATCGTTCAAGTTCGCCGATTTCAACGCCGCATTCGGCTTCATGACGCGCGTGGCGCTGCAGGCCGACAAGGTGGACCATCATCCCGAGTGGTTCAACGTGTACAACCGCGTGGACATCACGCTGTCCACCCACGACGCCAACGGCCTGACCCAGCGCGATATCGACCTGGCCCGCTTCATCGAACAGGCCGCCGCCGGCCTGGCACGCTGAACGCGGCGCCGGCCCGGCTGTAGGGCAACTGAAAGGCAGGCGGCGGGCCTGCCCTGTACAATCGGCGACATTGTTTCCATCCAATGTCACCTGTACCGCCATGCGTATCCTGCTGATCGAGGACGACCGTCAAATCGCCAGCGGCGTGGAAGCCGGGTTGGCCCGCGCCGGCCATCAGGTACGCGTGGTGCATGACGGCGTCTACGCCACCGACCACCTGCTCAAGGAGCAGCACGACCTCGTCATCCTGGATCTGGGCCTGCCCGGCATCGACGGCATGACGCTGCTGGCGCGCTACCGTGCCCGCAACCGCACGACCCCCGTCCTGATCCTGACCGCGCGCGACGAGCTCGAAGACAAGCTGTCGGGCCTGAACGCGGGCGCCGACGACTACCTCGTCAAGCCCTTCGCCCTGCCCGAACTGGAAGCCCGTGTGCGCGTGCTGCTGCGCCGCAGCCAGCACGGCGAAGCCGCGCCGGAACGCGACGTGCGCCTGGGCCGGCTGCGGCTATCGGGCAACGACCGCCGCATGTTCGTCGATGGCCGCCCGCTGGAACTGTCGCCGCGCGAGTTTGCCGTGCTGGAACTGTTGCTGCAGCGCCAGGGCCGTGTGGTCAGCAAGGCGCAGCTGCAGGACCACCTGGCCACCTTCGCGCACCCGGCCGGCGAAGGCGGCGACACGGTGGGCGACACGGCGATCGAGGTCTACGTGCATCGCGTGCGCAAGAAGCTCGAGGATGCCGACGTCGAGATCGTGACGGTGCGCGGCTTCGGTTATCTGCTACAAATCCGCGCGGGCCACTGAGCCCGACCGGCACGCGCCGCCCGGGTGGCGGCCGCCTTCAACGGAAGTCCTGACCCGCCATGTGGCCGCGTTCGCACTCTTCTTCTGCCCCGCCTGGCGATGCGAGCGCCACGGGCAAGCGCACACGCGGCGGACGCAGCCGTGCCGGCGCGGCGGCCCGCGGCACATCGAACCCGAGCCTGCGCATCCACCTGCTGCGCGCGCTGGCCACGCCGCTGTTCGCGCTGGTGCTGACCAGCGGATCGCTGTCGTACTGGCTGGCGGCGCACTACACCACGCAGGTCTTCGATCGCGCACTCTATGGCGTGGCCAACAACATCGCCCAGCAGATCCGCATTGCGGGCCCGCGGCTGGAGCAGGACATCCCGATCATCGCCCAGACGCTGGTCGAGGCCGAGGGCACCGACCGCATCTACTGGCGCATTCATGGTCCGGACGGGCTGATCGGCGGCATGGACACCTGGCTGGGCTACGGCACGGGCCAGACGTCGCTGCACGATGCCCGCCTGTTCTACGCGTGGTTCAGCGGCCGCCAGGTGCGCGCGGTGCGCCTGCCGGTGAGCCTGCCCAGCCCGGCCGCCGACGAACTGGCAACGACGCCGTCCGAGGCGCAGATCCCGCGCGGGCCGATCGTGGTCGAGGTGGCCGAACTGCTGGACCGGCGCGAAACGGCCGCCAACGAGATCCTGCTGTCGGTGTCGGTGCCGCTGATCCTGCTGCTGCTGGTGGGCAGCCTGATCCTGTCGCACGTGCTCAAGGAAGAACTGGTGCCGCTGCAGATCCTGACCGACAAGCTGAACCGCCAGACCGCGCGGTCACTGGCGGCGCTGGACGAGACCCAGGTGCCGGCCGAGGTGGAGCCGCTGATCCGCGCCCTGAACGCGCTGCTGTCGCGCCTGCGCGATGCCCTCGATGCCCAGCGCAAGTTCATCGCCGACGCCGCGCACCAGTTGCGCACGCCGCTCACGGCGGTGAAGCTGCATGCCGACCGCGCCGTGGAAGCCGATTCGCTCGATGTGGCGCGTCATGCGCTGCGCGAGGTGCAGACCGCCGCCGACCGCGCGGTGCGCCTGTCGAACCAGCTACTGTCGTTGGCGCGCGCAGAGCCCGGCCTGTCGCTGGAGCGGCTGGGCCCGGTCGAACACTTCGACCTGGCGGAACTGGCGTTCGAGATCGGCGCGGAATGGGTGCCGCAGGCACTGGCGCGGCGTGTGGACCTGGGCTTCGAGGTACTGCCCGGCCCCACGTTCACCGGCGGCGCCCCGGCCGTGGTGCGCGGCAACCGGCTGCTGATGCGCGAGGCGCTGTCCAACCTGATCGATAACGCGGTGAAGTATGTGCCGGCCGGTGGACGCATTACGGTGCGCGCCGGCGGCGAGGCCATGGGCCACCGTGGCATGGCCGTGGTGATGGTGGAAGACAATGGCCCCGGCATTCCGCCGGCCCGCCGCGAGGAGGTGTTCAAACGCTTCTTCCGCGGCGATCACACCCCTGGCACGCCCGCCCTGCAGGCTTCGCCCGGCGGGGCCGGCCTGGGTCTGGCCATCGTTCACGAGATCATCACGCTGCACCAGGGCACGATCCGGATCGAGGATGTGCCGGCGTCCGCCGGGTCCGCCGCTTCCGCCCAGGTCACGGCGGCCATGGCCGGCGGGCCGGACGATAGCGCCGGCGCGGTTTCGCCGCATGCCCCGGCATCCTCGGAAGCGTCCGCATCGTCGAATGCGCCGGCGCGCC
The DNA here is from genome assembly GCF_057815095.1 of Cupriavidus sp. 86D6. NCBI lineage: Bacteria > Pseudomonadati > Pseudomonadota > Betaproteobacteria > Burkholderiales > Burkholderiaceae > Cupriavidus > Cupriavidus sp. 86D6. The sequence continues at coordinate 275,453 of NZ_JBYPSB010000006.1, read as the reverse complement.
GCGCGTCGATGCGCTTCGTGATCCGGATCCCGTGCGAGGCACCCGGCGCTACGCCGGCCTGAACCGGGCCGGGCGGCTTATTTGCCCGACTTCTCCTTGGGCGCCAGCATCGTGCCGCGGCACTTCGGGCTGCCGCAACGGCATTCGTATTCCTTCTTCAGCTTCTTCGTATAGCGTGCATCTATGACCAGGCCGTAGTCATAGAACAGCTCCTCGCCCTCGGCGATATCGCGCAGAGCGTGGATAAAGACGCGTCCCTTCTTCTCGCGCGCTTCGCAGTTCGGCTCGCAGGCGTGGTTGATCCAGCGCGCGCGGTTGCCGCCGAACTTGGCATCGATGACGTTGCCGTCGTCCAGGCTGAAATAGAACGTGTGGTTCGGGTCCGCCGGATCGTGCGGGTGCCGCTTCAGGGCTTCCTTCCAGGAAATGTGCTCGCCCTTGTACTCGATCACGCGCTCGCCTGCCGCAATGGCGCCAATCGCGTAGACACCCTTGCCATGCACGCCCGACTGGCGCACCTCGATACGGTCGCTGGCGGTCTTCTTCTTGCCCGCCTGCCCCTTCTGTTCCCTGGCGTCGTTGGCCTTGTCCGACATGTCTGATGTTCCTGCGGTGGTGGGCCGGTCCAGTCCGGCGAACCGGATGATACCCGTGCGGCTGTGTCAGGTATACGCATCGGCGCCCCGACCGGGCTCGGCACGTTTACCGGGCCCGGCGACGTATACCGGCCGGGGCCAATGTGGATAACCGGGGCCATTTTTGTGGATAAGCGCATGGGTTTGGTGTGGGCTGCCTGGGGCTGGCATGGGGAACGTATACGAACAACCTGGCAGGTATACGTCCCTCATCCCATCCCGAAGGATGAGTCATCCACGCGCGCCAACATGTCATCCCTGTGCTTTCGGTATACGTAAAAGGTTGATCTGATTGGCGTATACCGGGTTATCCACAGAAAGGCAGGGGGTTTACCTATCACTACTATCTGTATACATGAAAGAAAGATGTAAACCATACGCAGGAGGACCGCCGCCGGGGCGTATACCGCGAATGTCCGAAGCCACGCAGGGGCCCAGCTTGCGATCGGCACGTTTTCACGCAAGATGAAAAATTGGGCAGGCCCCAACGGGCATGAAGGCAGGCGGTATACGTCGCCGCCTGAGGCCTGACCGCCACAATGGGCGCTCGACAGCCTTGCGGCGCCGTATACGGGCCTCTCAGGGCGTATACGTGCTCCGCCCGCCCCCGAGGCTGTCCTGACCCCCGGAACGCGTTCTGGAGCGTCCTGGGGCGTATACCGGCGCGCCAGGCGCGTGCTTCTTCCGTAAAAAACCCGCCAACGTTGACCTGACGCGGCCTGCACGCCAAGGGCCGGTAACAAACTGTTCCCGGTGCGGCGTGTCCGACACGGTATGATGTGGCCCGCGGCGTCTTTGCCGGCGCGGCTTCCAGCGAAGTCGCCGGCCCGGACGTCAGTGTTTTTTCAACTCGATACGGAGTGAAGCATGACGAAAACTGAACTGATCGACGCGATCGCAGCAGGCGTGGACGGTCTGACCAAGGCCAAGGCCGAGCAAGCCCTGAACGTGACCCTGAACGCCATCATGGATGCCGTGGCCAAGGGCGAGACCCTCAGCCTGATCGGCTTCGGTACCTTCAGCAAGGGCGAACGTGGCGAGCGCATGGCCCGCAACCCGCGCACCGGCGAAGAAATCAAGGTGGAAGCTGCGAAGACCGTGAAGTTCAAGGCAGGTCAGAAGTTCAAGGACGCCGTCAACCAGTAATGCCGACGGGCAAGCTTGTCGCCCGGTTCGCATGACCCCGCCGTGCCGCCGCCATAGCCCGAAAGCGGCGCAGGTGCGCAGCGCGCGGGGACGTTATCCACACCATTTTTCCCCCAGCTCCGCGTGGAGAATCGCACAGTTGGCCAGGCCCCTTCACAGGCCTGCAGCGACCACGCGAAAATGTCATCCACGCTTGGCTAATCAAGGCCTTGCGCGAGATCAGGAATCACGAGCCTGACATGTCGTTCCGCTTGCCGCAGCGCACATTTCCACAGCCTTATTCACAGCAGTTTCCACACAAACTTCCACAGCATTCTCCACAGGCACGCATGCGTACCTGGCAGGGTGTGATGGCGGCGGTGGCGCTGGCCGTCCTGTGCGGTTGCAGTACCTCGCCGACACGTACGGCCCGCCCGCAGGCCGTGCCCTTGCCCGACTACGGGCGCGTGGCCACGCCGCCCGGCGCCACGGCGCGCGAGCGGATCGTCGATATTGCCCTGCAGGAATGGCGCAAGTGGGGCAGCCAGGTAGTGCGCATCGGTCGTGACGATGCGGCGTGCGTCACCCAGAGTCCGCTGCCCGCCCCGGCCGCCGCGCAGCCTGCCAATGGCGCCGGGGGCCAAGGCACGGCGATGCAGCCGTCGGCCGACATCGATATGGAAGAGGATGGCGATAGCCAATGCCTGCGGTTTCCCGACGGCACCGGCATGGAGGCCACGCCGCAGGGATGCCGGATGGCCCAGCGTTACTGGGGCATCGTCGGCGAGGCGCCGGACTGCCGCCAGGTCACGCAGGGCGCGTGGGCGTGGTCGGCCGTGTTTATTTCCTGGGTGATGCGCAAGGCCGGGCTCGATAACGACCAGTTCCTGACGGGCCAGTCCCATTCGATGTACGTGGTGGACGCGCGCGATGGCATCCTGCCGCGCCCGGCGTTCCATGTGGAGCGGGTGCCCGCCGTGCCGCGCCCTGGCGACATGATCTGCGCGGGCCGCGGGCGTGACAAATATCTTTCGGATCCGTCCGAAATCGGCTTCGGCACCACGCCCATGCATTGCGACATCGTGGTCGAGGTGGATCGTGCCGCCAATGTGGTCAAGGCAATCGGCGGCAACGTCCAGCAGTCGGTGTCGATGGATGTGATCGACCTGAACGACGCGGGCCAGCTCGACGGCTTCACGAATTCGCACATGCCATGGCTGCTGATCCTGCGTAACGACCTGCAGTAATCCCAGTCAACACTGCCGCCGCCAGGCCGATTCGGTACCGGCGGTAGTTTCTCAACATCGCCCTGTTGCATTGACGGGCCGTCCCCCGCCGCGAAACACTGCGCGATCGTATTTCGACGATCTTTCGCATGTCCGCCGCAGCGCCTCCTCCTTCTTCCACTTCTTCGCCCGCCCCCTATTCCCCTCCCGATCTCGCGCGTCGCCTGGTGGCCGAAGCACTGGGTACGGCCCTGCTGGTCACCATCGTCGTAGGGTCGGGTATCCGCGCGGAACGGCTGGCCGCCGGCGATACCGCGCTGGCCCTGCTCTGCAAGGCGCTGGCCACCGGGGCCGGCCTGGTGGCGCTGCTGGTGTCGCTGGGGCCGGTGTCCGGCGGGCACTTCAACCCGGCGGTCAGTCTGTCGAACCTGATCCAGGGACGGCTTTCGCCGCGCGAAGCCGCTGGCTATGTGGTGGTTCAGCTGATGGGTGCCGTACTGGGTGTGATGGCCGCGCATGCGATGTTCGGCCTGCCCGCGCTGTCGTTGTCGACGCAGGCGCGCACCGGGGCGCCGATGTGGTGGAGCGAATGCCTGGCGTCGTTCGGGCTGATCGGGCTGGCCATCGCCACCGGGCGGTCGCGGCCAGGCCTGGTGCCGTTTGTCGTGGCGGGCTACATCACCGCCGGCTACTGGTTCACGTCCTCGACGTCGTTCGCAAACCCCGCCCTGACTCTGGCCTGCGCGCTGACCAATACGTTCACGGGTATTCGCATGATCGATATTCCCCCGTTTATTCTGGCTCAGATATTTGGTGCGATGAATGCAACGCTACTGTTCCACTGGCTGTGTCCGCCGGCGACGACGGGGCCGCGCGACCTGTCCAGGCGCCGTTGGAAAGGCCATCCGGGGCTTACCAGCGCCGATTGAGCTGCACGCCGAAGATCGAGCCGCTGGTCTGCGAAGCCCAGGCGTCGGCCGGGGCCGCGAAGGTGATGCCGTCCACGTCGCTGGCACGGCTGTACGTATAGAACGCGCGCAGGTTGGCATTGCCGGTGGCCTTGCCCAGCGTCATCGTGGGCGCCACCGTGAACGCGGTGCGCTGGCCACCCACGCCAAACCCCGACGAGATCTGGTCGTGCGCCACCTCGAAGCTCAGCTTGAACTGGTCGTTGGCCACAAAGGCTGGCCGCACGCGGGTGGCGGCCCACTGCAACGTGCCGATGCCCGACCGATCCAGCTGCAGGCTCGATTCCACCGAGCCGGCCAGCCCCGAGCGGCCTTTCCACTCCATCGATTCCGACACCCGTACCCGCGACAGCGCATTGCCCATGCCCGAATAGCCGGTCATGGCCGTGCGCGACCCCTGCCCGTACTGGAAGCCCAGCCGGTTGGTGCCATACAGCACGCCCTTCTGCTCGTGCATGGCCGATGCCCACCATGCGCTGCCGGTGTCTTCGATTTGCGAGAGCGGCTCTACCCGCGTAAAGCCGACCCGTACCGAACCCTTGTCATTGGTGTCGATCGGGGTCGAGAGCACCGAGTGATAGCTGGGAAGCTTGGCGCCATTTAGGTCGTTACGTGCGGTGTATTGATAACTCACGCCGAATTCGCCCAGTTTGGCGTTGTCGATGCCAAAACGCATCGATGGCGAGTTCGGCGGCAACAGTCCCGACGACATCAGGAACGGATTGCTGTCGCGACGCCCTGCCCAGACACTGGCGCCGTCGAGCACGGTCAGCCCCGACAGGCCGCTGACCGAGGTATAGAAGTTCGGCACCAGCGCGTACGGATCGACAGCGGCCGCATTGCCGTTGACCGATGTGGCATTGGTGCCCTTGGCCTGGGCGACCAGCTGGACCTGTGCGCCGCCGCCGATATCCGCTACCGATTCGCGGATCTTGACCTCGCCTGAACTGGTGCAGGCCAGCCCCTGGCCAAACCCTGCCGATGGTGTGCCGCCACCCGGACACGCGCGCTGCGTGCCGGAGCGGTCTTCGACCGCCGCGCGGCCGCTGTAGCCCAGGCGCCAGACCGAATCCCCGGCTGGGTCGTCGGCAGGAAGTTGCGAACGCAGCACTGGGGGCGCGTCGGACGGGGTTTCCGACGCGATATCGGCGTTTTCCGAATGCCGAGCTGGTGTCGCTGGTGATGGCGTTCCGTCCTGCGGCAGTGCCGGGAATTCGCCGAGCCGATGCGGGAACAGCACCACCGGCGGCGGTGGCGGGGGCGGCGGGGCCAGTGAGTCGGGCGGACCCACGAAGTCCGGATTCTCGTCGGCTGGCACCTGGGCAACCGTGGGGGTGCCCTCGGCGGCCGCAGGCGTTTCGCCACCCTGGGCCGCCAGTGCCGTATTGGCAGGTGCGGCAGCCCGGTCCTTTGCAGCATCGGCACCCTCGGCAGCATTGGCCGACTGGATCAGATCCGCCAGTGGATCGGCGGACGCAGCGGCGGGTACGGTCGCCGGTACGCTGGCAGGTGCGGCGGCAGGTGCTGCGGCAGGCACGGCGCCGGCCGCCACGGCGGAGGTCACCAGCTGGGTCGTGCTCTCCGCGATCATCGGCGGTGGCGCTACCGAAGTGCCTGTTTGCGCGCACGCGCTGAGCCCCCAGGCGGCCAGGACGACAAAAGTCAGGCGGCGACGGGCAAATGGGCGGGCGGGAGGCAGTACGGATTGCAGCATGGACACAACAGGGCCGGCGTGGAAGAACTCCGGAGGGAGGGCTCAGTTTTTAACAGGCGAACTTTTGGACCGCAAGCCGGGTTACAAAATCCCGCGATCGCGTCACAAAGCGTTGGAAATGCGTCCGGATTCCCACATTGCGGAAAGCGAAATGCACCGCATCGAAGCATGCCCGGGCGCCATGGCAAAACCGTTGCGGAAGTGCCGAATTCCTAGCGAAAACCCCCATCCCTGAGGGCATCCGTGCTGAAAACGCCACCGCTATAATCGTCCGACCTGTCTTCCGGGCAACGCATAACGGGTGCAAGGCAGTCACGCCTATATATCTATAAAAGAGGAGATGTCCATGGAACGTCGTTCCTTCCTGTTGAAGGCTTCGGCCGTAGCCGCCACGGGTGCACTTGCCGCCTGCGGCAAGGAAGAAAAGCCCGCGGCCCCGGCCGCATCGGCCAGCGCGCCGGGCGCACCCGCCGTGGTCGGCAGCAACCCGGCGGTGGAATGGCGCCTGGCGTCCAGCTTCCCGAAATCGCTCGACACCATCTATGGCGGGGCCGAACTGCTGAGCCAGCGCGTGAAGGAACTGACCGACGGCAAGTTCAACATCAAGGTGTTCGCCGCCGGTGAAATCGTGCCGGGCCTGCAGGTGCTGGACGCCGTGCAGAACCAGACCGTGCAGATCGGCCACACGGCCGGCTACTACTACTTCGGCAAGAATCCGACGCTGTGCTTCGACACGACCATCCCGTTCGGCCTGACCGCGCGCCAGCAGAACGCCTGGATGATGCAGGGCAACGGCATGAAGCTGATGCGCGAGTTCTTCAAGGAATACAACGTCGTCAACTTCATGGGCGGGAACACCTGCGCCCAGATGGGCGGCTGGTTCCGCAAGGAAATCAAGACCGTGGCCGACCTGCAGGGCCTGAAGTACCGCGTGGCCGGCTTTGCCGGCGTGGTGCTGGCCCGCCTGGGTGTGGTGCCCCAGCAGATTGCCGGCGGTGACATCTACCCGGCGCTGGAAAAGGGCACGATCGACGCGGCCGAATGGGTGGGCCCGTACGACGACGAAAAGCTCGGCTTCTACAAGGTGGCGCCGTACTACTACTACCCGGGCTGGTGGGAAGGCAGCGCGCAGCTGTCGTTCTACGCATCGCAACCCGAGTACGACAAGCTGCCGGCGCTCTACAAGCGCGCGCTGGAAACGGCGACTATCGAGGCGCACACCAACATGATGGCCAAGTACGACACCGTGAACCCGCAGGCGCTGGCCCGCCTGCTGGAAAGCGGCGTGAAGCTGCGTCCGTTCTCGAAGGAGATCATGGAAGCCTGCTTCAAGGCCACGCAGGAAGCGTACGCCGACGAAAGCGCCAAGAACCCGTCGTTCAAGAAGATCTACGACGATTGGCGCGTGTTCCGCAACAACGAGGCCGCCTGGTTCAACGTGGCCGAGCAGGCGTTCGCGCAGTTCAGCTACGCGCGCAAGCTGTAAGCGAACCGATGATTTGGCCATTCGGCCATTTCGCTCACGACAAGCCCGGCTCCGGCCGGGTTTTTTCATGGCGCCACGCGCCTGCCCACACCCCGGTAGAATCCGCCCCACAACCGGACTCTACCGGGAACATTCCCATGCAACTCGGCATCTTCTACGCCCTGCTGGCGTACATCATCTGGGGCCTGCTGCCCCTCTACATCAAGTCCCTGCACGGCGTGGCGCCGCTGGAAATCCTGCTGCACCGCATGGTGTGGTCGCTGGTATTCCTGGGGGCAATACTGTTGTGGCGCCGTCATTTCTGCTGGCTGCGCGACGTGGCGGCCAATCCGCGCCTGATCCTGAACTTCGCGGCCAGCGCGGGGCTGCTGTGCTGCAACTGGTTCCTCTATATCTGGGCGGTGTCGGCCGATCGCGTGGTCGATGCCAGCCTGGGCTATTTCATCAATCCGCTATTCAGTGTGCTGCTGGGGGTGCTGCTGCTGCACGAGCGGCTGCGGCCGGCCCAGTGGCTGTCGATCGCCATCGCGGCGGCCGGTGTGCTCTGGCTCACCTGGTCGGCCGGACAACTGCCGTGGATTGCGCTGGGCCTGGCGGCGTCGTTTGGCGGCTATGGGCTGCTGCGCAAGACCGGCGCGCTCGGTGCGCTCGAGGGCCTGTCGCTGGAAACGCTGATCCTGTTCCCGCTGGCCGCTGCGGCGCTGGGCTTCCTGCTCCTGACCGGGCACGACACCACGCGCAGCGCAGGCACGGGTACGCAGATCCTGTTGCTGCTGGCCGGCCCGCTCACGGCGGTGCCGCTGCTGTTCTTTGCCGCCGGCGCCCGTCGTATCCCGCTGTCGCTGCTCGGCCTGCTGCAATACGCCGGGCCCACCATCCAGCTGGTACTTGGCATCTGGCTCTACCACGAGCCGTTTCCGGCACAGAAGCAGATCGGCTATGCCCTGATCTGGATCTCGCTGGCAATCTACGCGGCCGAGGGTTTGCTGGTCACGCGTCTGAATGCGAAGCGATCCATCAGCACGAAAAATGAACCAGCTTAAAGAGCAGTCGCTTCTATCCGTTACGTGAATATACGTGGCAATCGCGCGCTATTCCGGAAACAACGTCGCCACACTATACTGTACGGATATACAGTATCGATCGCCTCTCCACGCTCATGCCCCCGAACGCTCCCCGGCGTATTGCCCATCTCGACATGGACGCGTTCTACGCTTCGGTGGAACTGCTGCGCTATCCGGACCTGCGTGGCCAGGCTGTCGTGATCGGCGGCGGCCGCAATGCGGTGCCCGAGGTACTACCCGACGGATCGCGCCGCTACGCCCGGCTGCGTGACTATGTGGGGCGGGGCGTGGTCACCACGTCCACCTACGAGGCCCGCGCCCTGGGTGTGTTCTCGGCCATGGGCATGATGAAGGCCGCCAAGCTGGCGCCCGACGCGATCCTGCTGCCGACCGACTTCGACGCCTACCGCCGCTACTCGGGACTCTTCAAGGCGGCCGTCCGAACATTCACCGGACAAATAGAAGATCGCGGGATCGACGAGATATATATCGATCTGAGTGATATAGAGGGCGAGCCGCACGAGGTAGCCCCCCGCATCAAGGCTGCGGTCCATGAAGCGACGGGCCTGACGTGTTCGATCTGCGTGGCCCCCAACAAGCTCCTGGCCAAGATCGGGTCCGAACTGGACAAGCCGGACGGACTGACCATCCTGACCCCGGCCGATATTCCCACGCGCATCTGGCCACTGCCGGCGCGCAAGGTCAACGGCATCGGCCCCAAGGCCGCGGAGAAGCTGCAGGCCATCGGCATCGACACCGTGGGAGACCTGGCCGAGGCCGACCTGGCGCTGCTGCAGGCGCACTTCGGCCGCAATTACGCGGGCTGGCTGGTGGAAGTGGCACATGGCCGCGACGACCGTCAGGTGGTGGTCAGTTCCGAACCCAAGTCGATGAGCCGCGAAACCACGTTCGAGCGCGACCTGCACCCGCGCACCGATCGCCCCGTGCTGTCGGAACAGTTCACCCGGCTGTGCATGCGCGTGGCCGACGACCTGCGCCGCAAGGGGTACGTGGGCCGGACGGTGGGCATCAAGCTGCGCTTTGACGATTTCCACACCGTGACGCGCGACCTGACCATGACCGCCCATACCGCCGATGGCGCGATGATCCGGCGCGGTGCCACCGAGTGCCTGAAGCGGATCCCGCTGGAGCGGCGCATCCGGCTGCTGGGCGTGCGCGTCAGCGCCCTGCTCCCGGCGGCCGAGCAAGGGGACGATCCCGCGCCGGTGCAAGAGGAATTCCGCTTCGACGACGAGGCGGAAGGCTGAACGGCCTTCCTCCAGGCGAATCGGGCCGATCCCAGGCCAAAAAACCCCCACGTCATACGGCCCTATCTATCTCCCGGTAGAATCGGCGGCTTCGACGGGCGCCCATCGAGAGCGCCACGCCCCACCTTCCGCCCACGCGCGCCCCATGACAACCGCCGCTCCCGCCCAACGTACCGCCGCCCCGGCCGCCTGGATCACGCCCCTGCTGGCCGTGGCCTGCGGCATGATCGTCGCCAACCTGTACTACGCACAGCCGCTGGTCGGACCGATTGCACGCGCGTTGCAGCTGTCGCCGGAAATTGCCGGCCTGATCGTCACGCTGATCCAGATCGGCTACTGCGTGGGCCTGCTGCTGCTGGTGCCGCTGGGCGATATCGTCGAAAACCGCAAGCTCGTGCTCACGCTGGTGGGCGGGTGCGCGGCGGCCCTGCTGGCGGCGGCGCTGGCCACGCATGCCAGCGTGTTCCTGGTGGCGGGCTGCGCGATTGGACTGTGCTCGGTGGCGGTGCAGGTGCTGGTGCCGTTCGCGGCGCACCTGGCCCCCGAGCATGCGCGCGGCCGTGCGGTCGGCAATGTCACCAGCGGACTGCTGATGGGCATCATGCTGGCGCGTCCGGTGTCGAGCCTGGTGTCAGACCTGTTCGGCTGGCACGCGATCTTCGCGGCGTCGGCCGTGGCGATGGTGCTGCTCGGCATCGTGCTGGCGCGCAAGCTGCCGCAGCGCCGGCCGGCGCCGGGCGTCAACTACATCCAGATGCTTGGCTCGATGAGCCATCTGCTGCGTACCCAGCCGATCCTGCGCCGCCGGGCCGCGTACCAGGCCGCCATGTTCGGCGTCTTCAGCCTGTTCTGGACCACCACGCCGCTGTACCTGGCCGGGCCCGCGTTCCATATGTCACAGACCGGTATCGCGATCTTCGCGCTGGTCGGTGTGGCCGGTGCCATTGCCGCGCCGATGGCGGGCCGCTACGCCGACCGTGGCCACAGCCGGCAGATGACGGCGCTGGCGCTGGCGCTGGGCGCGGCTTCGTTCCTGCTGAGCCGGGTGGGGGCGGAGGGTTCGCTGCTGTCGTTGCTGTCGCTGACGGTGGCTGCCGTGCTGCTCGACTTCGCGGTGTCGACCAATCTGGTGATCGGCCAGCGCGCGATCTTCTCGCTGTCCGACGAACACCGCAGCCGCCTCAACGGCCTGTACATGGCCATCTTTTTCGTGGGCGGCGCCATCGGATCGTCAGTGGGCGCGTGGGCCTATGCGCGTGCGGGCTGGCCCCTGGCCAGCTGGATCGGCTTCGCCCTGCCCGCCATCGCGCTGCTGTACTTCCGCACGGAACGTCGTTGATCGGCCAATTCGGAGGGCTACGCCGCCACTGCGCGCTGCAATGCCGCGCGCGCCAGCAGGCGGGTTGAATCGAGCGTCGGCAACGACGAATTGCCGTCGTCGATGATCAGCGGAATCTCGGTGCAGCCCAGCACCACGGCGTCGCAACCGTTGTGCCGCAGGTCATCGATCACGCGCCGGAACGTCGCTACCCCTTCAGGCGTGGCGATGCCGGGCACCAGCTGGTTCATGATCACGTGGTCGATCAATGCGCGGTCTTCCACGGGCGGGCGCACCGCTTCCAGCCCGCGTGCGGCCAGCGCGGCCGGATACACCTCGCTGTCCACCAGCCACCGCGTGCCGGTGATGCCAAGCCGATGGAAGCCGCGTGCCACGGCGGCGTCGGCCACCACCTCGGCGATATGAAGCCACGGCAGCGGCGACGTGGGCCGCACCAGGTCCAGCGCCGCATGGATGGTGTTGTCGGGGCAGATCACGAAATCGGCGCCGGCCGCGGCCAGCTTGTACGCCGAGCGCAGCATCAGGTTCGCCACGCCCTGCAGATCGCCGCGCGCCAGGCAGGCCACATAGGTGGCGAGCGATGGCGTATGCATCGTAATTTCCGGATGTGCGTGCGCGCCGAGGAATCCGGCCCCTTCCATGCAGATCGTGCGATAGCACAGTGCCGCGCCTTCGGCCGAACAGGCCGCGATACCGATGTGCCGTGGCATGAGAAATCCCCCTTGATGGTTGTCAGGCTTTCATGATGGCATGCGCCGCGCGGCTGCACTACACTGAGCCGGCGCGCCACGCCCTGGCGCGCCCGCCGTCGATGTTGCAGCTAAAAGTCGCCGTTTTACTACCCGTCCCGTGGACGGGCCTTGCCGGGGAGACGATCGATGTCATGGCGCAAACTGCTGCCGAGGCCGCGCTGGCTGCCGCGCGCGGCGCTCATGCACCCGCAGCGCGTGGTTATCGTCGGCTTCAGCCTGGCGATGCTGCTGATGCTGATCGTCGGCGCGCGTGACCTGTACCTGCTGCGCGACCGTGTCCTGTCATCGCGCCACCACGACCTGACATTGCGCGCGCTGGGTGGCGAAGCGGTCTTCGCCGCCGAACGCTCCAGGCTGGTTTTCGTGCGCGACTATGCGCAGCAACTGATCACCCTCTACGACAACGGCGCGGCCCCGGCAGAGCCCGCAGTGGAGCGGGCCTTCGCGCAGCGCAACGAGCGTATCTGGCAGATGGAGGTGCCGCTTGGCGATTCTCCGGTGATCGGCACGGCGCCCGCAGTGCTCGACGAACTCGAAGGCTTCGAACGCCGCGACGCCGACCTGCGGGCCGACCTGTACGCGGCGCGCCAGCTCAGCCATGTGCTGGGCCTGAGCCTGCGGCTGCGCGACGACGACAATGCCGGCGGTACCGTGAGCTATATCTCCAGCAACGGGCTCTACGTCACCTACCCGCCGCTGGCGCCGGACAAGGCGCCGGCACTCTTCAGGCGGTTCAGCGATATCTCGTATTACCGCGACATGCTGCCCGAGCGCGATGCGTCGCGCGACATTCGCTGGACGCGGGTCTACACGCAATTCGAAAGCACGCAGTTGCGCACGACATTGAGCATTCCGGTCTATGTGGAAAACCGTTTTCGCGGGGTGGTGGCCATCGACGTGGAACTGGCACGTCTGCGCGACCTGATCGGCGTGCCGGAAGACGCCGGCCCCACGCGATACCTGATGGACTATCGCGGCGGCATCATCGCGTCGAGCCAGCACAACGTGCGCATCGACATGCACTGGCCCGACGATGTGGACCGGGCCTGGCGCGGTGTTCCCGTGCAGGACCTGTTCCACGCAGGCGCCGGCATGCGGCACGCGGATGGCCAATATCTGATCTACCAGCCGGTGGGCCAGCGCGGTACGTGGCTGCTGGTGGAATCCTTCAGCGATGCCGACGTATGGCGCGCGGTCCTGCAACGCACCAGCACCCCGCTGTTGGCGATCTGGCTGGCCCTGCCGCTGTTGATGTTTGTCACATTGCGCGTGGTGACGCTGCTGTTCCGCCACTATGTGGCAGCCGGCGAGACACTGCAGCGGCTGGCCGAGACCGACCCGCTTACCGGGCTGGCCAACCGGCGCCACTTCGGCGAGGCGTTCGGCAGGGAATCGGCACGACGACGGCGCGAGCGCGAGGCTGCCGGCGCGGACGACAGCCTGGCCGGCGGCGGCCCGGCCCGTGTCGAGGCATCACCGCCCGCACCGCTGTCGATGCTGATGCTCGACATCGACTTCTTCAAACGCGTGAACGACCGCTGGGGCCATGCCAGCGGCGATCACGTGCTGGTGGCGCTGGCCGACGTGCTGCGCCGGAACCTGCGCGAGATAGACCTGCCGGCGCGGCTTGGCGGAGAGGAATTCGCGGTGCTGCTGCCGCAGACCACGCTGGCCGAAGCCGAGGCAACCGCGCAACGGCTGCGCGCCGCCGTGCAGGCCACACCAGTGAAACCGGCACCCGATGCGCCGTCGCCCAGCGAAGGCGACGGACGCATTCATTTCACTGTATCGATTGGCGTCGCAGAAGCCGTGAGCGACGGTTGCCCGACACTCGATGCCATGCTGGCGACGGCCGACCGCCGTCTATATGCCGCCAAGCAAGCGGGCCGTAACCGGGTGTGCGCGGCTGATGCGCCGGTCGGCAATACTGTGGCGCCATCTGTTCAGGGATAAGACAGTTCATGGACGTCTCCGCCGCGGTTTTGCCTAGCGCAACAGGAATGCGATGTCGTCGGCCGTGATGACCGACACCGGAATACCCTTGCGACGCTGAAACAGGATGTGTTGCTGCACGCGGCTGCGCTGCTCGGCAAACGTGGCCGGATCGATCGGCGTGCCCGCGCGCGCGTAGTGTTGCACCAGCAGCTTGTAGGCGCGATGCCGGATCTGCAGCGTCTCGTTGTCGGCGCGCAAGCGCTGCCATTCGGCAGGGCTCAGGTCCAGCGTGTGGTTGAGTTCGTCGACGGTGCGCGCATGCAGGTCGCGATACATGTCGCGCTCGGCTTCGGCGCGATGCAGTTCGTCGCGCAGCGCCATGATCTTGTGCTGCAGCTTGAGCGTCTGCCCCACGGCCGCCTGCATGCCCTTGGCCGCCTCCAGCGCCTGGTTGGCGGCCGCAACGGTGCTCTTCCACAGGCCACGGTCGGCGCCTGCGTCGCGTTCCGGCGACCAGACGTCCGACGCCTTGATCGTTGTATCCATGATTGACCCCTGAGACTTCTTGTTTGTCACTTCACCCGAAAACCGAAAAGACCGGATATCCCGAATCGGCCAGCGCCTCGTTGTGCGATGGTCCATCTCAACCTTGTTACATTGTTTGTGGCCGCCGTGCCGCAATGCAACTTCAGCACGACGCTGTCGGTGCGGCGGGCAACTGAGATAAATCGTAGTGAGATGTCCGACCTGAGCCAAGTCAAAGATGTGCAGATCTGATCTGGCAGATACAACGATGCCAAAAAACGACAGGCGCCCGGTCCGGCCGGGACGGGAGAGAGGCAGACAAAGCAGACAACACCACGTAAACCCCGAGCATCAAGCAGACGTTTTGACAGGGTTTTGACAGTTTCACGCTTCTAGAATTCGGGCCATGGCTACTGCTGTCTCTTTGTGGATGGTGGTCAATAGCCAAAAACCTAAAAGCACAACCCAAATTCCAATAAGACAGGAGACACGCGATGCCTCGCACGCTTGCCCGCTTTACCCATGTCTTCGTCGCTTCGGCTGCGCTGGCTGCTGCCGTGGTGGCCGCACCGGCTTATGCCGTCGACAACCTCAAGGTGATGATCGGTGCCAACCCCGGCGGCGGCTTCGACCAGACCGGCCGCTCGCTGGGCGCGGCCATGGTGGCGGCCGGCGCGGCCAAGTCGGCGTCGTATGACAACAAGGGCGGCGCGGGCGGCACCATCGGCCTGACGCAGTTTGTGAACACCGACAAGGGCAACCCGAACGCGCTGATCGTGACGGGCGCCGTGATGGTCGGTGCCATCGAGACCAACCACCCGCCGGTGACGCTCAAGAACGCCACGCCGATCGCACGCCTGTTCGCCGACACGATGGTGATCACGGTGCCGGCCAGCTCGCCGATCAAGTCGATGAAAGACCTGACCATGCAGCTCAAGGCCAATCCGGGCAGTGTCAGCTGGGGCGGCGGTTCGAAGGGTTCGATCGACCACATCCTGGCCGGCCTGATCGCCAAGGACATCGGCGTGGATCCGAAGAAGATCAACTACGTGCCGTTCCAGGGCGGTGGCGAGGCCTCGGCGTCGATCCTCGGTGGCCACGTGACCGTGGGTATCGCGGGCGTGTCGGAATTCCTGCCGTTCATCAAGACCGGCAAGATGCGCGCGCTGGCCGTGACGTCGAAGGACCGCACCGCCGACATCCCGACCCTGAAGGAACAGGGCGTGAACGTCGAGATCTACAACTGGCGCGGCGTGTACGGCGCGCCCGGCATCACCGCCGACCAGCGCAAGGCCCTGATCGATGCCGTGGTGAAGGGCACCGAGAACCAGGTCTGGAAGGACGCGCTGCAGAAGAACGACTGGACGCCGTTCCTGCTGACCGGCGACGAGTTCGGCAAGTTTGTGGAAGCCGAATCCGCCCGTCTGGGCGCCACGCTGCGTGAACTGGGCGTAGCGAAGTAAGCCCTGCCCCAAGGGACCGGGTGCACGCCACGCCGTATCGGCACGGCCGCCTCGGTTCCGCATGTCGACGACCTGGCCGGCCACCGCCGCCGGCGCCGCCAGTGAAGTAGTAGAAGTACGAAAAAGTAATACGAGACAGCAGTACGAGACAGCAGTACAGGATTTCGTTACCCGCGTCGCGGAAGTTTGCTTCACCCTGTCGTTCCCGCCCGGCCGCCGATCCGAGATCGGCACGCACGGAGGACGGCACGGGGCCCCGGTGCCGCCATCCGCTGCGCAACACCGAAAAACAGACCCATCACGTCACCGGGCCCCGTGACCGCGCGGGCGGCAGGACCATCCGAGAGCCCCACCATGAAACCATCCCATGTATCCATCGGCGTCGCCGTCCTGGCGTTGTCCGTGTTCTTCTTCGCCGGCATACCGGGCATTTCGGGCGACGAGGGCTATGCCGGCCTGTCGCCGCGCTTCGTGCCCACGCTGGTGGCCATCGGCCTGGCCGTCTGCGGCGCGCTGCTGCTGTGGCAGGGCGTGCGCGGCGGCTTCCGGAAAATGCCCGAGGAAGATGCCGAGCTGCCCGCGGCGCCGCACAACTTCAAGGGCTTCCTGTGGGTGGCCGCCGGCCTGGTGGCCAACATGGCGCTGATCGGCACGCTGGGCTTCGTGTTTTCGTCCACGCTGATGATGGTGTGCGTGGCGCGCGGCTATGGCAGCCGCCGCATCGTGCGCGACGCGCTGATCGGCCTGATGCTGACGCTGCCGATGTGGGCGCTGTTTGATTTCCTGCTCGGCATCAACCTGCCGCTGCTGCCCGTCGCGGGCTTCTGATCCACGCCTACGGGAGACACTGACATGGATACCCTGAACCAGCTGATGCACGGCTTTGCCGTCGCCATCACGCCAATCAACCTGATGTGGGCCCTGGTGGGCTGCTTCCTGGGCACCGCCATTGGCGTGCTGCCCGGCATTGGTCCGGCCCTGACCGTGGCCATGCTGTTGCCGCTGACAGCCAAGGTGGAGCCCACGGCCGCGCTGATCATGTTCGCCGGCATCTACTATGGCGCGATGTACGGCGGATCGACCACATCGATCCTGATGAACACGCCGGGTGAATCGTCGACGATGGTCACCGCGATGGAGGGCAACCTGATGGCCAAGAACGGCCGCGCGGGCCCCGCGCTGGCCACCGCCGCCATCGGCTCGTTCGTGGCCGGTACGATCGCCACGGTGCTGCTGTCGATGTTCGCGCCGGTGGCGGCCGACGTGGCGCTGCAGTTCGGCCCGGGCGAGTACTTCATGATCATGCTGCTGGCCTTCACCACGGTGTCGGCCGTGCTGGGTTCGTCGCTGCTGCGCGGCATGACCAGCCTGTTCCTGGGCCTGGGCATCGGCCTGATCGGCATGGATTCGCTGTCTGGCCAGACGCGCTATTCGATGAACGTCCAGGAACTGTACGACGGCGTGGACATCGTCGTGGTGGCCGTGGGCCTGTTCGCGGTGGGCGAGGCGCTGTTCAATGCGTTCTTTCCGCAGCCGGAGGGCTCGTTCAACAAGCTCAGTTCGGTGCACATGAGCAAGTCGGACTGGAAGCGGTCGATCCCGGCGTGGCTTCGCGGCACGTTCATCGGCTTCCCGTTTGGCCTGATCCCGGCCGGCGGTGCCGAGATCCCGACGTTCCTGTCGTACGCCACCGAGAAGAAGCTGTCGAACCACAAGGCGGAATTCGGCAAGGTGGGTGCCATCGAAGGCGTGGCCGGCCCCGAGGCGGCCAACAACGCCGCCGTGACGGCGACGCTGGCCCCGCTGCTGACGCTGGGTATTCCGACCTCGAACACCACGGCCATCCTGCTGGCGGCGTTCCAGAACTACAACCTGCAGCCGGGTCCGATGCTGTTCCAGACCTCGGGCGACCTGGTCTGGGGCCTGCTGGCGTCGCTGTATATCGGCAACGTGATGCTGCTGGTGCTGAACCTGCCGGCGATCGGCCTGTGGGTGCGCATGCTGCGCGTCCCGACGCCGCTGCTGTATGGCGGCATCCTGATCTTTGCCGGTCTGGGTGCGTACGGCATCCGCCAGTCGTGGTTCGACCTGCTGCTGCTGTTCGTGATCGGCCTGCTGGGCATGGCCATGCGACGCTTCGACTTCCCGACCGCGCCGGTGATCGTCGGCCTGATCCTGGGGCCGATGGCCGAGAAGCAGCTGCGCAATGCGCTGTCGATCGGCCAGGGCGACTGGACCCTGTTCGTCAAGCAGCCGATCTCGGCCACGATCCTGGCCATGACGGTGGCCGTGGTGGTAGTGCCGCGCGTGCTGCGCTGGCACGCCAACCGTTCGACGGCGCGTGCCGAGGCGGACAACGCGGCCTGACGTCCGCGCGGGCGTTCCTGGCAGGAATCGGCAGGGGGCTTCGGCCCCCTGTATCATTGGCGCAAACAAATTGCCGCGCGCCGAGGAGACCGGGACGTGCCTGCCACTTTCACCATCGCGGATATCGATGCCACGCTCGAACGCGTGCTGGCGCCCTGGGTGCGCCAGCTGGGCCTGCGCGCCGAGGCAGCGGACGCCACCGGCGTGACCCTGCGCCTGCCCTTCCAGGAAGCGTTTCGCCATGCCGGTGGCGTGGTGTGCGGACAGGTGCTGATGTCGGCCGCCGATACCGCGATGATCGTCGCCATCTCTGCCGCACTGGGCGAATTCCGGCCAATGACCACCGTCACGCTGACCACCAACTTCATGCGTCCCGTGATCGACGGTGATGTGCTGGTGCGTGCCAACGTGCTGCGCCTGGGCAAGACCGTGGTCTTCGGCGAAATCGCACTGACCGGCCAGGACGGCAGGCTCGCGGTACAGGCCACCACCACCTACGCGCTGCTTTGAATTCCAGGATGTCCGACCTCACCCCCCAACCCTTTGACCAGATCGTCTTTGCCGGCGGCGGCAACCGCTGCTGGTGGCAGGCTGGATGGTGGGATACCGTGGCGCCCGAACTGCACCTGCGGCCGCGCGTCATCGCCGGTATCTCGGCGGGCGCGGCCACGGCATGCATGGTCTATGCGCACGATTCGCATCAGACCATGGCCTACTACCGCGAGGTGCTGGCCAACAATTCGCGCAACGCATACTGGGGCAACCTGCTGCGCCGCGAGCGCGTGTTTCCGCACTACGGCATCTATCGCAACGCCCTGCTCTCGCTGTTTGGCGATAACCGCCTGCACCGGCTGCAACAGGCGCCCGAGATTCGCATTGGCGTAGCCCATATCCCGCGCTGGACCGGGCCGCGCCTGGCCGTGGCCGCAGGGCTGCTGGCGTACAACATCGACAAGCACCTGCTGAAGACGCTGCATCCGCGCCTGGGCCGCAAGCTTGGCTTCCATCCCGAATTCGTGCTGGCGCAGGACTGCGGCTCACCCGAGGATCTGGCCGATCTGCTACTGCAATCGGCCTCCACGCCGCCTTTTACGCCGGTGCTGCGCCGCAATGGCCATGCGGTGCTGGACGGCGGGCTGGTGGACAACGTGCCGGTCGATGCGCTCGATGCCACGCCGGGCAATGTCCTGGTGCTGGTGACGCGGCTGTATCCGCGGCCGCGCCGCTTTCTCATCGACACGGGCGGCCAGCGCCGCCTGTATCTGCAACCTTCGCAACGCGTGCCGATTTCGAGCTGGGACTACACCAGGCCCGAAGCCATGACGCATGCGTATGACCTGGGCCGGCGCGACGCGGAATCGTTCCTGCGCGACTGGCCCGTCATCCAGCAGGATCTGTTGCCGGCGTCATAGCCAAAGCGCCACGTGGCGCCGGTCAATTGTTTGGCATGCGGCGATGGTGCCGCGCAGGCAAGGAGGATTGAATGACAAAGCGTCAGGCATCAACCGAAACCGCAACCCAGGCAAGGACCGTGAAGGCGCGTCGGCGCGCCAGCGAGGCCAGCGCGGAACCCGTTGTCGAACGGGTGCCGCGCAAGCGCGATGCCCGCCCCAAGACACGCGAAGTCGACTTCGTGGTGATCGGTGCGGGCTCGGGCGGCGTGGCTGCCGCGCGGCGCGCCGCATCGCATGGCGCGCGCGTGATCCTGGTGGAGCGCGATGCCGTCGGCGGCACCTGTGTCAATCGCGGTTGCGTGCCCAAGAAAATGCTGTCGTACGGCGCGGGATGGGCATCGATCCTGTCCACGTGCCTGTCGCACACGGGCGGCAAGGAAGACTGGCGCGATGCCATCGTGCGCGTGAATGCCGAGGTGGCACGGCTCAACGCGTCGTACAAGCAGCGGCTCAACGAGGCCGGCGTGGAGATCTGGCACGGCGAGGCAGGTTTCAACGCGCGCGGCGATGTCGTCGTCGGCAATGAAGTCATCCGCGCCCGCAAGACGCTGATTGCAACGGGCGCCAGCCCGATCGATCTGCCGGTGCCGGGTGGCGAACTGGTCAGTTCGTCGGACGACCTGTTCACGTGGCAGACCGTGCCCGCTTCGATTGTCGTGATCGGCGGCGGCTATATCGCCGTGGAGATGGCATCGATCCTGTCTCGCTACGGCGTGAAGGTGGACCTGCTCGTGCGTGAGGACCGGCTGCTGCCAAAGTTCGATCACGATATTGCCGCTGCCCTGGCAGAAGCTCTGATCGCCAAGGGCATACGCATACATTTCCGCACAGAGGTCACAATGGTGTCGCAGTCGAACGGTGCATTCGACGTCTGCTACACGCAGGAAGACAACCGGGGTCGCACGCAGACCGTGCGCACCCAGGCGGTGCTGGCCGCGATTGGCCGAAAGCCGAATGTGGATGGACTGGGTCTCGATGACCTGGGTGTGAAGCGCGATGCCAAGGGTGGCATCGAGGTGGACCGGCAGTTCCGCACCAGCGTGCGGTCGATCCACGCCATCGGCGATTGCATGGCCGACAACGTGCACCTGACGCCGGTGGCGATTGCGCAAGGCCGTTGGCTGGCGGATCGGCTATTCGGCCGGCGCGGTGACATGACGGACTTCGAATTCCTGCCCACGGCCGTATTCTGCGAGCCGGCAATTGGCGCCGTGGGGCTGACCGAAGCCCAGGCCCTGGAGGAAGCTGGCGGCAAGGCCGACCGCATCCGCACCGAGATCAAGCGTTTTGTCTCGCTGGAAAGCCGCTTTGGCGGCGTGCCGCAGCAATCGGTCTTCAAGCTCGTATTCAACGCGCGTAGCGGCCGGGTGCTGGGCGTCCACCTGATGGATGGCGCCGCACCGGAAATCGTCCAGACGATGGCCTTGGCGCTGCGGCTTGGCGCGAAGGCCTCGCACCTGCAGACCACCATGCCGCTGCATCCCACCGTGGCCGAAGAGCTGTTTGGCTAATTAGCGAAGGGTGGTAGGCCCGAGCCAGCGCCAGATGCCATAGGCCACCACCGCCCACACGCTCACCACCAGGACAATGCCCCAGCGACTGCGCGGCTTCGCGCCGCTGGCGGCCATCCACGCACTCGCCTGTTCCCGCGACGAAGCCAGCACGGCGGCCGGCATCAGCCTGACCGCCAGCCAGATCAGTGCAGGCAAGAGCAGCACGTCATCGACATAGCCGAGCACGGGGATGAAGTCCGGCACCAGGTCGATCGGACTCAACGCATAGGCCACGACGAACGCGCCCAGCGCCTTCACATACCAGGGCGTATCGGGATGCCGGCACGCGAACCAGAGCGCAACGCCATCGCGCTTGATGGCGCGCGCCCAGGTGCGGAGGCGTTGGGTCAGGGGGAGCGAGGCGCTTTGCTCAGGAGGCATCGTGATCGACCGGACGGTTCAGATATCGAGCAGTTCCTGCCGAATACCGAGGGCCGCGGCAACTTTCTCGCGTGACGCCTTGCGCAGCGTCGCACGGCCTTCCTGCTGCGCGTACGCGGACTGGGAAATGCCCAGCCGCTCGGCCATGACGGCCTGCGTCAAGCCCAGGTGCTCTCGCCACGCGCGTACCGGCGTAGCACCCCCGACCACCCGTTTGACCACTGCATGCGGCACCAGCCCGCGTGCATCGCGATACGTGTCGAGGTACTCCGTATAGGGAATGACGACGAATGCAGGGGTCCCGTCACTCCCATTGATCAGCTGGATGTTAATAGGTGCGTTCATCGCGTTTTCTCACTTCCTGAGTTGTTTGACCGCCCTTGTGCTCCAGTGGATCGCATTCATTTGGCCCCGTCAGTATAAGCTAATTATAAGTATCCGAACTGATCCCGACCAGCAGCGATCAGTCCGGAAAATGACTGGGGAAAGTGAACATCGAGACCTGATCAGGCGCCAATGATGCGGGTCAACCCATAAGGTTTCGACACAAAAGTTCACATCGCCGGGCAGGCTGCCGAGGTGGTGGATGCCGATGGCTGGGGGAGGGGGCGGCGAAGCCGTAGACGCTGGCCAGTGCGGTGGCGCACGGCAGCCTGGGGAGGCGGGATGAGGGATGGGTGTCCGTCGAAAGTCGGCACCACAAAAACAAAAACGGACGCCTGAGCGTCCGTTTTCTTGAATCTGGTGGCCTGGGACGGAATCGAACCGCCGACACAAGGATTTTCAATCCTCTGCTCTACCGACTGAGCTACCGGGCCAAAGAAGCGAAACTATAACCGGGGGATTGGCCCTCGTCAAGCGATTTCTGCGCCACGGCTTACTGTTCGGTCGGTTCGGGCTTGTTGCGGCCCAGCTCCACACCCAGCTGCTTGAGCTTGCGATACAGGTGGGTGCGCTCCAGGCCGGTCTTTTCCGCCACGCGGGTCATGCTGCCGTGTTCACGTACCAGGTGATACTCGAAATACGCGCGTTCGAACAGGTCGCGCGCCTCGCGTAGCGGCATGTCGAACGAGAACTGCATTTCGCCCTCGGGCACGCCGCGCGACGGGTTGCCGTTGGCGGCCACCTCGGCAGGTGCCTCGGCCGGCGCGACGGTCGCGGCGGCCGCCTCCGGCATGCCGGAAGCCGTCAGCGGTGCGGGGGCCGCAGGCGCGGTGCGTGGGCGCTCGATGCCGCGGGCCAGGCCTGCTTCCACGGCAGACAGCAGCTTCTGCAGCGCGATGGGCTTCTCAAGGAAATTCAGCGCGCCGATCTTGGTGGCTTCCACGGCGGTATCGATCGTGGCGTGCCCCGACATCATGATGACCGGCATCGTCAGATAGCCCTGCGCCGACCACTCCTTGAGCAGCGTTACGCCATCGGTATCCGGCATCCAGATATCGAGCAGCACCAGGTCAGGCGTGGCGTTCGCACGGAATTCACGCGCCTTCTGGGCGTTTTCCGCAAGCTCGACCACATGCCCTTCGTCACTGAGAATCTCCGAGAGCAGCTCCCGGATTCCCATTTCGTCATCGACTACGAGGATGGTTGCCATACTTCCCCTCTTAACCCCACCGCAGCGCAACCGGAGGCGCCGGCGCGCAAGATTTAAGCCAGTTTAACGAACAGGATCGAGATCTGCGCTCCGGCGATCTCGGTACCGTTCATGCGATTGCGCAACTCAATGCGCGCGCCATGTTCGTCAATGATCTTTTTCACCATCGCAAGCCCGAGACCCGTACCCTTGGCTTTGGTGGTCACATACGGTTCGAACGCACGACTCAGGATGCGTGGTGCGAATCCAGGACCATTGTCCGTAATGGACAACTTGACGGCTTGCCGGTCTTCGCCGGCGGAATCTTTGTATTCTACAGTCTCGGTGTGCAGAGTGATATGGGGCGCCGCCCTACCGGCCGCCACGTTATCCGCAGCCGCATCCTGCGCATTCTGTAACAGGTTGTGGATCACCTGCCGCAACTGTGTCGGATCGCCCTTTATTTCAGGCAGATCCGGGCCCAGCGCAGCATGAATCACCGGGTGTTCATGCACAGCGGGATCGTCGATGCCGTACAGGTGCAGGACTTCCGCGGCCAGGGCATTCAGCGACAGCGACTGCATCACCGCGGGCGGCGTGCGCGCATAGTCGCGGAAATCGTCCACCATGCGTTTCATCGCCGCTACCTGGTTAACGATCGTCGTGGCCCCGCGCTTTAGCACTTCGGCGTCGGCCTGTTCGAGCTTGGGCGACAGCTTCATCTGCAGGCGCTCGGCCGACAGCTGGATCGGCGTCAGCGGATTCTTGATTTCGTGCGCCAGCCGGCGTGCCACCTCGCCCCATGCCACCGAACGCTGGGCCGAGATCACATCGGAGATATCGTCGAACACCACCACGTAACCGGGCTCGTCGCGGCTACCGCCCGGCAGGTGTGCACCGCGCACCAGCAAGGTGAGCGGCTGTTCTTCGTCGCCCTGCGGCAGTTCGATCTGCTTTTGCCAGTGCTGCGAGCCGCCCAGCACCTCGCGGGTAGTCTGCTCGGAGAATGCCTGGCGCACGATGTCGGCAAAGTTGCCCATGCCAGGAATCTGTTCCACGGGCTGGCCCAGCACGCCCGAGAACGGCTGGCGGAAGATGCGTTCGGCACCGGGGTTGGCCGTGATCAGCGTGAAGCGGCGGTCGAACACCAGCACACCGGCGGTCAGATTCTGCAGCACGCTCTCCAGGTAGGCCTTCGACTGTTCCAGCGCCACGCGGTTGTCTTCCACGGCGATGCGCGCTTCGGACAGCTGGCGCGTCATCTGGTTGAACTGCTGCGTCAGCTGGCCCAGTTCGTCGCGGCTCTTCAACTCGCGTTTGGGCGACAGGTCGCCCTCGGCCACTTCCTTCGTGCCCTGAAGCAGCATCAGCAGCGGCCGGGCCAGCTGGCCGCCCAGCAGCAGCGCCAGCATCACGGCGATGAACACCGCCAGGAACAGCGTCAGCGTCAGCGTGCCGATGTACATCTTGCGCAGGCCCGTACGTCCGAGCGCTTTTTCCTGATACTCCTGGTAGGCGCGCTGGACTTCGTCGGCATTGCGCGCCAGCACCGCAGGCACAGGGTGCAGCACCTGTAGGTAGCGTTCCTCGCGGACCGTGTCGCCGACCAGGCCGAAGCCCGTGGCGGGGGCATCCTCGGGGCGGCGTTCGATGGAAAGCCCCGAGCCGGCCCAGCGGCTGCCCGGCGGCGCCAGCCGCGTGTGAGCCCGTGCCGCCGCGGCCGCCGCCGCCGCACTGGCGCTGATGCTGACCGAAGCCTGCGCCGCTTCATCGGGCGTGGTCGCGGCCGGCGCGGGGCCCAGCGGAATGATGACGCGGATCCGGTACAGGTGGCTGCTGTCGAGATTGACCGGCGCCTTGTCGCTGCCGGTGGGGTCCGAGCCGCCTTCCACGGCCGCGTATCCGCCCGCCATGCGCGCCTGTTCGGCCAGCACGCCCGATGGAATGTCGGGTACGAGCGTGGCGTAGCTGCTCGACGCCGTGGCCAGCACGCGGCCGCTGCCGGTGAAGATCGCGGCTTCCTGGATGCCGTACTGCTCGCGCAGCCGGTTCAGTTGCAGCGACGACGCCATGCTCGACGCGCCGGTGAGCTGGTCGGCCATCAGGCGCGCCTTGCCCTGAAGATCGGCCAGCTGGCTGTCGATGGTGGAGCGGCCCAGGTTCAGCCCCGCCTCCAGCGCGTTTTCCACGCGCACGTCGAACCACGATTCGATGCTGCGCGATACGAACTGCAGCGACACCAGGTAGATCAGCACGCCCGGCAGCACGCCCACCACGCCGAAGAACACGGCCAGCTTGCTCATCAGCCGCGTACCGAACTTGCCGCGCCGGTAGCGTACCCACAGCGTGAACGCGAGCGCGCCAACCGTCAGAACCAGCAACGCCCCGACGACGAGGTTGATCTTGAACAGCAGCGTGAAGTAGCGGTCGAAGAATTCGGTATTTGCCGACGCGCCGGCCAGCAGGCCGACCAGCACCAGCGCCAGAAAGACGATGATGCCCACCACCACGCGGTATAGCACGCGGCGGAAGCGGCTATCCCACGGATTGCCGTTCATGGCTGGCTGGCCGGCTGGACCAGTTGGCTCGGCGACAGCACGTTCGACACGGTTTGCGCGAACGGGGCGCGCAGTTCGGCGGAGGCTGCCGACGCCGCCGACGGCGCGGACCCCGGCATGGCCGGTGGCGCGGGCGGTGCCACCGGCGGTGGCGGAGGCGGTGGTGGCGGTGCGTCCAGGTTGGTCGGCACCGTGTAGTTGAAGCGTTTCCACTCCGACGACAGGTTCCACTCGCGCGTGTTCACGGCGTTGATCTGGAACGGCTTGGGCAGTTGCGACAGATCCAGCCGCATGCGCGTCTCGGCGTGATACGTCTCGCCGGCCTTCACGTCGCGGCGTTCGAAGACGCGCCAGCCGCGCACCTGCTGGATGAACTGCAGCGCGCCCTTCAGGCGGTTGAACGGCAGTTGCAGCCCGCCGGTCGATACGCGGTATTGCCGCGTCAGCGGTTGATACGACAGGCGCACCGAACGCGAGGTGTTGACCGGCTTTTCATCGAACCAGTACCAGCGCGCCCGCGACAGCTGGAAGTCGACCACGAAATAGAGCGAGATGCCCTTGTGCAGGGCGTCCTCGAGCGCGGGCGGGAGATCGAAGTCGAAAGAGGCGCCAAGCTCGAAGCCGCCGTCCTGATAGTCGATGCGTGCCTCGGTGGTTTCAATCAGCTGTGCGCCAGCATGGGGCATGTACACCAGCAGCGCCAGCAGCAGCAAAGCGGTGGCGTACCACGTGCGCAGGATGCCGGCCAGCGGTGCTGCCGGCCATTCGCGCACCGCGCGGCCGGGGGCACGTAGGACGAGCAGGCGCTGCAGGTTCGGCATTGGTGGAAATATCAGGCGCGTTTCTGGAAGCGGGCGTAGTAGAAGCCATCGTGATCCGATGGCAGGCTTGCCTTGCCGGCGGTCCCGCTGCCGGTCGTTTCAGGCGCCTTGATGCCGGGCAGCAGCTGCCCCGGCGCCTGCAATCGTATCGCATCTGGAAGCTGCGCACCAAACCAGAGCGCCTGCTCCTCGCCTTCCGTTGGGAAAATAGAACAGGTCACGTAGACCAGGATGCCGCCCGGTTTCAGCAGCGGCCACAGTTGCGAAACGATGCGGCGCTGCTCGGTCATCAGTTTGGCCACGTCGGACTCGCGCCGCAGCCAGCGGATATCGGGGTGCCGCCGCACGATGCCCGACGCCGAGCATGGCACATCGGCCAGGATGCGATCGAACGGCTGGCCATCCCACCAGTCCTTCGGGCGGCTCGCGTCGCCCACGATCACTTCGGCGCGTTGTCCCAGGCGGGCCAGGTTGTCGTGGATGCGCGCGGCGCGTTCCGCGTCGCTTTCCACCGCCGTCACGTGGATGTCGGCAAGCTCCAGCAGATGGCCGATCTTGCCGCCAGGCGCCGCGCAGGCGTCCAGCACGCGCATGCCGTCGGACACTTCGCACAGCGGCGCGGCCAGTTGCGCACCGGCGTCCTGCACGGAGACGTCGCCCTGGGCAAAGCCGGGGATCTGCGATACCGGAAAGGCCCGTGCCAGGCGCACGGCCTGCTCGCCGACGGCGGTGCCGGCCAGGCCGGCATTGGCCAGCGCCTGGAGATACGCCTGCACCGAAATGCGCTGCGGATTGATGCGCAAGGTCATCGGCGGGCGTTCGTTGACGCTTTGGGCCAGGGCCATCCACTGGTCGGGGTAGGCCCGGCGCAGTTGCGCGAGCCACCACGAGGGCAGGTTCCAGCGCGCTTCCTCGTCCTGCATGATCTTCGGCATCAGCGCGCGGCGCTCGCGCAGGAAGCGGCGCAGGACGGCATTCACCAGCCCGCGCGCATGCGCGGTCTTGGGCTCCGAGGCCGCCGCGCTGACCGCCTGGTCCACCACGGTGAAGTCGGAATAGCCGCCGCGCCCCACCTTGCTGCCATCGCCCTCCTCGCCTTCGATCAGCAGGGCCAGCGCCACGGCCAGCAGGGAATCGACCAGCGCCCCGGGCGGACGCGTCACCAGTTGCGTGACCAGCGCGCGCGTGGTGCCGAACAGGCGCACGGAGCGATACGCCAGGTCCTGGATGGCGCCGCGCGTGGCGGCGTCGCGCACGCGGTCCAGCCGCAAGTGGGTGGCAACATCTTCGATGGCCTGCGGCAGGGCCGCGCCTTCGTGCACGCCGCGAACAGCCGCGGCAGCACCGAGCATCTGGAAGGCAAGGGAATCGTGAGGCAGGCGCATACGGAAAATCAGACAGGCAACGTAGGAAAAGGAGTGACGCAACGGGCGTCGGGCCGGGCGGATACAAGAATGCCCGCCGGTCCCCGGGGGAACACAGCGGGCAGTTTACCCGTTGTCGCGGACTGGCCGGTCAAACTGGCCAAATCCCGCCGCCGGCGCCGGCATCAGGCCGGATAGCTGCCGGTCTGCGCCATGTGCATCAGGCGAGAGATGCGCTCCTCGGTGGCCGGGTGCGTCGAGAACAGGTTGGCGATGCCGCCGCCAGACAGCGGGTTCATGATCATCATCTGCGCCGTGGCCGGATGTTCCTCGGCCGCCTGGAACGGGATGCCCTGTGCATAGCGATGGATCTTGTCCAGCGCACTGGCCAGCGCCTGCGGGTCGCCGCTGATCTCGGCACCGCCCCGGTCCGCTTCGAACTCGCGCGCCCGCGAGATCGCCATCTGGATCAGCGATGCGGCCAGCGGGGCCAGGATGGCCACGGCAATCGCGGCAATCGGGTTGGTACGGTTGCCGTTCTCGTCGCGGCCGCCGAAGAACATCGCCATGTTGGCCAGGGCCGAGATGGCACCGGCCATGGTGGCGGCGATGGTCGACGTCAGGATGTCGCGGTGCTTCACGTGCGCCAGTTCGTGCGCCATCACGCCGCGCAATTCGCGGTCGGACAGCACGCGCAGGATGCCGGTGGTGGCGGCCACGGCCGCGTGTTCGGGATTGCGGCCCGTGGCAAAGGCGTTGGGCGCGTCCTCGTTGATCAGGTACACGCGCGGCATGGGCAGTCCCGCGCGCTGGGACAGCTCCTGCACCATGTTGTAGAACTGCGGCGCGGTGCTGGCATCCACTTCCTGCGCGTTGTACATGCGCAGGACCATCTTGTCCGAGAACCAGTAGGAAAAGAAGTTCATGCCCAGCGCGATCAGCAGCGCGAACATCATGCCGCTCCGGCCGCCGATCATGCCGCCGATGACGATGAACAGCGCCGTGATGGCGGCCATCAGCATGAAGGTCTTGACCCAGTTGAACATGGTTTGGTCTCCAGAGAGATCGATTGGGGCGCGTACCCGCCCCTGCGGGACGCGATGTTCGTTAGATAGGGCCAGGACCGCAGGAATTCAATGCGGATGACAGGGTTTTACGATGCAAAGCGGCGCAGGCGCAACTTATGCCGCGCCGCGCACCAGGCAGCGCGTGCCCGGCGGCAGCGGCATGGCTTGCAGGAACTGCTGCGCCGGCTGGCGGCGGCCCCCGGCCTTCTGCAATTCGGTCACCTGCAGTGCGCTGCCGTCGCCACAGGCGATGATCACGCCAGCGGCATCCGCCGCCAGCACGGTGCCGGGCGCATGTGGCAGGCTCGTGGCGGCAGCCAGCGGCAGCGCCTGCCAGCACTTGATGACGGTGTCGCCCACCTGGATCGTGGCTCCCGGGAACGGATTGAAGGCGCGCACCTGGCTGGCCAGCGCGGCGGCCGGGCGGGTCAGGTCCAGCGGCGCTTCGTCCTTGGCGATCTTCTCGGCGTAGGTGATGCCGGCTTCGGGCTGGGGCGTGGCCGCCAGCGGCCGGCCGGCGGCCAGCTGGCGCAAGGCATCGACGATCATGCGGCCGCCCAGTGCGGCCAGGGTGTCGTGCAGGCTGCCGGTACTGTCCTCCGGACCGATCGCCACCGATTCGCGCGACAGCATCGCGCCGGTATCGAGCCCTTCGTCCATCTGCATCAGCGTGATGCCGGTTTCGGCGTCGCCGGCCTCGATGGCGCGGTGGATCGGTGCCGCGCCGCGCCAGCGCGGCAGCAGCGACGCATGGATGTTCAGACACCCATGGCGCGGCAGATCGAGAACCTCGGCCGGCAGGATCAGGCCATAGGCGGCCACCACCATGACATCGGGGGCGATCTGCGCCAGCGTGTCGACGGCGGCGCCGGCTTCCTCGGGATACTTGCCGTTGCGCCGCAACGAGCGCGGCTGCAGGACGGGGCCCAGCCCCGCTTCCAGCGCGAACTGCTTGACCGGGCTGGCCTGCAGCTGCATGCCGCGGCCTGCAGGCCGGTCGGGCTGGGTCAGGACGGCCACCACCGGAAAGCCGGCGGCGTGAATGGCCTCAAGGGCAACGCGCGCAAATTCGGGTGTGCCGGCAAACGCGACGCGCAGTGGCTGGGCTTGAGTCATGACGGAAATCCGCAGGTGGAAACGACACCGGCCGCATAGCGGCCGGTACGTGATGTGTCTTGGAAGATGTAACGATAGCAGACGCCACCCGCGTGGCACGCCCCTGTTACATCCTTACATGCGCGAGCGGACTCGCTTCTGGAGCTTGCTCTTGATGCGGTTCAGCTTGAGCGGCGACAGGTATTCCACGAATACCTTGCCGTTCAGGTGGTCGATCTCGTGCTGTATACATACGGCCAGCAGGTCGTCGGCATCGAGCTCGAACGTTTCGCCCTTTTCGTTGAGCGCGCGCACCTTGACGCGGTCGGGACGCTCCACGCGGTCATAGACTTCGGGCACCGACAGGCAGCCCTCTTCCCAGACCTTGCGGTTGTCGCTGGCCCAGACGATTTCCGGGTTGATGAACACCATCAGCGCGTCGCGCGTTTCGGAAACGTCGATCGTGATCACGCGCTCGTGCACGTCCACCTGCGTGGCGGCCAGGCCGATGCCGGGCGCGTCGTACATGGTTTCCGCCATGTCCTGGACCAGCTGGCGGATACGGTCGTCCACCACCGCCACGGGCTTGGCCACGGTATGAAGGCGAGGATCGGGGTAGGTGAGGATGTCGAGTTTGGCCATGATGCTCGGGCGCAACGCCGGGTGCTGTCCACTGCCCGACCGCCGTTGCGGCGTGCGGGGTTTCCATGCAGAATCGGGGCGCTAGTACAAAAATTCAAGGCGCGCCGCAGCAGGCACGCTCTACCTAGGGTCAATCCGGTCGTTCTCCCGACCGGTCAGGAAAATGCGCGATCTTACCAAAGAACAGGCGGCGTCGGGCCGCAGGCTGCACGCGTTCACCCTCGCCATGCTATGTGTCTCCGGCGTCACAGCCGGAGCCGGCATGGCGGTTCAGGCGGCCGATCTGAATGTCTCGGCGGCACAGCTCGCCCAGGCCGATGCGACCGCCCAGCAGGGTATCCCCGTTTCCGAACTGGCGCCCAACGCGCCAGGCCAGTACACCGTGCGCTCGGGCGACACACTGTGGGGCATCTCGGGCCAGTACCTGCGCCAGCCGTGGCGCTGGCCGGCGCTGTGGGGCATGAACCGCCAGCAGGTTCGCAATCCGCACCTGATCTACCCTGGACAGATTCTCTACCTGGTGCAGCGCGATGGCCGCGCGTACCTGTCGACCACGGCGCCCGGTGGCGCCCAGGGCGACACCCGCCTGTCGCCGCGCGTGCGCGGCGAGGGCGGCAACGGCGAGGCCATCCTGAGCATCCCTGCGTCCGACATCGAGCCGTTCCTGACGCGTCCGCTGGTCGTGGAAAAGGATGCGGTGGACTCGTCGGCCCGCATCGTTGCGCTGACCGATGCCCGCGTCTACATGGGGCGTGGAGATACCGGCTACGTGCGCGGCATCGCATCGGCCGACGCGGCGATCGGCAGCGACTGGCAGGCGTTCAAGCCGGCCTTGCCGGTGCGCGACCCCGTCAGCAATGCCGTGATCGGCTTCGAAGCCCAGTACCAGGGCAGCGTGCGCGTGATGCGCGGTCCGGAAGGCCCGGACGCGGTCACCACGGTCCAGGCCACCCAGTCGCCGCAGGAAATGGGCGCGGGTTCGCTGCTGCTGCCGCAGCCGGCGCGCGAACTGGTGCGCTACGTGCCCCATGCGCCGGAAGGCAACGTCGAGGCCCGCATCGCCGCCGTCTATGGCGGCGTGGAATACGGCGGCGCCAAGCAGGTGGTGGTGCTGAACCTGGGCGCCAACGGTGGCCTGGAGCCGGGTCACGTGCTGGCGCTGTCGCGCGTGGGCGGCGTGGCCAAGGATCCGACCGACGGCAACCGCAGCATCACGCTGCCCGATGACCGCTATGGGCTGGCCTACGTGTATCGCGTCTTCCCGGGCATCGCCTACGCGCTGGTGACCGATGCCAGCAATGTGATGAAGGTCGGCGACCGCGCCACCAGCCCGCAGTAACCGGCGGGCGCGTGCGCAAGCGCGCGCCGCCGCGTTGTTCGATGACCGATTCGACTCGCGATCCAGCCGAAGTGGCTGCCTGGGTGCGGCTGACGGCCACCCCCGGTGTTTCGGCGCAGGCCGGCCGCCGACTGCTGGCGGCTTTCGGGCTGCCCCAGGCCGTGCTGGCCCAGGACCCTGCAAGGCTCCGCGACGCCGCGGAGCCCGCGGTGGCGCGCGTGCTCGCTGCGCCGCCCGACGCCGACGTATCCGCCCGGATCGATCGCACCCTGCAATGGCTCGACGGCCCTGGCCACCATCTGGTCACGATGGGCGACGCCGCCTATCCGGCGCGCCTGCTCGACCTCGCCGATCCGCCACTGGTGCTCTACGTCAACGGCCAGGTCGCACGCCTGCAGGCGCCGTCACTGGGTATCGTCGGCGCGCGGCATGCCACGGCACAGGGCGTGCGCAATGCGCAGACGTTCGCTTCGGCGTTTTCCGATGCCGGGCTGACCGTGGTGTCAGGGCTCGCACTCGGCATCGATGCCGCAGCGCATGCCGCGGCACTGGAGGGCCCGGGCGGCACGGTCGCCATCGTGGGCACCGGCGTGGACATCGTCTATCCCGCCCGGCACCACAAGCTGGCGCACCAGATCGTCGATACCGGTGGCGCCATCGTCAGCGAATTCCCACTGGGTACGCCGGGATTGCCGAACCATTTTCCGCGTCGCAACCGCATCATCGCGGCGCTGGCGCGGGGCGTGCTGGTGGTGGAAGCCGCCGAGCGGTCGGGTTCGCTGATCACCGCCCGGCTGGCGTCCGAAATCGGCCGTGAGGTGTTTGCGATCCCCGGTTCGATCCACGCCGAGCTTTCGCGGGGCTGCCACAAGCTGATCCGCCAGGGCGCCAAACTTGTGGAGTCGGCGGCCGACGTGTTCGAGGAATTCGCCGACCTGGCGCCAACCGGGGCCGGCCGCGCAACAAGGACGCCGGCGGGGACGAAGGCCAGCCCCGTATCGGTATCGGCCACCCCGCAGCCGGCGGCGGCCGACGCGCTCGGGGCGGCGCTCGCCTATGATCCTGTCACGCTCGATGCATTGTGCGAGGGCACCGGCATGGCGGCGGAGGCGGTATCGGCCGCACTGCTGCAACTGGAACTGGCCGGCGCGGCCGAGCGCCTGCCAGGCAACCGTTTCCGGCGTCTGGCATGATCCGGTATCGCCTTTGCCTCACTTTTCGACTGGAATGGCCGTTTACTTCCCCGAGCAGGATGCCGCAGCCCTGCGCCAGGCGCTTCATGCCCGTCCGCAGGGACGGCTGGTGGCCTGTCTTTGCGCCGCATGGTGCGGCACGTGCAAGGACTATCTGCCAGGCTTTGCGGCGTTGGCGGCACGTTATCCGAACGACTGTTTCGTCTGGATCGATGTCGAAACCCACTCCGACTATCTGGGAGAGGACATCGACATCGAAAACTTTCCTACTGTATTGATTCAGCCCGTCGCTGGCGGCGCACCGCAGTTTTACGGAACCGTGCTGCCCCACCTCGATGTGCTGGATCGGATGCTGGCGCGTGCGGGTACCATGTCCGGCACGGCGCCAGACATCCCTGAAGTGCTGCCCTGGTTGCTTGGCAGCGGTGCCGATAACGGTTGAGCGTGGTCAGGGCGGGCGGCGGCGGTCGCTTGCACGCCCGTCGGAACCGCGCTTATTATTGGCGCCTCAAAGCCCAGGCCTGCTGTTTACATAGTTTGCCGTGAATTTCAAGAGGCGCGCACTGCACTTCACGCGGTGGCGCCACAAGGACCCGTTGAATGTCTAAAGCCCTCATCATCGCGGAAAAGCCATCGGTCGCTGCCGATATTGCGCGCGCCCTCGGGGGCTTTACCAAGCACGACGAGTATTTCGAGAGCGACGACTACGTGCTGTCCTCGGCGGTTGGCCACCTGGTGGAAATCGCCGCGCCCGACGACTACGAGGTCAAGCGAGGCAAGTGGAGCTTCGCCAATCTGCCGGTGATCCCGCCGCATTTCGACCTGCGCCCGATCGCCAAGACCGAATCGCGCCTGAAAGTGCTCAACCGCCTCATCAAGCGCAAGGATGTGACCGCGCTGATCAACGCCTGTGACGCGGGGCGCGAAGGCGAACTGATTTTCCGGCTGATCGCCCAGCAGGCCAAGGCCAAGCAGCCCGTGCGCCGGCTGTGGCTGCAGTCGATGACGCCGCAGGCGATCCGCGACGGGTTTGCGGCGCTGCGCGAGGACGAGGAAATGCTGCCGCTGGCCGACGCGGCCCGCTGCCGTTCCGAGGCCGACTGGCTGGTCGGGATCAACGGCACGCGCGCGATGACGGCCTTCAACAGCAAGGGCGGCGGCTTCTTCCTGACCACGGTGGGCCGGGTGCAGACGCCGACGCTGTCGATCGTGGTGGAGCGCGAAGAGAAGATCAAACACTTCGTGCCGCGCGACTACTGGGAAGTGCGCGCCGAGTTCATCGCCGCCGCCGGCCTGTACGAGGGCCGCTGGTTCGACCCGAAGTTCAAGAAGAACGAGTTCGACGCCGAGGCACGCGAGTCGCGCCTGTGGAGCGAAGCCGAGGCCAAGAGCATCGTGGCGGCCTGCCGCGACAAGCCGGGCACGGTCACCGAGGAATCGAAGCCGTCCACGCAGCAGTCGCCGGCCCTGTTCGACCTGACCACGCTGCAGCGCGAAGCCAACTCGCGTTTTGGCTTTTCGGCCAAGAACACGCTGGGCCTGGCGCAGGCGCTGTATGAAAAGCACAAGGTGCTGACGTACCCGCGTACCGACGCCCGCGCGCTGCCCGAGGACTACCTGGACACGGTCAAGCAGACCATGGACATGCTGGCCGACAGTTCGCCCAACTACCTGCCGCACGCCAGGAAGATCCTGTCGCAAGGCTGGGTGAAGCCGAACAAGAAGATCTTCGACAACAGCAAGATCAGCGATCACTTCGCCATCATCCCGACGCTGCAGGCGCCGAAGAACCTGTCCGAGCCCGAACAGAAGCTGTACGACCTGGTCGTGCGCCGCTTCCTGGCCGTGTTCTTCCCGGCGGCCGAGTTCCAGGTGACCACGCGGATCACGGAGGTCGCGGGCCATCACTTCAAGACCGAAGGCAAGGTGCTGGTCAATCCGGGCTGGCTTGTGATCTACGGCCGCGAAGCGCAGGGCAAGGACGACAAGGACGCGAACCTGGTGCCGGTGCAGAAGGACGAGCGCGTCAAGACCGACAAGGTCGAGTCCGTCGGCCTGAGCACCCGCCCGCCGGCCCGCTACAACGAAGCGACGCTGCTGTCGGCGATGGAAGGTGCCGGCAAGCTGGTGGACGACGACGCGCTGCGCGAGGCCATGGCCGGCAAGGGCCTGGGCACGCCAGCCACGCGCGCGGCCATCATCGAAGGCCTGCTGACCGAAAAATACCTGGTGCGCGAAGGCCGGGAGCTGATTCCGACCGCCAAGGCGTTCCAGCTGATGACGCTGCTGCGCGGCCTGGGCGTGCAGGAACTGACGCAGGCCGAGCTGACCGGCGAGTGGGAACACAAGCTGTCGCAGATCGAGCGCGGCCGTCTGAAGCGTGATGAATTCATGCGCGAGATCGCGCAGATGACGCAGCAGATTGTCAAGCGCGCCAAGGAATACGACAGCGACACGATCCCTGGCGACTACGCCACACTGAACACGCCGTGCCCGCAGTGCGGGGGCCAGGTCAAGGAAAACTACCGTCGCTTTGCCTGTACGGCGTGCGACTTCTCGATCAGCAAGATCCCGGGCGGACGCCAGTTCGAGATCGACGAAGTCGAGGAACTGCTGCAGAAGAAGGAAATCGGTCCGCTGCAGGGCTTCCGCAGCAAGATGGGCCGTCCGTTCGCCGCCATCCTGAAGCTGGCCAAGGACGACGAAGGCCACTGGAAGATGGAGTTCGACTTCGGGCAGAACGACGAGGAAGACGACGAACCGGTGGACTTCAGCGGGCAGACGCCGGTGGGCCACTGCCCGAAATGCAACGGCCGGGTCTACGAGCACGGCATGAAATACGTCTGCGAGAACGCCGTGGGCAGCGAGAAGACCTGCGACTTCACGACCGGCAAGATCATCCTGCAGCAGGAAATCTCGCGCGAGCAGATCGGCAAGCTGCTGACCGCGGGCAAGACGGACCTGCTGACGGGCTTCAAGTCGTCGCGCACGGGCCGCAACTTCAAGGCATTCCTGGTCAAGCAGCCGGACGGCAAGATCGGCTTCGAGTTCGAGGCACGCGAGCCCAAGGCAGGCGCCAAGCCGGCGGCGAAGTCCGCGGCGGCGAAGTCGGCAGCCAAGGGCGACGAAGCCGAGGCCGCGCCGGCCAAGGCCGCCGCAAAAACGGCTGCAAAAACGGCTGCAAAAACGGCTGCCAAGAAAGCGCCTGCCAGGAAGGTTGCCGCCAAGGCCGCACCGGCCAGGAAGGTAGCCACGAAGACGGCTGCCAAGACGCCGGCGGCCAGGAAGGCGAAGCAGACGGCGGAAGCCGAGGAGTAAGCACTCGCCAGGCTAGCGGGGTGGCAAACGAAAAAGCGAGGCAGGCGCCTCGCTTTTTTATTGGCTGGCCAGCTTGACGAGATTCTCGCCGGCCCGCTGCTTGCCCTCGTCGAGCAGGAAGTCGATGAAGGCGCGCACCTTGGTGGGCAGGAACTTGCGGCTCGGGTAGACCACGCTCACGTCGCGGCGCGGCAACTGGTACTGCGGCAGGATGTGCATCAGGCGTCCCGCCTCGATATTGGGCCGGGCCAGGTACGACGACAGCATCGCGATGCCCATATTGGCCAGCGCCGCCTGGTGTGCCAGTTCGGCGTTGCTGCAGAGCAGGCCCGGGCGAATCGGCACGGTCACCTCCCCTTCCGGCCCGGACAGCGTCCACTCATGCTCGGCCGTGGGAATGCGCATGGCGATGGCGCGATGATTGGACAGGTCGTGGGCGGTGCGCAGCGGCGGATGCTCGCGCAGATAGCCCGGCGAGGCGCACAGGATGATTTCGGCCGAGATCAGCGGCCGCGCCACCAAATGGGAACCGAGACCCAGGTCGGACAGCACCACGCCGACGTCGCGCCCTTCCTCGACGATATCGATCACACGGTCGGACAACTGCACGTCGAAGACCACGTCCGGGTAACGCTGGTGGAACCGCTCCAGGGTTTGCGGCAGCAAGTGCAGGCCGAACATGACCGGCGCCACCAGCCGCAGCGTGCCGGACAACGACTGGCTACGGGCGGTGACGATCGACTCCGCCTCTTCGACGTCTTCAAGAATCTGGGCGCAACGCTGCAGGTAGGTTTCGCCGGCGTCCGTCAGCGACAGGCTGCGCGTGGTGCGGTTCAGCAGTCGCGTGCCGAGATGGCTTTCCAGGTCGGCCACATAGCGTGTGACCACGGCGTTGGACATTTCCAGTTGCTGCGCCGCACGGGCGAAGCTGCCAAGTTCGACTACCTTGGCGAAGACGCGCATCGATTGCAGCCGATCCATGACATAGTCTCCCGCTTCCGCCGTGAACTTTTACACGGTACGGGTAGTTTATTGTTGAAACCACAATCAATCATTGTGGACGCGGCTATTTATTCATATCAGGGGAATGCCTAATATCACGCTAACCGATGCCGCGACGCAGCAATAGCCAGAACGGCGGCATCCTCGAATAAAGTGAAGGATTCGCCATGAACCGCCAAATCGCCCTGATCGCTGCAGCCGTTGTTGCCCTGTCCGCCGCACCCGCCTTCGCCAAGGCAGGCAAGTTCGACCCTTACACCGATGGCGCCAAGGCCACCCGCTTCGACCCGTACACCGACGGCGCGAAGGCCGGCAAGTTCGACACGTTCACGGACGGTGCCAAGGCTGGCAAGTTCGATTCGTTCACCGACGGCGCCAAGTCGTTCGACGTCTACTCGGACGGCGCCAAGATCTGATCCGCCAGGCATTCCGAAAAAAACCCGTACCGATCGGTACGGGTTTTTTGTTTTCTGACGGCAGGTGTCACACGACCCGCGTGATTGGGAGATACGCACGCATCTTGGTGTCGGCCGGCAGCAACGTCATGCCGTCGTAAAAACGGGCCCCGCAGGGCCCGTTTTGGATTAATCGTGGTGATGACGATGCTTGCTGCGCTTGTAGTAGCGGCGGTCATCGTCGTACGAGTTGCTGCGCGACACATTGCCGCCCAGTGCGGCGCCTGCTGCACCGCCCAGACCGGCGCCTACCAGGCCGCCGGTACGGCCGCCCATGGCGTTGCCGGCTGCGGTGCCTGCGCCGCCGCCCAGTGCGCCGCCGATGATGGCGCCGGTGCGTTCGCGGCGATTCGAGGTCAGTGCGCCGCCGGCGCCACCGCCGACTGCGCCGCCGATGATCGACCCGGTGCTGCCGCCCAGGGCACCACCAACAGCGGCACCTGCCACGCCACCCAGGCCACCGCCGAGCGCGTTGTTCAGATCACCTCCTGCAAACGCCGGCAGCGTAGCCGCCGAGAGGGCAAGAGCCAGAGTCAGATTGCGGAGAGGATGGCGAGACATCGTGTTTTCCTTATGTGGTGTGTATCTGGAAACGGAGTGTAGAGAAGCAGCCCTACCCTTGCTGTAACCAGTTGTGAGGTGCTGTAACCCGCTGCAGAAACGGTATCGAACCGTTAAAAAACGATGTTCCGGCGCAACAGCGCGCCATGATACGTCACAAGCCAGCGCCGCGGACGGGCATGAAAAAGCGGCCCCGCAGGGCCGCTTTCTCCTGTTACCCGGGTGGCCGGGCCAGCGCCGCCGTCAGCAGCACTTGCCCTGCCCGCCCCCGTACCGGGCTTCCTGGCGTTCGCGGAAGAATTCCTCGTACGTCATGGGTGCGCGGTCCGGATGGGTGCTTTCCATATGGGCCACGTAGGTCTGGTAGTCGGGCAGGCCCACCATCAGCCGCAGCGACTGGCCCAGGTAACGTCCCATGTTTCCGATCTGATCCAGCATGTGTGGCTCCTTTGGGTCAGTGCGAGGCGGCCGATGCCTGGGCCGGCAGCGGTTCGAACGGCGTTTCGCGGTCGGTGCGCTTGCCCTGGTTGCGGGCCGACATGGCGGTCTTGAAGCCGTAGAAGACGATCGACAGCACCACGAACATGAACAACGCGCACAGGCCGGCGTCCAGGTAGTCGTTGAAGACGATGCGGTGCATCTGCTCCATCGACTTGGCCGGCGCCAGCACCTTGCCTTCGGCAATCGCGGCGCTGAACTTCGACGCGTGCGTCAGGAAGCTCACCTTCGGGTCGGCGTCGAACAGCTTCTGCCAGCCGGCGGTCAGCGTGCAGACCAGCAGCCAGCAGGTGGGCAGCAGCGTCACCCAGGCGTACTGGCCGCGCTTCATCTTGACCAGCACGCAGGTGCCCAGCACCAGCGCCACGGCGGCCAGCATCTGGTTCGAGATACCGAACAGCGGCCACAGCGTGTTGATGCCGCCCAGCGGATCTACCACGCCCTGGTACAGGAAGTAGCCCCAGGCCGCCACGGTCAGCGCGGTGGCGATCAGGTTGGCTGGCAGCGATTCGGTGCGCTTCAGGGACGGCACGAAGCTGCCCAGCAGATCCTGCAGCATGAAGCGGCCGGCACGGGTACCGGCGTCAACCGCGGTCAGGATGAACAGCGCCTCGAACAGGATGGCGAAGTGGTACCAGAACGCCATCATGGCCTGGCCGCCCACCACCTGGTGCAGGATGTGCGCGATACCCACGGCCAGCGTCGGCGCGCCACCGGCACGCGAGATGATCGTATTTTCGCCAACATCCTTGGCGGTCTGGATCAGCACGTCCGGCGTGATCACGAAGCCCCAGGTCGACACGGCCTGGGCCACGGCCTCCGGCGTGGTGCCGATCACGGCCGCCGGGCTGTTCATCGCGAAGTACACGCCCGGTTCGATCACCGACGCGGCCACCAGGGCCATGATGGCGACGAACGACTCGGCCAGCATCGCGCCATAGCCGATGAAGCGCGCGTGCGTTTCGTTTTCCAGCAGCTTGGGCGTGGTGCCCGACGAGATCAGCGCGTGGAAACCCGACACCGCGCCGCAGGCGATGGTGATGAAAAGGAACGGGAACAGGTTGCCCGACCACACCGGGCCGCCGCCCTGCGCGAATTGCGTGAACGCGGGCATCTTCAGTTCCGGTGCCACGATCAGGATGCCGATGGCCAGCGCGATGATGGTGCCGATCTTCAGGAAGGTCGACAGGTAGTCGCGCGGTGCCAGCAGCAGCCACACGGGCAGCACGGCGGCGATGAAGCCGTAGATGATCAGCATCCACGTCAGCGCCTTGCCGTCGTACGTGAACAGCGGCGCCAGCGCGGCGCTTTCGTGCACATACTGGCCGCCGATGATCGCCAGCATCAGCAGCACGAAGCCGATCACCGACACCTCGCCGATGCGGCCCGGACGGATATAGCGCGTGTAGATGCCCATGAAGATGGCGATGGGGATGGTCACCGCCACGGTGAAGGTGCCCCACGGCGAGCCGGCCAGCGCCTTGACCACGATCAGCGCCAGCACCGCCAGGATGATGATCATGATCATGAAGCAGCCGAACAGCGCGATCAGGCCCGGCACGGTGCCCATTTCGGACTTCACCAGGTCGCCCAGCGAACGGCCGTCGCGGCGCGTGGAGATGAACAGGATCATGAAATCCTGCACCGCGCCGGCAAACACCACGCCGGCCAGGATCCACAGCATGCCGGGCATGTAGCCCATCTGCGCGGCCAGCACGGGGCCCACCAGCGGCCCGGCGCCGGCGATGGCGGCAAAGTGGTGGCCGAACAGCACCGCCTTGTTGGTCGGCACGTAGTCCAGGCCGTCGTTGTGGCGCCACGCGGGCGTCATGCGTTTGGGGTCGAGCTGCATCACCTTGTCGGCGATGAAGCGGCTGTAGTAGCGGTAGGCGATCAGGTAAATGCAGAGCGCGGCAACCACGATCCACAGTGCGCTGACGGCTTCACCGCGCGACAGCGCGACAGTGGCGAAGGCAAACGCGCCGAGTACGGCGACGGCCAGCCACAACAGGTGTTGTCCGATGCGATTCATGTTGAAGGGTCTCCTCAGACCGGCTGAAAGAACCTGCGGCGACAGGGAGCCCGGGCAGCGGGGGCGGTGCCGGATGGCGCCAACGACGATCGCGCGGAAAGGGAGTCTCCTGGATGTCTGCGGCGTCCGGTCTGTTTCTCGTCTGGACCCGGATCTTGTCGTGCAGGCAGGCAGTGCCCCCCAGGGGCGGGATCGCCTGGGCCAGGAAGCACCTACTGCGTCGGATTTGCGCCGCGGGCGGGCCCGGGCGCGTGTCCGGCGTGTAGTATTGACACCCGCCCATGTCGACACAAGCGCGAAACTACGCAACACCCTTGCGTAGTAGTACTTAGACCGACGAAATCAAGCGGCCTTCCCGGCATCGGTGTTTACCCCCGGTTCAGATGAAACTCCGCCAAAAGATACTTTTGCTCGCCGTGGCGCCCCTGGCTGTCGCGATGCTGGGCATTGCGCTGGCCGTGCGCTTCCAGGCCACCGCGCTGGCCCGCCACGAGCGCGCGCTGGTGGAAGCCGCCTACCTGCAGAGCAAGGAAACCGAGCTGCGCCACTATGTGGACCTGGCCCAGAGCGCCATCGCGCCGATGGTGCAGTCGGGCCGCACCGACGATGCCACGCGCCAGGCCGCCATGGCAGCCCTGGCCAGGCTCGACTACGGCCCCGACGGCTACTTCTTCGTCTATGACCTGCAGGGTCGGAATCTGATGCATCCGCGCCAGCCGGAACTGGTGGGCCAGGACCTGTGGCTGATGCGTGATCCGCAAGGCGCGTTGACGATCCAGAAACTGGTGACGGCGGCCAAGGCGGGCGGCGGCTCGGTGCGCTACATGTGGCAGAAGCCGTCGTCGAAACAGACCGTGCCCAAGCTGGGCTACGTGGTGGCCGTGCCCGGCTGGAGCTGGATGCTGGGCACCGGGATCTATCTGGACGATGTGGAGCAGACGCTGCGCCAGCTCGATGCACGCGCCGAGACCGATATCCGCGAGACCATGGCCTGGATCGGCGTGATTGCCGCCATCAGCATCCTGCTGGTGGCCGCCAGCGGGCTTGCGCTCAATATCAGCGAACACCGCGAGGCCGACGCCAAGCTGCGCCAGCTGGCCCAGCGCGTGGTGCAGTCGCAGGAGGAAGAACGCGCGCGGTTGTCGCGCGAACTGCACGACGGCATCGGCCAGTTGCTGGTGTCGGTCAAGCTGGTGCTGGAAGCCGCCGCCAACCGGATTCGGCTGGCGCCGTCCGAAGGCGCCTCGGTGGCACCCATCCTGGGCATGGCACTGAACCGGCTCGATTCCGCTTTCAATGAAGTACGACGTGTATCGCGTAACCTGCGGCCGGCCCTGCTGGACGACCTGGGCCTGTACGCGGCCCTGCAGCACCTGGCGCGCGAGATGCAGGCCGGCAGCACGCTGCGGGTGGAGGTCACGCAGACCGGACAGCCCCGCGAACTGGCCGATGAGCAGGCGACGGCGCTGTTCCGCATTGCGCAGGAGGCGCTGACCAATGTCGAACGGCACGCGCATGCCTCGCGCGTGGACGTAGAACTCGAATTTTCTCCATCGGCCACCCGCCTGACCGTGCGCGACAACGGCACCGGCTTCGACGTGGCCCGCATGCAGCACGACCCGCAGCGCGGCATCGGCCTGCGCAATTTGCGCGAACGCATGGCGGCGCTGGGCGGCCAGTTCGACATCGTGTCGATGCCGTCGGGCACGCGGCTCGTGGCGATGCTGCCGGTGGTCACTCTCCCTTCCGATATTCCGCTGTCCTGACCCCTATGACCGTTGCACACGACGACGAGCCCGTCATTCCGCCACCGACCGCCCAGGCCAGGGTCCTGCTGATCGACGACCACGCGCTGGTGCGCGACGGCATGCGCATGCACCTGACGCTACAGCCCGGCCTGGAGGTGGTAGGCGAAGCCGACGACGGCGAGGCCGCGCTGGCGTGGCTGGCCGGCGCCGGACCGGCAAACCTGCCCGAGCTGGTGATCACCGACATCGGCATGCGCGGCATGGGCGGCATCGCGCTGGCCGGGGCGCTGCACGATGCCTATCCCGAAGTGGCTGTGCTGATCGTGTCGATGCACGACAACCTGGAATACGTGCGTCAGGCGATCCGGGCGGGCGCGCGCGGCTACGTGCTCAAGGACGCGCCGGCCGACGAACTGATGGCCGCCATCCAGGCCGTGCTGGCCGGGCGCGTGTTCTACAGCGCGCGCATCGCCCGCGGCATGGCCGAACATGCGATCAGCCCGCTCGACGCCCTGACGCCGCGCGAACGCGACATCCTCCACGGCATTGGCCGCGGCCAGTCCAACAAGGACATCGCGGCACGCCTGGGCGTATCGGTGCGCACCGTGGAAACCCATCGCCTGAACCTGAAACGCAAGCTCGGCATCGAAGGCCGCGCCGAGCTGGTGAAGTACGCCGTCCAGCAACTGGGGATCGAGAACGATCCGGCGTAGTTCGGGGTAGCCCTGCGCCGCCACGCCCAGGCACGTGCACGGCATCACTTGAAGAATCGTCCTATCTACAAGCGAACGCTTGCTGCGTAACGTCGCGGGATGTTGACGTGCGTTGCGCTGTTGCGGTGCCTTGCCTCGCACGTCGTGATCTGTTATAAAATCACAATTGATCTGATAAATGATCGCGACGCCGAACTATAAGCGGCCCTTCCGGGACTTCGTCAAAAAGGCGCGCATTGCGTTGCAGAAGGCAATCGAAGACGAGGTGGAACTCGTTTGCGAAGACCCGGCCGCCGGCGAATCAAAAGCGGGCGACCTGGCAGGTATCCGGGTACACAAATTCCGGTTTCAGCGGCAGGAATACCTGATGGCCTATCGCTCGCCCACACCCGAGTTGGCCGCTGACGGCATAGACATAGACTTCGTCATGATCGACTTCTATCAGGTGGGGCCGCACGAAAATTTCTATGACGCGCTGAAGAGGTATCTCAGGGCAGAGAGGAACGCATGAAGACCATGACAGCACAAACCTTGTTCAACGACCTGCGCCAGTTGCCCGAAGTCGAACGCGAAGCCTTCTTCGTGATGATTGGCCAACAGGCCTTTCGTGACGAGAATTTCAGCCACGACGAAGTGTTCGGCGACCTGGCCAACGCCGAATTTACGGCCAGCGAGGCTGCGGAGTATCTT
Organism: Cupriavidus sp. 86D6; assembly: GCF_057815095.1. NCBI lineage: Bacteria > Pseudomonadati > Pseudomonadota > Betaproteobacteria > Burkholderiales > Burkholderiaceae > Cupriavidus > Cupriavidus sp. 86D6. The sequence goes on along the minus strand of NZ_JBYPSB010000006.1, from coordinate 231,529 downwards.
GGAGTCTCGATGGCCACGTTTCGGCGCCTTGTCCGCGATGGGAAGCTGACGCCCCATGCCGAGGTTGGGCGTAGCCAGCTGTTTGCCGTGGCGGCGCTGGCGGCGTTCAAGCGCCAGCGCAAGGCCATCAAGGGCTGACCGCGCAGCGCCCCCGGCAAACAAAAAAGCCGACCGGCAAGGCCGGTCGGCTTTCGAGGCAGCGGGTGCGGCCGGGGATCAGCCCAGACGCTTGGCCAGTGCGGCCTTGGTTTCCACCAGCGCCGGCGGCAGGTTGTGCTTGAGCTGGGTGAACAGTTCGTCGTGCAGGGCCAGTTCCTTCTGCCAAGCGTCCTGGTCGATGGAAGTAACCAGGTCGAACTGCTCGGCCGTGAACGGCAGGCCGTCCCAGTTCAGGTCGGCGTAGCGCGGCGACGTGCCGAACACGTGGTCCACACCCTGGCCGCGGCCTTCCACGCGGTCGATCATCCACGACAGCACGCGCATGTTTTCACCGAAGCCCGGCCACACGAAGTTGCCGTCGGCGTCCTTGCGGAACCAGTTCACGCAGTAGAACTTCGGCAGCCTGGCGCCTGCGGCTTCGAGCTTCTTGCCCAGCGCGAGCCAGTGGCCGAAGTAGTCGCTCATGTTGTAGCCGCAGAACGGCAGCATCGCGAACGGGTCGCGGCGCACCACGCCTTGCTGGCCGGCGGCGGCGGCGGTGGTTTCCGAACCCATCGTGGCGGCCATGTACACGCCTTCGGTCCAGTTGCGGGCTTCGGTCACCAGCGGCACCGTGGTGCTGCGGCGGCCGCCGAAGATGAATGCATCGATGGCCACGCCAGCCGGGTTGTCCCAGTTTTCGTCAATCGACGGGCATTGCGAGGCCGGCGCCGTGAAGCGCGCGTTCGGGTGGGCAGCCTTGGCGCCGGTTTCCTTGGCGATGGCGGGCGTCCAGTCCTTGCCTTGCCAGTCGATCAGGTGTGCCGGGGCCTCCTTGGTCATGCCTTCCCACCACACGTCGCCGTCGTCGGTCAGCGCCACGTTGGTGAAGATGACGTTTTCCTTCAGGGTCGCCATCGCGTTGAAGTTGGTCTTCTCGCTGGTGCCCGGGGCTACGCCGAAGTAGCCGGCTTCGGGGTTGATCGCGTACAGGCGGCCGTCCTGGCCCGGCTTGATCCATGCGATGTCGTCGCCGATCGTGGTGATCTTCCAGCCGTCGAAGCCCTTGGGCGGGATCAGCATGGCGAAGTTGGTCTTGCCGCAGGCCGACGGGAACGCGGCGGCCACGTGGTACTTCTTGCCTTCGGGCGAGGTCACGCCCAGGATCAGCATGTGCTCGGCCAGCCAGCCTTCGTCACGGCCCATCGTCGACGCGATGCGCAGGGCGAAGCACTTCTTACCCAGCAGCGCATTGCCGCCGTAACCCGAGCCGAACGACCAGATCTCGCGCGATTCCGGGAAATGGACGATGTACTTCGTCGGATTGCAAGGCCAGGCCACGTCCTTCTCGCCGGCCGCCAGCGGCTTGCCCACGGTGTGGACGCACGGCACGAACTCGCCATCGGTGCCCAGCACGTCGTACACGGCGCGGCCCATGCGGGTCATGATGCGCATGTTCACGGCCACGTACGGCGAATCGGACAGTTCCACGCCGATGTGGGCGATCGGCGAACCCAGCGGGCCCATCGAGAACGGCACCACGTACATGGTGCGGCCGCGCATGCAGCCGTCGAACAGGCCGGCCAGCGTGGTGCGCATTTCGGCCGGGGCGGTCCAGTTGTTGGTCGGGCCCGCGTCTTCCCTCTTCTCGGAGCAGATGAAGGTGCGGTCTTCCACACGGGCGACGTCCGACGGATCGGACAGGGCCAGGAACGAATTCTTGCGCTTGGCCGGGTTCAGGCGGCGCATGGTGCCCGCGGCCACCATCTGCTCGCACAGGCGGTCGTATTCTTCCTGCGAGCCGTCGCACCAATAGATCTGGTCGGGTTTGGTGAGAGAGGCGATTTCTGCAACCCAGGCGACCAGTTTCTGGTTCTTTACCCAGGTCGGCACGTTCAGTGCCGGGGTGCCTTGCATGGTGGGGTGGTTCATCTGACTGCTCCAAAGCAAAAGGGAAACCTTGTCATGCCCGATCAGGGTCGTTGCCGGGTCTGGCGGGGAAAGGCGGACGCCGGCGCGGCGTGCCACGTTGGGCATGGCGCACTCGTTCTGTGACCGTCACATCCCGTTACAACTCGGCGACGACCGATTCCGCGCAAATGGTCGCGGGGGCCCCTGCGGCTGCGCTACAGTTGCGCTTCGCCCGCTTTTGGCGGGCGGCAGGGTCCGGTCGGGCATTGTCCGGCGGCGAACAGGGGGCGGGAGCTGGGCTCGACCGCACTGTTGCGCCGCGGAGGCGGGCAAGAATACCACTGTACGGACGCCCTGTTTTTTGCTGCGCAGCATTGTCTCCCCTGCCGGAATGCCTGGAACGACCCGCGCAACCTGGCCGCGCGGGGCTTGCCCGCCGGGACTGTCATCTGTCAATGTTGCGTCAGGGATGTCAACAATACTGTCGGTCGCGCGCTGATTCTGTGGCCGCGCGCACCAAGCCCCCGAGGTCAACGAGTCACCCATGAAGATTGCCGTTCTCGACGATTACCAGGACGCTGTACGCAAGCTGCCGTGCTTTTCCCTGCTGGAAGGGCACGACGTCAAGGTCTTCAACAACACCGTCAAGGGCGTGGGCCAGCTGGCCGCGCGGCTTTCGGACGTGGAGGCGCTGGTCCTGATCCGCGAGCGCACGCGGGTGACGCGCCAATTGCTGGAAAAGTTGCCCAAGCTCAAAATCATCAGCCAGACCGGACGTGCCGGCAGCCATGTGGATCTGGAGGCCTGTACCGACCGTGGCGTGGTGGTGCTGCAGGGTGTCGGGTCGCCGGTGGCGCCGGCGGAACTGACCTGGGCGCTGATCATGGCCGCCCAGCGGCGCATTCCGCAGTACGTGGCCAGCCTCAAGCACGGGGCGTGGCAGCAGTCGGGGCTGAAGTCGACCACCATGCCGCCCAACTTCGGCCTGGGCCAGGTCCTGCGCGGTCAGACGCTGGGCATCTGGGGATACGGCAAGATCGGCCGCCTGCTGGCCGGCTATGGGCGCGCCTTCGGCATGAACGTGCTGGTCTGGGGCCGCGAGGCGTCGCAACAGGGCGCCCGCGAGGACGGCCTGAATGTGGCCGAATCGGTCGAGCAGCTCTTTACCGACAGCGATGTGCTGTCGCTGCACCTGCGCCTGGCCGACGAGACGCGCGGCATCGTCAAGCTGGCCGACCTGCAGCGCATGAAGCCGACGGCTCTCTTCGTCAACACGAGCCGCGCCGAGCTGATCGAGGAAAACGCGCTGGTGGCGGCGCTGAACCGGGGGCGCCCGGGCATGGCGGCCATCGATGTCTTCGAGTCGGAGCCGATCCTGCAGGGCCACGCGCTGCTGCGCATGGAAAACTGCATCTGCACGCCGCACCTGGGGTATGTAGAGCGCGACAGCTACGAGCTGTACTTCCGCACCGCCTTCCAGAACATCCTCGACGTGCTGGAAGGCAAGCACGACAGCATCGTCAATCCCAAGGCGCTCACGCCCGCGCTGAACCGCTGAACCGCTGAACCGCTGAACCGCTGAACCGCTGAACCGCTGAACCGCTGAACCGCTGAACCCCGGCGGCGCGGCCGGGCGCCGTTTCTGCGGCGCCGGCCACCCCGGACAGACGCCGCCGCGTGCCCCCCGCGTGCCCGCCGCGTGCGTCTGTTTGCCCACATTCCACCCCTTCCAGCGAGCGGACGAGCCGGTACACTCGGATCAAAACGTCAGCGCGTGGCACCTGCGTCCCGGTGCATGCGCGCAGGCCCCGCACACGCAAGGAGGGCGTCCCGTGGCCGAATCCGATCCGCGTCCCAATCCCGCAGGCGCCGGTGGCACGGCCGTTGGCCGTCTGCTGGCGATCAATGTCGGCGTGGCCCTGCCCCTGGTGGTGGCCGGGGCCGGCACCGAGGCCGTCGTCATGTCGGCCATCCGCAAGCATCCGCTCAGTACCCTGCATCATCCGATCGCCGTGGGCGTGCACCGCCTGGGGCTGGCGGGCGACGAGCAGGTGGACCGCACCATCCATGGCGGACCGGGCCGGGCCGTGTATGCCTATCCGATCGAACACTACACATGGTGGAACACGCGCCGCCGCGAGGCCGGCGTGGAAGAAGCCGAGCGGCCGCTGGCCTTTGGCGCGCTGGGTGAAAACCTGACGACCCAGGGCCTGCTGGAGACCGCGCTGTGGGTGGGTGACCGAGTGCGCGTCGGGGAGGTCGATTTTGTGGTGGAATCGCCACGCCGTCCCTGTTACAAGCTCAACGCCGCGATGGGCTATGCGCAGGCCGTGCGGGACATGACGCACAGCGGCTTTTCCGGCGTCTACCTGAGCGTGGCCCGGCCGGGCGTGATCCGCGCCGGCGACACCCTGCTGCTGTTGCCCGGCCCCCGCCAGATCCCGCTGGCCTGCCTGAACCCGCGCCCCGGCGCGTGATTCGCCGCCGGGCGGGACGGAGCGCGGGCAAGACCGCGTTAGTCCCAAGTTGAGTCGTCGCGCTTTTCTGATAATGTTTTGCTTCAAATACAAGCAATTCGACCGACTCTTTCCCGCTGGTCCGGACATCCTCCCCCGAGATGCTGTAATGGCTTGTAATACATCGTACTTTGCCTAGAAAGGGCAATGCGGTACTAGTAGCGATTTGCGCGGGCATGACCGGATCCAAGAATCCGCGGCCATTTGGGGAGCGCGCCATGCGGCATTTGAGGGTCCTCACATGAAAACAGACGGGATCGACCAGCCGAAAGGCTTCGTCGATGGCAACTGGAGCGCGTCCACTTCGACCGGACGCGGCCGCGCTTTGCCCTGGGTGGCCATCGCAGGGCTGGTGGTTCTGGCACTGGCAGGCTGGTTTGGCTGGAAGGCGTGGCTGGCGCCGAAACCGGCGGCCAAGGGGCCGGCCGTCACCACGGTGAGCACCGCCGTGGTCCGTCAGTCGGACGTGCCCGTGGAGGTCACCGCCAACGGCACCGTGACCGCGATGCAGACCGTGGACGTGCGTCCGCAGGTTTCCAGCACCGTGCGTACCGTCCATATCAAGGAAGGCCAGTCCGTGAAGCCGGGCGACCTGCTGTTCACGCTGGACACGCGCATGGACGAGGCCAACCTGGCCCGCGCACGCGCCCAGCTGATGCGCGACCAGGCCGACCTGGCCGATGCACGCCGCACGCTGACCCGCAGCCAGGAGCTGCTGCAGCGCAATTTCATCTCGCGCAGCGCGGTGGATACCGCCCAGGCCAAGGTGGACGGCTTCGAGGCCACGATCCGGGCCGACCAGGCGGCCATCGAGGCCGGGCGGGTCGCCGTCAGCTACGGGCAGATCCGCGCCACCATCGGCGGCCGGACCGGGGTGATCAACGTGTTTCCGGGCTCGCTCGTGACGCCGGCCAACACCACCACCACGCCCGCGATGGTGACGATTGCCCAGATCGCGCCGATCACGGTCATGTTCACGCTGCCCGAGCGCCAGCTGGCCTCGCTGCGCGAGGCGCTGCAGGCGGGCCCGGTGACGGTATCCGCGCAACCCAATGACGGCAATCCGGCCCCGGTGAGCGGCAAGATCACGTTCGTCGACAACACGGTGGACCCGCAGTACGGCAGCATCCGCGTCAAGGCGATGTTCCCCAACGACGAGCACCGGCTCTGGCCCGGCACCTACGCCAACGTGAACGCCACGGTGCAGGTGCTGAAAAACGCGCTGAGCGTGCCACCGCAGGCCGTGGTGACGGGGCCGGAAGGCCGCTTTGTCTATATCGTGCAGCCCGACAGCAAGGTGGCCCGCGTGCCGGTCAAGGTGGTGGTGACCACCGCCGCCGCCGCCGTGGTGGAAGGCGTGCAGCCGGGTGCCCGCGTGGTGACCGAAGGCGCCCAGAACCTGCGTCCGGGCACGCTGGTGCGCGAGGCCGCCGCGCGTGGCGCTTCGGCGCCGGCCGCCGCAGCGCCGGCATCGGCCAATCGCGGACATTAAGACCATGTCGCTGTCCGAGCTCTGTATCCGCCGGCCCGTGATGACGGTGCTGCTGTGCCTGGCCGTCATCGTCACGGGCATCGTGCTGTACCCGACCATTCCGATCGCGGCCCTGCCCAGCTTCAATTCGCCCGTGATCCAGGTCACGGCCACGCTGCCCGGCGCCAGCCCCGAGACCATGGCCGCGTCGGTGGCCACGCAGTTGGAGAAGCAGTTCGCCACGATTCCGGGCGTGACGGTGATCAGCTCGTCGAACACGCTCGGCAATTCGAGCATCACGATTGAATTCAACAGCGACCGCAATATCGACGACGCGGCCGTGGACGTGCAGGCCGCGCTGTTCCGCGCGCAGCGGTCGCTGCCGATCGAGATGACGGTGCCGCCGTCGTACCGCAAGGTGAACCCGGCCGATGCGCCGGTGATCCTGCTGGCGATCAACTCGCCGTCGATGAGCCTGGGCGAACTGAACGCGTTTGGCGACAACCTGATCTCGCCCACGCTGGCCACGCTGCCCGGCGTGGCGCAGGTGCAGATCTTCGGCCAGAAGCGTTTTTCGGTGCGCGTGCGCGCCCACCCCGACGCGCTGGCGGCCCGTGGCATGACGCTCGACGAGCTGGCCACCGCCCTCAATCGCGCCAACGCGAACACGCCGGTGGGTACGCTGGACGGCGCGCGCCAGACGCTGACCATCCAGGCCAACCGCCAGATGACCAGCGCCGACGCCTTCCGCAACATCATCGTGGCCAGCCAGCCCAGCGGCGCCGTGGTGCGGCTGTCTGACGTGGCCGACGTGGAAGACAGCGTCGAGACGATCAAGACCGGCAGCTGGCTCAACAACGAGCGGTCGATCGTGCTGGCCGTGCTGCGCCAGCCTGACGCCAATACGGTGGCCGTGGTCGATGCCATCAAGGGCGCGCTGCCGCGCCTGGTGCAGCAGATGCCGGGGTCGGTCAACGTGAGCGTGGTGAATGACCGCTCGAACTCGATCCGCGAGTCGATCCACGACGTGCAGTTCACGCTGGCGCTGACCGTGGCGCTGGTGGTGATGGTGATCTTCCTGTTCCTGCGCCGGGCGGCGGCCACGCTGATTCCCACGGTGTCGCTGCCGATTTCGCTGATCGGCACCGTGGCGCTGATGAAGGCGTTTGGCTACAGCCTGGACAACGTGTCGCTGCTGGCCATCACGCTGGCCGTGGGCCTGGTGGTGGACGATGCCATCGTGATGCTCGAGAACATCGTGCGCCACATCGAGGAAGGCGTGCCGCCGCTGAAGGCGGCGCTGGTGGGGTCACGCGAGATGGGCTTCACCATCCTGTCGATCTCGATCTCGCTGGTGGCGGTGTTCATCCCGATCTTCTTCATGCCCGGCGTGATCGGCCTGCTGTTCCACGAATTCGCCGCGGTGGTGTCGCTGTCGATCCTGGTGTCGGCGCTGGTGTCGCTGACGCTGATTCCAATGCTGTGCGCGCGCTTCCTGTCGGCCGAAAACGTACCGGTGGACGAATCGCAACATGCCTATGGGGATCACGCGCCCGGCGCGCCCGTGCATCACGTGCAGCAGAAGCAGACCATCGGCCTGCGCGCCACGCAATGGTTCGAAGACCTGTTCGAGTGGACGCTGCACAAGTATGCGCGTGGCCTGGACTGGTGCCTGGCGCACCGCCGCGTGGTGCTGGCGGCAGCGGGTTTGACGTTCGTGCTGACCGCCGTGCTGTTCGTGAAGATCCCCAAGGGTTTCTTCCCGGAGGAAGACATTGGCCAGATCCAGGTCAACGCCGAAGGCCCGCAGGATATTTCGTTCGACGCCATGTCAGACCGCCTGCGCGATGCGGCCGAGCGCATCCGCGCCAACCCTGCGGTGAAGAGCGTGGTGGCGTCGATCGGCGGCGGACCGTCGCCGGCCATCAACACGGGCCGCATGTTCGTGGAGCTGAAGCCGCTGGGCGAGCGCCCGAAGATGCCACAGGTGGTGGAATCGCTGCGCAAGGATGTGTCGGGCGTGCCGGGCCTGCAGGTGTACTTCTCGCCGGTGCAGAACCTGCGCCTGGGCGGCCGGCAGAGCAAGAGCCGCTACCAGTACACGCTGCAGAGCGTGAAGTCGGGCCAGTTGCAGGAGTACAGCGACAAGCTGATGGCGAAGATGCGCGCCGAGCCGGTATTCCGCGACGTGACCAGCGATTCACAGCAGTCGGGCCTGGAGGCCCAGTTGACCATCGACCGCGACAAGGCCAACGCGATGGGCGTGCAGATGCAGGACGTCCGGGCGGCGCTGTACACGGCCTTTGGCGAACGCCAGGTATCGACGATCTATACGCCGATCGACAACTACTACGTGATCCTCACCGCCGCCGATGTCGATCGCGTGGACGAGACCGCTTTCTCCAAGCTCTACGTGCGCAGCAAGACCGGGCAGATGGTGCCGGTGTCGGCGTTTGCCACGACCGAGCGCCGGGTGGGCCCGATTGCGGTGAACCACCAGGGCCAGCTGCCGTCGGTGACCGTGTCGTTCAACCTGGCGCCGGGCGCGGCGCTGGGCGATGCCTCGAAGCTGATCGACCGCTTCAGCCGCGAAATCGAGATGCCGTCGTCGATCTTCACCAGCTGGGGCGGCGACGCCGCCGTGTTCCAGTCGTCGCAAGCCACGCAGGTGGTGCTGCTGGTGGCGGCCATCGCGGTCATCTACACGCTGCTGGGCGTGCTCTACGAGAGCTACATCCATCCGCTGACCATCCTGGCCGGGCTGCCGTCGGCGGCCATTGGCGCGTTGCTGACGCTGTTCCTCTTTAACGTCGAACTGTCGCTGATTGCAACAATCGGCGTGCTGATGCTGATCGGCATCGTCAAGAAAAACGCAATCATGATGATCGACTTCGCGCTGGCGGCCCAGCGCGAACAAGGGATGGCGCCGAGCAGGGCCATCCGCCAGGCCTGCCTGCTGCGCTTCCGCCCGATCATGATGACCACGTTCGCCGCCGTGATGGGTGCCCTGCCGCTGGCCCTGGGCCTGGGTGCCGGCGCCGAACTGCGCCAGCCGCTGGGCCTGGCCGTGGTGGGCGGCCTGCTGTTCTCGCAGGTCATCACGCTGTTCATCACGCCGGTGATCTACCTGGCGCTGGATCGATACTCGGGCACCGGCCCGCTGCAGATCGACTCCGAAGGCAATCCGCTGGAAGAGAAGCAGCCCGAGGCGGTTGCACACTGACTGACACCACGCGTGCGCCCCCGTCCCGCGCGGGACGGGGCGCCATTCCGGTCCCCCATCCCCGCCTTCCCTCCGACTGATTCCCGAGAACAGGTGCGCAATTCACCTGTCACAGCCATCGTGCCGATGCTATCTTGGCTGGCCCGGCGCCTTGCCTTGGCAACTGCAACACCCGGCGGTGGGCCGGGCGGCGCAGAGTCGCATGCTGATCTACACAAAGAATTGAACTTTGATATCTATGCGTTCGGTTATTCGTCGTATGGATATCCGTCGTCGCGCTAGACCATGACCCCTACCCTGCTTGAAACCTTGATGTACGACGTTGGCCAGCTGTTCCTGTATCCGACGCTGGCGCTGATCGGGTTGCTGTTCCTCTACGCGTTCTGGGCGCTTGGCGATTTTGCGATGCAGGCCTGGCTGCGCGGCCGCCATCCCGTCAGCTCGGGCCGCGGCTATCCGCTGGTCGCCTGGGCGCGCCGGCACAAGGTGAGCCACCCCGACGCGCTGGACGTCACGGCGCACAAGCTGCTGGAACGTCCGCGCATTGCCACGCGCGTGGCACCGATGCTGGGCCTGGTGGCCACGATGATCCCGATGGGGCCGGCGCTCAAGAGCCTGTCCGGCGGGAATCTGGCCAATGTGGGCGAGAACCTGACCATCGCGTTCTCGGCCGTGATCCTGGCGCTGATCGCGGCCAGCATCACGTTCTGGGTGGTCAATGTGCGCCGGCGCTGGCTGGCCGAGGAACTGGTCTGGCTGGGCCAGTCGCAGCCGCAATGGGAGTCCGAGGCATGAAGTTCCTGGAGGAGAGCGAGGCCGACGATCCGATCCTGTCGGTCGTCAACCTGATTGACGTGTTTCTGGTGGTGATTGCCGCCCTGCTGGTGACCATCGCCCAGAACCCGCTCAATCCGTTCACGCACCAGGACGTGACGATCATCTCCAACCCGGGCAAGCCGAACATGGAAATCGTGTCGCGCCAGGGCGAGAAGATCGTGCGCTACCAGGCCAGCGGCCAGGTGGGGTCCGGCGACGGCATCAAGGCCGGCGTGGCCTATCGCATGAAGGATGGATCGATGGTCTACGTACCCGAGACGCCGGTGGCAGCGAACGGCGGCACCCAGGCACAAACGCAACCGGAGCCCGCCCGGCCATGATGCGCACACCCGTTGCCCTGCTTGCGATGGCGGTGGCCGTGGCGCTTGCCACCGGCTGCGCATCGACCGCCATGCCGCCGCCCCCTGCCACGCCGGCCGCGATCGGCCTGATGTTCCCCGACAAGTCATACGTGCTGCTGGGCGAAGTTCACGACAGCGCCCCGGCCCAGCAGCAGCGCCTGCAGGCGCTGACGCGTGCGGTGGAAGCGGGCTGGCGTCCTGCCATCGCGATGGAGCAGTTCGACCGCGAACGTCAGTCCGATATCGAGCGGGCCCGGCGCGAACGGCCGCACGATGCCGACTACCTGATCGAACAGGCGGCCGGCAGCCAGAGCGGATGGGACTGGGCGCTGTACAAGCCCGTGGTGGCGCTGGCGCTGCAGTACGACTTGCCGCTGCGCGCGGCCAACCTGTCGCGGGCCGACGCGGCAAGGATCGTGCGCGGTGGCTATGGCGATGTCTTCGCCAGCGACCAGCAGGCGGCGCTGGGGCTCGATGGCGCGTTGCCTGCCGACATCGTGACGGCACAGACCGCCGTGCTCGACGCCGGCCACTGCGGCCATTTTCCGCCGGCCATGTTGCCGGGCATGCTGAACGCGCAGGCGGCGCGCGACGCCGTGATGGCGCAGACGCTGCGGCCCTACGCCGGGCGGGGCGCGGTGCTGATCGCGGGCAACGGCCACGTGCGGCGCGACATCGGCGTGCCGCGCTGGCTGCCCGAGGACGGTTCGCGCGTGCTCAGCGTCGGGTATATCGAGTCGGATTCGCCCGACAAGGGCTTCGACGTCGTGGTGCGCGTACCGGCGAAGGAGCGCGACGACCCGTGCAAGGGGGCGGTGATGGGCAAGCCGATGAAACAGTGAGCCACCTGCCTGCATTGCTCCCCTCTCCCGCGAGCGGGAGAGGGGCAGGGGGAGAGGGCGAGCCGTTCCAAATGCGACGGGTCAGCAAGCAGAACCTCGATGCCCTCTCCCCCGACCCCTCTCCCATTCCATGGGAGAGGGGAGCCGGACAGCAGCAGCTAAGTATCCGCCAGCGCAAAACTCAGTTCCGCGCGCAATCCCCGGCCCTGCGTGGCATCGCGCAGCGTCACCTTGCCGCCAAACCTGGCCGCCATCTCGCGCGTGATCGCCAGCCCGAGACCCGACCCGGGCTCGGTGTTTTCCACGCGCCGGTAAAAGCGCGCAAATACCTTCTCGCGTTCGCTCTCCGGAATGCCGGGGCCATCGTCCTCGACCACCAGCAGCGCGCGGCCTTCGCGTTGTGCGGCCGATAGCGTGATGCGGCTGCCGCGCCCCGAGTACTGGATCGCGTTGTGTACCAGGTTGGCCAGTGCCTCGCGCAGCAGGGCGGCGTCCGCACGGACCGGCAGCGTCAGGCCGGCAGGCCGCTCCCATCCAAAATCCTGCTGCTTGCCGCGCGCCAGCGGCAGGTAGTCCAGCGCCACCTGTTCCGCCACCGTGACGGCGTCGATGATGCCCGCTTCGTCATCCTGCGTGGTGCCTTCGCGCCCCGGCTGCCGCACGCGCGCCAGGGCCAGCAGCTGGTTGGTCAGGCGCGCCGCCTGTTCCAGCTGCGTGACGATGCCGCCGACGGCCTCGGCGGCGGCTTCGCGGGCCGGCTCGTCCTGCCGCAACTGCAGCTGCCGCTGTGCGAATTCCGCCTGGGTCTTGAGGATGGCCAGCGGCGTGCGCAGCTGGTGCGCGGCGTCGGCAATGAACTGCGCCTGCGATTGCGCCATGGTCTCCGAGCGCGATACGTGCAGGTTGACCGCATCGACCAGCGGCCGCACCTCCACGGGTACCACGTCGAAGGCCAGTGGCGCGAGATCGTCGGGCGAACGGGCGCGGACGTCGTCGCGTACCCGTTGCAGCGGCTTGAGCACGTAGGTGATGCCGCCGACCAGGATCACGGCCGACAGCACGATCAGCGCGATATCGCGCAGCAGCGCGCTGCGCCAGACGTTGCCGATCAGGGCGGCGCGCGGCTCCGCGGTTTCGGCCACCTGGATGATGACGCGCATGTTGGCGTCGGGCCGGTAGATGGGCCGCGCCATCGTGGCGACGCGCACCGGATCGCCGTGGTAGATGGCGTCGTTGAAGCGCGGCACGTTGTTGGCCAGCGGGCCCTTGGGCAGCGGCAGGTCGTCGTAGCCGGTCACGGTCTCGATGCCGCCGCCGCGTTCCATCGACACGCGATAGAACACATGGGTCTGCGCGGCCGTCTCGAACATCTCCATCGCCGCGTCAGGCAGCGTGAGCTGCACGCTTTCGCCAGCCATGCCGATGGCGTTGTCGATGGTGCGGATCGAGCCGTACAGCGAGCGGTCGTAGGCCGTGTTGGCGGCATCGCGCAGCGTGCCGTAGGTGAACCATGTGTCGACAGCCATCATCAGCGCCAGCGCCGGCACCAGCAGGATCAGCAGCTGGCGACGCAGGCTGCCGCGCAGCCACAGCCGCACCGGCAGGCGGGCGCGCTGGCGCAGGTGGCGGCGCCACATGTCAGGCTCCGGCCCAGGGCGGTTCCGTGGCTTCGGGTTCCAGCAGGTAGCCGAACCCGCGCAGCGTGACGATGGTGACCCCGTGGCCGGTCAGCTTCTTGCGCAGGCGGTAGACCAGCACTTCGATGGCGTCGGGGCTCACGTCGGCATCGAGCGAGAATACCTTGTCCAGCAGTTGCGCCTTGGTCAGCGGCTGGCCGCTGCGGGCCAGCAGGGCGCCGAGCAGCGTCGATTCGCGCGGGGTCAGCGACAGCGGTGCGCCGCCCAGCGTAAAGCTGCGGGTCTCGCCGTCGAACACCAGCGTGCCGCATTGCAGGCGCGGATGCGCGCGGCCGCGGCTGCGGCGGATCAGGGCGAGGATGCGGGCTTCGAGTTCGGCGATGGCGAACGGCTTGGGCAGGTAGTCGTCGGCACCCAGGTTCAGGCCGCGCACGCGTTCATCGAGCGTGTCCTGGGCGGTCAGGATCAGCACCGGGGTGCGGTCGTCGCGGCCGCGCATGGACTTGAGCACGGCCAGGCCGTCCTTGCCGGGCAGGCGCAGGTCCAGCACCACGGCGTCGTACTCCTCGGCCATCAGGCGCGCTTCGGCCTGCAGGCCATCGGCGACGTGCTCGATCACGAAGCCGCCCTGCTCCAGCGCACGTGCCACCCAGCGGGCCAGTTCCACTTCGTCTTCCACCAGCAGGATGCGCATGCCGGACCTCCTCTGCCCGCTCTTGTCGTGTCTCGCGGGCCGCCCCTGCGTGCCGCGGGCGCCTATAATACCCCCGCCCTGCCCGCAGGTGTCTGCTGGCTGCCTCGCCCACGTCCGCACACCATCGTCCTGTCTTCTCCGCCGCCCGTGCCGCCCCCATCCCCGGAACCGTCCTGCTTCACGCGTCGCCAGTTGCTGCTGGCAGGTGGCGCCATGGCCATGGGGTTCCCGGCGCTGGCCCAGCCAGGGCCGCGTGTGCCGGATGGATATCCGGGCGACTACGCCGACGTCATCGCCCGCGCCCAGCGCGAGGGGGGCGTCACGGTGTACGCATCCACCGACCTGGAAGTGGTGCAGCTGCTGATCCAGGGGTTCGAGGCGCGTTATCCCGGCGTGCGCGTGCGCTACCAGGACCTCAACACGCTGGAACTGCATGAGCGGTTCCTGGCCGAGAGCGCGGGCATGGGCCCGGCGCCGCCCAGCCGCGACGCCGCCTACGCCGACGTGCTGTGGAGCACGGCCATGGACCTGCAGATCAAGCTCGTCAACGATGGCCATGCGCAACGCTACGAGTCGCCCGAGCGCCCCGGACTGCCCAGCTGGGCGGTGTGGCGCGACGAAGCCTGGGGCACGACGTTCGAGCCGGCCGTCATCGTCTACAACCGCAAGCATTTCGCGTCGGCGCATGTGCCGGGCAGCCGCAGCGGCCTGGCGCGCCTGCTGCAGGAGCATGCGCCCCAGTGGCGCGGCAAGGTGGTGACGTACGACGTGGAGCGTTCGGGGGTGGGCTACCTGCTGGCGCAGCAGGACGCCCGCATGGGTAACGAATTCTGGTACCTGGCGCAGGCGCTGGGGCGTGCCCAGGTGCAGATGTCGGCATCGACGGCCGACATGGTCGAGCGCATCGCCAGCGGAGAACTGGTGCTTGGCTACAACCTGCTGGGGTCGTACGCGCTGTCGCTGATGGAGCGCGGCGCCGGTATCGGCGTGATTGCGCCGCGCGACTACACGCTGGTGATGTCGCGCGTGGCATTTATCGCGCGCCGGGCGCCGCGGCCCAATGCCGCCCGGCTATGGCTCGATTACCTGCTGTCGCGCGCAGGGCAGGCGTTGCTGGGGCAGTCCACGTCGCAGCTCTATACCATCCGCACCGATACCGACAGTGCGCATACGGCCAACGCCCTGGCAGAGCGGCTGGGCTACGCGCTCAAGCCGATCAGCGTGGGGCCGGGCCTGCTCGCCGCGCAGGATGCCCTGCGCAAGAAGGCCTTTCTCGCGCGTTGGCGCGAGGCCCTCAAGGGTTGAGTCGGGCGGGGTCGGTGGTTGGGGTGGCCGGGCTGAAGCTGCCGGCACCGGATGTCTATTCGGCGACGACCTGCGGCTGGCGCTCGCACAGCGCGGCCATTTCCTGGTCCAGCGGCGCCATCGGGCGCGGCACGTAGCCCACGCGCAAGGCCGGGGACAGGCGCAGCGTATCGATGAAGGTGTCCGCCAGGCGCTCGGCCTCGCGGTTCAGGTCGAAATCGGTCGGAGAGAACAGCCAGTGGGCCAGCACGCCGCCGATCGCGGCGTGGAATGCCATCACGGCCAGGTCCAGATCCAGGTCTGCCGGCAACTGGCCGCGCTCCATGGCCAGGCGCAGATGCTCGCGCATCTTGACCGTGCCGTCCTGGTGCGACGCGCGCTGGCGTTCGAAGATGGCGCCGTTGTCCTCCACCATCTCGCACTTGTGGAAAATGATCTCGAAGACGCGGCGCCACTGGGGATTGGTAACGGTCTGACGGAACACGAAGGCGCAGATGTCGCGGATGCCGCCGAGCGGATCTTCCTGCAGCGCCAGCCGCTCAGGCGCGCACAACGCTTCCACGGGCAGGTTCACGCGGTCCGCCATGGCGGCGAACACGTCGCTCTTGTTCTTGAAGTGCCAGTAGATCGCGCCGCGCGTGACACCGGCCGCCTCGGCGATGTCCGCCAGCGACGGGCGCGCCACGCCACGGGCGTGGAACACGGCCTCCGCCGCGTCCAGAATCCGGTTGCGCGTCTCGAGTGCTTCTTCCTTGGTACGTCTGACCATTTCCTCTTTTCCCGGGGCCAGTGGATGGCCGTCCGGGTCTCCTGATGCCAACGCGCAAATGCGCCGAAGGGCTTCTCTTGCCAAATTGCTCTACCGCACCGGCGGCCGCATCGTACCTTGAATGGAACAATCGTGCTTACAGGGGCGGAACATTCCAATGCACACAACAGGTGCCATGTGTTGCTAACTGCGCTAATTTCGTAACCGGGACTTACATACATGCGCGAATGTATCTATACTACTCGCCTGTCCGGATTTCGGCCAAGCCGTTTTTTTGGCCGGTTGCGGTGATCATCCACCCGCAACCTCTGGCGTCCGTTTGACTCAAGCATCACTTTTTTAGCCGCCGCGCCCCGCCCCCGGGGCGCGCCTGCTTCCAGCCCAGCGTTGGGGCGGCGCGGCAGATCTCAAATTTTCATCATGGGGTTATCGATGAGGAAGTCCCAACGTATCCGTAGCGCAGCCGTTGCTGCCGCCGTCACTGCCGCTGCCCTGGCGCTGTCTGCCTGTGGCCAGAAGGCGGCTCAGGGCGGCGCGATGCCGCCGCCGGAAGTGGGTGTGGTCACCGTCACGCCGTCCGCGGTTGCCGTTGTCAATGAACTGCCGGGCCGGCTCGAAGGTGTGCGCACTGCCGAAGTGCGTGCGCGTGTCGAAGGCATCGTCCTGTCCCGCAATTACACCGAGGGCGGCGAGGTCAAGGCCGGCCAGGTGCTGTTCCGCATCGATCCGGCCCCGTACCAGGCGCAGCTGGCCTCGGCCAAGGCGCAACTGGAGCGCGCCGAAGCCAATGCGGTCTCCGCGCGCCAGAAGGCCGAACGCTACAAGCCGCTGGTGGCCGTGAACGCGGTCAGCAAGCAGGAATATGACGAGGCCGTGGCCGCCGCAGGCCAGGCCAATGCCGACATCGCCGCCGCCAAGGCCGCCGTGACCACGGCCCAGATCAACCTGGGCTACACGACCGTGACGTCGCCAATCTCGGGCCGCGTGGGCCGGGCGCTGGTGACCGAAGGGGCGCTGGTCGGCAAGGGAGAGGCCACCAAGCTGACCACCGTCGAGCAGGTTGACCCGATCTGGGTGACTTTTACCCAGCCGGCTTCGGAAGTGGCGCGCCTGCGTGCCGCCATCGAATCGGGCAAGGTCAAGGGTGTGAACGGCGGGGCCAAGGTGCATCTGTACCCGGAAGCCGGCGACAAGGAATACGCCGCGACGGGCAAGCTGCTGTTCTCGGACATGACCGTCGACCCGACCACCGGCGCCATCACGCTGCGGGCCGAATTCCCGAATCCGAAGCGTGAACTGCTGTCGGGCACGTTCGTGCGCGTGAAGATCGAGCAGGGTGTCGACGAGAACGCGCTGACCGTGCCGCAGCGCGCGCTGATCCGCAGCGCCCAGGGCGCCAGCGTGCTGGTGGTGGGCGCCGATGGCAACGTGGCCGCGCTGCCGGTCAAGGCGCCGCAGGCCATCGGCGACCGCTGGGTCGTGACCGAAGGCCTGAAGGGCGGCGAAAAGGTGATCGTGGAAGGCCTGCAGAAGGTGCGCCCGGGCGCGCCGGCCAAGGCCGTGCCGTTCCAGGCCCCGAAGACGGCGGATGCCCCGGCATCGGCGCCGGCCGCCACCGCGCAGGGCGACAAGCCCGCCGCGGACGGCAAGGACGCCAAGGACGCCAAGGCCGACGACAAGTCGGCCGCCAAGCAGGGCTGATCGGGCCCTCGACCAAAGCCATAAAAGGGAGCCAGCTTCATGGCGAAGTTTTTTATCGACCGGCCGGTGTTCGCGTGGGTGCTCGCGCTGATCATCGCGCTGGGCGGTCTGTTGTCGATCGTGCAGTTGCCGATTGCGCAGTACCCCAATATCGCCCCGCCGATCATCACGGTGACCACCACCTACCCCGGTGCGTCGGCCAAGACGATCGAGGACTCGGTGATCACGCCGATCGAGCAGGAGCTCAACGGCGCACCCAACCTGCTCTATTACGAATCGCAAAGCGAATCGTCAGGGCTGGCGACGATCAACATCTCGTTCGCGCCGGGCTCGAACGCCGACCTGAACTCCGTGGAAGTGCAGAACCGCCTGAAGCGCGTGGAAGCGCGTCTGCCGGCGGAGGTGCGCCAACAGGGCGTGCGGGTCGACAAGGCCGGCAACAACTACATGATGTTCATCACGGTCTCGTCGAAGTCGGGTAAATCCGACGCGATCGAGCTCGGGAACTTCGTGTCGGCCCAGGTGGTGGATTCGATCCGCCGCGTGCCCGGCGTGGGTGCGGCCGACCTGTTCGGCACCGAGTACGCGATGCGGATCTGGCTGGATCCGGCCAAGCTGACGGGCTACAACCTGACGCCGCTGGACGTGACCGCCGCCGTGTCGGAGCAGAACATCCAGGTGGCCGTGGGCGAACTCGGCGGCACGCCGTCGCCGCGCGGCACCGAGCTGAACGCCACGGTCAACACCGAAAGCCGGCTGACCACGCCCGATCAGTTCGCCAACATCCTGCTGCGCGTGAATCCGGACGGCTCGTCGGTGCGCATCAAGGACGTGGGCCGCGTGGAACTGGGCGGCGCCGACTATTCGACGCTGGCCCGCATCAACGGCAAGCCGGCTTCGGCCATCGCCATCAAGCTGTCGCCCACCGGCAACGCGCTGGCCACGGCCACCGCCGTGCGCGCGAAGATGGACGAGCTGCAGCGGTTCTTCCCGCCCGACTACGAATTCAGCGTTCCCTACGACACGTCCGCGTTCGTGAAGATCTCGATCGAGGAAGTGGTCAAGACGCTGCTGGAAGCCGTGGTGCTGGTGTTCCTGGTGATGTACCTGTTCCTGCAGAACTTCCGGGCCACGCTGATTCCGACGCTGGTGGTGCCGGTGGCGCTGCTGGGGACGTTCGGCGCCATGCTGGCGTTCGGCTTCTCGATCAACGTGCTGACCATGTTCGGCATGGTGCTGGCCATCGGTATCCTGGTGGACGATGCCATCGTGGTGGTCGAGAACGTCGAGCGGATCATGAGCGAGGAAGGTCTCTCGCCACGCGAGGCCACCCGCAAGGCCATGAGCCAGATCACGGGCGCCATCGTCGGCATCACGCTGGTGCTGACCGCCGTGTTCATCCCGATGGCGTTCTTCTCGGGCTCGGTCGGCAACATCTACCGCCAGTTCTCGCTGTCGCTGATCTCGTCGATGGTGTTCTCGGCCATCCTGGCCCTGACGCTGACCCCGGCCCTGTGCGCAACGCTGCTCAAGCCGGTCGAGGCAGGCCATCATCACGAGAAGAAGGGCTTCTTCGGCTGGTTCAACCGGACGTTCGCCACGGCGTCGACCGGCTACCAGGGCATCGTGGCGCGCGTCCTCAAGCGCTCGGGCCGCTACCTGATCGTGTACGCGGTGATCATCGCCGGCGTGGTCCTGCTGTTCCAGCGCCTGCCGTCGTCGTTCCTGCCTGACGAAGACCAGGGCTACATGATCACGGTGGTGCAGCTGCCCACGGGCGCCACGCAGGAGCGCACGATCGGCGTGCTCAAGCAGATCGAGGACTACTACCTGCAGAAGGAATCGAAGGTGGTGGACCAGATGATCACCGTGGCGGGCTTCTCGTTCTTCGGCCGTGGCCAGAACGGCGGCATTGCGTTCGTGCGGCTGAAGGACTGGAAGGAGCGTCCGGGTGCGGACCAGACCGCGCAGGCCCTGGTGGGCCGTGCGTTCGGCGCGCTGTCGTTCATCAAGGACGCGATCATCTTCCCGCTGAACCCGCCGGCCATTTCCGAGCTGGGCAACTCGTCGGGCTTTGACTTCCGCCTGCAGGACCGGACTGGCCAGGGCCACGCGAAACTGATGGAAGCGCGCAACATGATGCTCGGCATGGCCGCGCAATCGCCTGCCCTGGTGGGCGTGCGTCCGGAAGGCCAGGAAGACGCGCCGCAGCTGCGCATCGACATCGACCGCGAAAAGGCGCGTGCGCTGGGCGTGGCGGTGGCGGACATCAACCAGACGCTGTCGATCTCGTTTGGCTCGTCGTACGTGAACGACTTTATCTACGAAGGCCGCGTGCGCCGCGTGATCGTGCAGGCCCAGGGGTCTGACCGGCTGCTGCCCGACGACCTGGGCAAGCTGCGCGTGCGCAATGCCAACGGCGACATGGTGGCGTTCTCGGCGTTCTCCACGTCGCAGTGGGTGATGGGCTCGCCGCGCCTGGAACGCTACAACGGCATGCCGGCCGTGAAGCTGGCAGGTCAGGCCGCGCCGGGCAAGTCCACGGGCGAGGCGATGCGCGTGATGGAAGAGAACTTCGCCAAGCTGCCGCCTGGCTTCGGTTTCGAGTGGTCGGGCCAGTCTTATGAAGAACGCCTGGCCGGATCGCAGGAGCCGATCCTGTACACGCTGTCGCTGATCATCGTGTTCCTGTGCCTGGCGGCCCTTTACGAGAGCTGGTCGATCCCGGTATCGGTGCTGCTGGTGGTGCCGCTGGGTGTGATCGGTGCGCTGCTGGGCGTGACGCTGCGCGGCATGCCCAACGACGTGTACTTCAAGGTGGGCCTGATCGCCACGATCGGTCTGTCGGCCAAGAACGCCATCCTGATCGTGGAATTCGCCAAGGACCTGCAGGCGCAGGGCCGCAGCCTGGTCGATGCCACGCTGGAAGCGGTGCACCTGCGGTTCCGCCCGATCCTGATGACGTCGATGGCGTTCATCCTGGGCGTGCTGCCGCTGGCCATCTCCACGGGTGCGGGCTCGGGCAGCCAGCGCGCCATCGGTACCGGCGTGATGGGCGGCATGATCACGGCAACGTTGCTGGCCATCTTCCTGGTGCCGGTATTCTTCGTCGTGGTGCGCAGCCGGTTCAAGGGCAGCCGCGCCCAGCACGAACGTGAGCAGGCGCGCCTGGAAAGCAGCCAGAGGGAAATCTGACAATGACCAAGACTTTGACCACATTGCTGCTGGTGGCCGGGGTGATGAGCGGCTGCACACTGGCGCCGCACTATGACCGCCCCGCCGCCCCCGTGGCTGGCAGCTATCCGGCTGCGCCGGAGGGTTATGCCACGGCCGAGGTGAAGAGCGGCGAAACCCGCCAGGCCACCGATATCGGCTGGCGCGAGTTCTTCACCGATCCGCGCCTGCAGACGCTGATTGCCACGGCGCTGGAAAACAACCGCGACCTGCGCACGGCCGCGCTGCGGATCGAGGAAGCGCGCGCGCAGTACCAGATCCAGCGCGCCGACCTGCTGCCGACCATCAACGGCAACGCGAGCTTCCAGCGCGGGCGGTTCTCGGGCACGACCTCGGGCGTGTCCCAGTCGTTCACCGGCAACATCTACCAGGTGGGCCTGTCGGTGACGCAGTGGGAGCTGGACTTCTTCGGCCGTGTGCGCAGCCTGTCGAATGCCGCGCTGGCGCAGTACTTCTCCACCGAGGAAGCGCATCGGGCCGCCTATATTTCGCTGGTGTCGGAAGTGGCCAAGTCCTATCTGGCCGAACGCGCCGCCGCCGAGCAGTACGACCTGGCGCGCGAGACGCTGGAGGCGCGCCAGAGCACGTACGAACTGTCGAAGAAGCGTTTCGATGCCGGTGCCACCTCGGCGCTGGACCTGCGCGACAACGAATCGCTGGTGGCCCAGGCGCGCGTCTCTGCCGCGCAGCTGGCGCGCCAGCGTGCGCAGGCCCAGAACGCGCTCGAAGTGCTGGTGGGCAAGCCGATCGCCGAGATCCCGAACCTGCCGGCGCCGATGCGCCTGTCCGACGAGCGCATCATCAGCGACATTCCCGAGGGCCTGCCCTCGGAACTGCTGACGCAGCGTCCCGACATCCGCCAGGCCGAACAGGCGCTGCTGTCCGCCAACGCGAACATCGGGGCGGCACGCGCGGCGTTCTTCCCGCGGATCACGATGACGGCCAGCGCCGGGAACATCAGCACGTCGTTCACCAGCCTGTTCGACAACGGTGCCGGCGTGTGGTCGTTCTCGCCGCAACTGGTGCTGCCGATCTTCGACTACGGCCGTAACCTGTCGAACCTGGATCTGGCCAACGTGCGCAAGAACATCCAGGTTGCCAACTACGAGAAGACGATCCAGACCGCGTTTGCCGAAGTGGCCGATGCACTGGTGGCGCGCGGCACGCTCGAAGAGCAGGTGGCCGGCCAGGAGGCGCAACGCAATGCGGAAGCCGCGCGCTACGAGCTGTCGCGCCTGCGTTTCCGCAGCGGCGTGGCAAGCTACCTGGACGAACTCGATGCGCAGCGCCAGCTGTTCTCGGCCGAGCAGGCACTGGTGCAGGCACGCCAGCTGCGCCTGACCAATGCCATCGACCTGTATCGCGCACTGGGCGGCGGGCTGAAGGAAACCGGCGCGGTGGCCCAGGCGGCGCCGCAGCCGGCGACGCAGACCACGCAGTAACGCATCGGTCCGGAAGCAGAAGTGAAAAGGGCGAGGCCGCGATGGCCTCGCCCTTTTTCTTGCGCGCGTGACAGCCGCTCAGAACTTGTACGTCGCCGCCAGGAAGAAGACCAGCGGATTGGGCCGCAGCGTGGTTTTCGATGTTGACAGCACGGTGCCGTCCGACGCCTTGATCGTCATCGTCGATTCCGATTTCAGCGGAATGTACGTCACCGCGCCGGTCACGCCCCAGTGCTCGTTGACGTTGTACGTGCCGCCGACGTTGAAAACCGGCGCCCAGGACGACGAGGCATCGGCGCTGACCGAAGTCTGCCCCGGGATGCCGGCCCCCGCCGCCAGGATGGCGCCAAGGTTGTTGTTGACCGACTGGGCGAAGGCCGGATTCACCTTGATATCGGTGAAGAAGTTATACGACACGCCGAGGCCGACGAACGGCCGGAACGTCACCCCGGGCGAACGGAAGTGATACTGCACCATGGCGGCGGGGCTCCATTGCCGCGCCTGCGTGATGATCGGATTCAGCGACGGGTCGCCCAGGCTCTGGTGGCCCAGTGCGCCGGCCGGCCCCGGCGGAATCAGCTCGCCATGGCCGTAGATCTTGAAGGTCGGCGGAATGCCGCCCACGGCGGTAATGGCGATGTGGTCGGTCAAGAAGTGGCTGAACGTGAGACCCAGCGTGTCGGCGTTCGACGACGACAGGCCGCTGCCCGGGGCCGAGAACGTCGAGGGCAGTCCCAGCGGATAGTTGATCGGCACATCCACCACGTTGGTGGTCAGCGGCCCGCTGGTGCCAAAGGTCTGGATATGGAACCAGCCGGCCGACACCACGTTGTCGCCTGCCTTCTGGGCGTGGGCGGGCGCGGCAAGGCACGCGGCAACGGTGGCGCCCAGGGCAAGAAGGTGCTTCACGGCAAGTCGCTTGTTCTGCATGGTCATGTCTCCCCGGTTCCTGTTATTCGACGAACGCGCCGATCGTGAAGTACGGGCTGCCGTTGCGGTTTTCCAGGAATCCGAACACGCCGCCGGTGAACATCAGCTTGCCGGTGATGCCGGGTGTGCCCTCCTTGCGCGTGGTGGTGATCACGCCTGCCGTGGTCTGCGAGAAGTCGAGCTTCAGCGCCACGGCGCGCGTGGCGTCCGACGCGTGGAACGGGTCGAGCATGGCGGCATCCGCGCCCACCAGCGCCGTGGTCTTGTAGTCGAAGTTGCTGTCCACGCCGACGTACTCGCCATTGACGGTGCCCTGCGTGGCGGCCACGGCAGGCGCCATCATGCCGATGCCGATCTCGTCGTCGGCGCCCAGCGGCAGCTTGTCGGCGCTGGCATAGCCCACGCGGATCATCACCGGCACCAGTTGTCCGCGCAGCTTGCCGACAATCAGGTACGCGCGGCCCATCACATTGCCCAGCGTCGGCGGCTGTTCGCCTTCATAGTTGGTCGACACCAGTGCGCCATCCGATTGCGCCACGAACTTGTTGCCCTTCTGCTTGCAGGTGCCGCCCGCCTTGTTGTCGCAGACCGTGAAAGAGCCATCGGCAGCCAGCGACATCCTGTAGTCCTGCGCCACCTGGGCGAAGTTCTTCGACGGGATCTCGTGGAAGCCCGATCCGTTGTAGAGCCCGGCGATCTTGCCCAGGTCGGTCTCGGTCTGCGCAAAGCCGATGAACTGGAAGTACGGGAACGTGGTGTCGGGCACCGCGCCCGCACCGAGCAGGCCGTTGAACTGGATGCGGGCGCCCGGGATGGTGCCGCCCATCACGCCCTCGCCCAGGAACAGCTTGGCCGGGCGGGCCGGGTCCAGGCTCGCACCCTGCAGCACGAAGGCGCACTGGTTCAGCTTCTGCGTCGGCAGGCCGGTTTCCTGCGCCAGCGTGCCGGTCATCACGTTCTTGCCGCCGGTGGGGTCCGAACGCGTCGGCGACACGGTGCCCGTGGTGCGCGGCACCGACGAATCAAGGAACGTCACGGCCCAGGTCTTCTGGGTGGTGTCGATCTGCACCTTGACCAGCTCGCCGGAGCCGGTGCCGCCGATATACGGCGTCGAGTAATCGACCGATGCGGGGCACAGGCGCGGCGTCACCGCGGCGGGCGTGCTGCTGCCGCCGCCATCGCCGCCGCCGCCGCCGCAGGCGGCCAGCAAGGCGGTGGTGACAAGCGCCAGCGCCAGGCGCGGCATCCGTGTCCGCTGCGAGGGGGCGCCGGCGGTGCGCGGCGAATGCGATTGCGGCAGCTGCATGATGAAGTCTCCTTGGTGCTTTCTTATGTGTGAGGCAGGGTTCTGGATACGCGGCGCGCGCTAGCGATTGGCCACCGCGCTGACGCGGAAGGTCGGATCGGAGGCGTCGCCGAACAGGTGCGCGTACACGGGGCCGGTGGTGATCAGCGCACCGGCCTTGCCGCTGTTGTCGACGGTGCTCACCACGCCGGGCCGCGTGGCCTGCGTGAGATCCATCTGGAAGCCGCCGATCGGCGTGAGCGACGGGTCTTGCGGATCGAGCCAGGCACCGACGTTGTCGTGCAGCGACGACGCCACGTACTTGAAGTCGCTGCCCGCGCCGATGTAGCCGCCCTTGAGGGCGGCGGCGCTCGTCGCCGTGGTTGGCGACAGCAGCGCGATGCCCGATTCATCATCGACGCTGAGGATGATGTTGGAAATGTCGGAGAAGTCGACGCGCGCGTAGCCCACGCGAACCAGAAGCGGCACCAGCTTGCCTTCGAGCTTTCCCACGATCAGCACGCCTTTGGCCAGCGTCTGGTTGCCGGCCGCGAACGTCTGGGTGAAGAAGAACGGATACGGTTTCTGGCCGGTGGAGTCGAAGCTTTCGAAAGCGCCGTCGGTGCCTGCACGCAGCTTCCATGCCTTGCCGGTGGTCACGCAGTTGCCCGAAGCCACCGTGCAGGTGCCGTCGGCGTTGAGGGTTTCCACCTTGTTGGCGACCGCGGGCACGAAGTGGTTCGTCGACAGCGGATTGCCCCCTGACGGAATCAGGTGGTAGCCCAGCACGTTGTAGCTACCGGCCACCTTGCTGAAATCGGTCTCGGTCTCGGCAAAGGCCAGCACCGGGTACATCGCGAAGGTCGTGGCGGGGATGGCGCCAAAGCCGGGAACGGCGTCGGTGCCGCCGAGGCCGTTGTACTTGATCGTGGCACCCGGAATGCCGCCGCCGGCCACGCCATTGCCGACGAACAGGATGGGGGGATGGGCCGGATCGATGAGCGCCTGCGAGGTGCCGTCCGATGCCGTCGCGGTCTTCAGTTCGTATGCGCAGTTGTTCTGGGCTGCAGTGGGCAACGGCCGGGTGGGATGCGACATCGTCCCGGTGATGGTCACGCCGGCGCGCGTCGGGTAGATATCGGCCGTGGTCTTCGGCACCGGCGATTCCAGGAACTGGATGCGATACGTGCCCTTGGTGCTGTCGAGCTGGATCTTCACGAATTCGCCCGCGCCCGATCCCCCGGTGTACGTGGTGCGATAGTCCAGCACGCTCGGGCAGATGGCGGCCACGGGCTGGTTGACCGTGGGACCCGACGGGCTGCACGTTCCATTGGTGGCGCATTGCTGCGCGGTGGCTTGCGGCGTGCTGCCGCCGGGATCTCCGTCGCCGCCGCCGCAGGCGGACAGCGCGATCGTCAGGCTTACCCCAGCCAGGCAAAAGGCGGTGCGTCGAAAGTTCGACTGTTTCATGGTGGTCTCCTCGTTCTTATGACGGGCGCACCGGCACTGGCCGAGGTGTCGCACGGTGGTCGGAATCTCGCGTTTCAAGCGCCTGCGCGCAATAGAGCGCATGTTCCAAACATTGCCGCTGTGCCGTCTGCCGTTGTCCGCCAAGCGCCTCGCGCCCTTGTTCAAACCGTGCGCGCGGCCCGATGCGCGCAGATTCAAACGGGGGGTGGCGCCTGGTGCCGGCGGTATCAGAACTTGTATTCGCTGTTGGCGGGGTCGAACGCCGAGGCATCGAAGGTCTTCTTCACGGCCTTTTCGAAGACGATCTTCTCGACCATGTTGCCGTCGGTGTCCCAGGCCGTTTCCATGCGCGGCCACGGATGCTTGAGGTCGAACATCAGCTGCACCTTCTTGGCGTAATACCTGGGCGCGCCTTCGGGCAGGTCCCAGGTCAGCGCCACCATGCGTGTGCCCTGCTCCTGCACGATCTCGGTGCGGGTGTACTTCTCGGACAGGCCCGCGGCGCGCAGCGTCTTGGCGTCGCGCTCCAGCATCGACAGCAAGAACTGGAAGCCCAGGTCGCGCACGGTATGGTTCGATTGCGATTTCGCCAGCGTGCCGTCGATGGCCGTCCAGATCGACGTGAAGCCCATGATGCCGCCCAGGTGGCCGTACATCTCTTCCTTGCGCCGGGTCTCGTCGTAGATGATTTCCTGTCCGGCCTGCACGCCGTTGGGCAGCCACTTCGCATAGAGCTGGCGCGGCATATGGCGGTAGCGGATCATCATGCGCGCGGGCTTGTCCTGCCACTGGCCGTTGAGCCGCTCCTGGCGGGTCATCCAGTATTCGTACTCGGGATAGCGGTTGATTTCCTGCCGCGCCCACGTCAGCAGCGCCTCGGGCTGCAGGGCGTCGAACACGGCCAGCACCTGCGCATCGGTCATTGCCGCCAGTTCACCGCTGGCAATCTGCTTGCCGAGCAGCGCGGTCTGTTGCGATGTGGGCAGGCCGTCGTACGGCGTGGGCGTACGGGCTGATTGCGCGGCCGGTGCGCCCTGCGCGTGGGCTTCGAACAGGCTGCCCGGTGGCGTGGCCACGAATCCGAGGATGCCGCCGAACGCGGCGATCACGAACATCTGCTTCATTGCGAGTCTCCAGTGTGTTTTGCTTTCTTCAGGCAAGACGGGGCCCCTCCGGCCGTGCGGAACACGGCAGGCTGGATGCGCACCAGAACCGCGGCGCGCAGCGGGTCACGCCTCGCGGTGGGCGTGGCAGATCGACAGGTCGGTGGTGAAGGCGACGGTTACCGTCGCGGCTCGCCGCAGCGCGCGCCGCAGTCCCGGTGGAGACCGCGGCGGCGTGCCGCTATGTCCTGGGGCGGGTACGCATCCAGTCGTCGAGCGGATTGCTGGGGAAGGTGGCGCAATGCTCGCGGCGCACCGTCATGCTGGCGGTGGGCGGGCGCGTTGCGGTTTCGCTGCGCGCGGCCCGTGCGCTGCGTCGTGCGCGGCCCATGGCGGCAGCCGTCGCGGCAGCAAGCTCCTGGGCCTCGTTTTCGGCCGTGGCGGCCATCGCCGCAATGCTGGCCTGCTCGTCGGCCTGCTGGGCCTCGCCGATCTCGAATACTTCCTGCAGGGCGCCAAGCTCCTGCACCGCCGGCGATGGCGCCTTGAGGGCGGCCACCACCATCGATGTCAGTTGCGCCAGCACCTGCGCATCGCTCATCCGTTTGCCTTGTGTGAACGCAGGCATCAGGTTGCCGAGCTCGTCGCCGGCCAGCACACCGGCCAGCGCCTTGAGGGCGAAGTGCAGCCGCCAGCCAAGCTCCTGCCGTGGCACGTCGGGCAGCGCGCGCGCAAACGCTTCGAAGAAGCGTCCGAACACGGGGGCGTAGTGCCCCATCAGCCAGGACTGGATGAACGGTGAGGTATCGGAATACACGCGCCCGAGCAGGCGCAGGAATGACGGGCCGCCAATGTCGGGCTCGCGCGCCATCTGCAGCGCGGGCACGAACAGGGCGCCCATCACATGTTCGCAGCGGATGGCGTTGCCGGGCCAGCGTGCCTCGCAGGCATCCAGCAATGCAAGCCGCCGCGTGTTGAGCGGATCCAGCCGGCGGCTCAACACCGACTGCATCATGATTTCCTTGCTACGGAAGTGATAGTTGACGGCGGCCAGATTGACGATCGCTCGGGACGTTACCTGCCTGAGCGAAGTCGCTTCATAGCCAACCTCAATGAACAACTTCTCGGTCGCATCAAGGATGCGAGCCTTGGTATCTCCTGCCGTGGTTTTCCCGGTCTTCATGGGGGCGTCTCTCGCTGAAAAACCGCTGTGGACCCCTGCAAAAAAAAAACTACAAATCCACAACCGTCCGCTCCTTGCTCTGTTGGCATACGGATGCTTCAAACGGTTGTAGGGAGCCTATCCAGCGCCCCGAGCGTTTCACAAGACCATTTTTCGAAGACATGCTCTAAATTGCAAGTCCCTGCCACGCACCGCGTTTGCCTGGCAGTCCTCCGGTCACGCCATGATGGTCTTGCGCAACACAGAGGCATTCTGCGCCGTCAATGCGAAGACTGACAACTGCGGGTTGGCCCCGATGCTGGTCGGAAATACGGAGCCGTCGAATACGTACAGATTCTGCAGATGATGGTGGCGGCCGGCGCTGTTCACCACACCGCGGGCAGGGTCTTCGCTCATCGCGCAGCCGCCCATCAGGTGGGCGCTGAACAGCAGCACGCGGAATTTCTTCAGCGGCAGCTGGCCGATGGCAGCGCGCGCCTGCGCCCACGTCGTGTAGTCGCTGCCATCGAGGTGGGCCGGCCGTACGCGAACGGCGCCGGCCGCGAACTGGGCCTCGGCCATGCTGAGGTACGCACGGCGGACGCCATCCCATAGGTAGTCGCTCACTTCGTAATCCAGGATGGGGCTGCCGTCATCGGCAATTCTGACGCGGCCGCCCGGGCTGTCCGGTACGAACCCGTCGCGCAGCAGGGCCAGCATGGCGTTGGTATGCGGTAACGCGGCCATTTCGCGCTGCAGCGCCTGCCCCATGCCATTGAACACACCCGCGCTGATGCCCGGAAACATCGGCGGCACTTCCAGCTTGTACCCCATCGGCCCCGTTGCGCCGTCACGCCACTGGAAATGGTCGGAAGCCACCGATTGCGGCGCGCCATAATATGGATCGATTTTCTCCGGCATTTCGGCGATGCTTAAATTCACAGGGTGAATAAAGGTTCGCTGCCCGAGGCGGTCATGCGGATCGGGAACGCGCGAGCGCAGCAGCAGCGCCGGCGTATTGATGGCCCCGCCGGCGGCGATCACGTACCGGGCCCGTACGCTGACACGGACGCCGGTCGGCGTGTAGCCGTCCTGCCCCAGGGCGTCGCCAGTCAGCCCGCTTGCGACCTTGCCGTCGTGGTCGATGGTCCGTACGCGCAGCCGGTGCACCAGTGTGGCGCCGCGCGCCAGCGCGTTCGGCAGGGTCGACACCAGCATCGACTGCTTGGCGTTGACCGGGCAGCCGAGCCCGCAATAGCCGGAATTCCAGCAGCCCTTCACGTTGCGCGGAATCACGTGCCATTCCCAGCCCAGCTTTTCGCAGCCACGCCGCAGCACTGCGTTGTTCGGGTTCGGATCCATCGCCCACGGCGCCATGCCCAGGCGTTCCTCGATCTGCGCGAACCAGGGCGCCATGTCGGCCTGGCTGTGGCCTGCAACCGCGTGCTCGGCGGCCCAGTGCGCCAGCGTCTGCGGCGGCGTGCGGAAGCTGGACGACCAGTTCACCGTGGTGCTGCCGCCCACGGCACGGCCCTGCAGGATCGAGATCGCGCCATCTGACGTGGCGCGGGCGGCGGCCTCCTGGTACAGGTCGCGATAGGCGCGCGCTTCGTCCATGTCCCGGAAGCTGTCCGAAGTATGCAGGCCCCCTTCCTCGAGCAGCAGCACGGTCAGCCCGGCGTCGCTGAGCGCCTCGGCGGCGATGCCGCCGCCCGCGCCAGTGCCGACGATGGCGACGTCGGCGTCAAACGTACGGGGCGCGGTGAACGTGGCGGCGTCGAGCACCTTCCAGCCGGACGCGATGCCGGCACTGTAGATATCGTTGATCGGCATGTGGAAATCCGCTGGAAACTCAGCTGTGAAGGGCGCGATAGATCGCGGGATTGGGGCCGGGGTAGCCGCTGGCCGTCCAGGTATCGGGCAGCACGAAATAGGCGACGCTGGCCAGCTTCACCAGCACCACGCCGCCGGCATTCAGCGTGGCGAAGCGGCTGCCGCGCCAGCGCGCCAGAAAGGCTGTCGCCTGTTCGGGCGTGGCCTGGTCCCAGGGCGTCCGCACGCCGGCCAGTGCCCACCGGAGCGGCGTGCTCGCCAGCAGGTCCAGCAGCTTGCGCAGCTCGCGCTGGCCGTTCTGGCCCATGGCGGCGATCGTGCCGTCGATGTTCTTCATGGCTGCATCGACGCGCCGGCCACGCGTGGCGGCGTCGAGCGTCTGCAGGTCGATCGCCACGGCCGGCAGCAGTGCGCGAAACAGCGTGACATCGGCGGGCCGCAGGAAGGCCATGCCGGGCGCCGGCGGCGTGTTGGCCGGCGAGCAGCCAGTCAGCGCCGGCAATAGCGTCGAGCACGCGATGGCCGCCGAAAAGCCTGCCCCCACCTTCAGGAACAGGCGGCGGGATGCGTCATGCGGTTCGTTTCGATCAGGTGACTCGGACGGCGCGGCCGCGCGGGCAGGTGTGGGCATCGTGTCTCCGTGATGGGTTTCTTGTGGTGGCGGCGTTGCGATTCTGCCGAAGCGCCCGAAAATATTTCGCTCTGGTGCACGGGTTTCAAACGCACGAATGAGCGGTGCGTCCGAGGCGGGTCTTGCGGCACTAACGTCGTTTAATGTGATGCGAAAGACGCTGGAAAACCGCTAAAAATAGAACGATTCTTCAAACCACCGCATTGACCGGCCCATTTTCGGTACCTACGATGACATCGTTCAATGTCACGATCAACAGTGTCGACGACGTCCCGCCAACCGGCCATGACCCGTCGCACCGCACCGGAAAGCCGCCCCATGAATGCACCTCTGGACCTGCAGGCTCATCTTCCGACCGAAGCGGAGCAGGCCTGCGACATCGCCATCATCGGCAGCGGGTTTGCCGGGCTCGGCATGGGTATCCGTCTCAAGCAGTCGGGCGTGGATGACTTCCTGATTTTCGAGAAGGCCGACGCAGTGGGTGGCACGTGGCGCGACAACCATTACCCCGGGTGCGCCTGCGACGTGCAATCGCATCTCTATTCGTTCTCGTTTGCACCGAACCCCGACTGGTCGCGCATGTTCTCGACGCAGCCCGAGATTCGCCGCTACCTGGAACATTGCACCGACCGCTTCTCGCTGCGCCCGCATCTGCGGCTGGGCCACGAACTGGCGCACGCCGAATGGGACGCGCCCGCCGCGCTCTGGCGCCTGCGGATGCGCGATGGCCGCCGTGTGCGCGCCCGGGTGCTGATCGCCGGCATGGGTGGGCTGAGCCGGCCATCGATTCCGGATATCCCCGGGCTGGATCGCTTCGCCGGCACCGTGTTCCATTCGCAGCAGTGGCGCCATGACTATCCGCTGGCCGGCAAGCGCGTGGCCGTGATCGGCACCGGCGCCAGTGCCATCCAGTTCGTGCCGCAGATCGCGCCGCAGGTGGCGAAGCTCGACCTGTACCAGCGCACGCCGCCGTGGATCATGCCCAAGCCCGACCGTCAGGTGACGGCCGCCGAGCGATGGCTGTTTCGCCATCTGCCCTTCACGCAGTCGCTGTTGCGCACCAGCCTGTACTGGATGCTGGAATCGCGCGTGCTCGGCTTCGTGGTGCACCCAAAGTTGATGAAGGCCGTGGAACGCGTGGCGCGCCGCCATCTGAAGAAGCAGGTGCGAGACCCCGCGCTGCGGCAGACGCTGACCCCGAACTACACCATCGGCTGCAAGCGCGTGCTGATCTCCAACGACTATTACCCGGCACTGACGCGCAGCAATGTCGATGTGGTGGCGACGGGCATCGACCATGTGGCGCCCGACGCCGTGGTGCTGCGCGACGGCACGCGCCGGCCCGCTGACGCGATCATCCTTGGCACCGGCTTCCATGCCACCGATCCGCTGCCGCGCGGCGTGATTGTCGGCCGGGACCGACGCGACCTGCTGGATGCCTGGCGCGATGGCGCCGAGGCGTACCTGGGCACCACGGTGGCCGGCTTTCCGAACCTGTTCATGATCGTCGGCCCCAACACCGGCCTGGGTCATAGCTCGATGGTCTTCATGATCGAGTCGCAGGTGAACTACGTACTCGATGCGCTGCGCCAGATGCGCCAGGAGCGCGTGCAGGCCGTGGACGTGCGCCCGGCCGTGCAGGCCGCGTTCAACCGTGGCATCCAGCAGAAGCTCGGTCACGCGATCTGGGCCGCCGGCGGCTGCGCAAGCTGGTACATCGACCCCCGCAGCAAGAAGAACACCACCCTGTGGCCGGGCTTCACGTTCCAGTTCCGCCGTGCCACGCAATCGTTCCGCATGAGCGACTACGAACGCTGGCCCGTGCGCCACGCCAGCGTAGAACCGCTGGCGGACACCGATCCGACCGAACAGGCTGCGCCGATCCGCGCCTGACAAGGGCGCCCCGCGCACCCGCAGGACACTACGCATCCGAACCCGACACAAGAACTCAGGAGGCAAGGCATGAAGGATTTCCGCAACAGGGTGGCCGCGATCACCGGCGCCGGCTCCGGCATGGGCCGTTGCCTGGCGGTGCAGCTCGCGCAGGCAGGCTGCCACGTGGCGCTGTCCGACTGCAACGAAGCCGGGCTGGCGCAGACACTGGCCGACGTGCAACGTGCCGCGCCCGGTGTGCGCGCCACGGTCGCGCCGGTCGACGTGGCCGATCGTGCGGCCGTCTACGCCTGGGCCGACGCGGTGGTGCGCGACCACGGCCGCGTGAACCTGATCTTCAACAACGCCGGCGTGGCGCTGTCGAGCACGGTCGAAGGCATGAGCTACGACGACCTCGAATGGATCATCGGCATCAACTTCTGGGGCGTGGTGTACGGCACCAAGGCGTTCCTGCCGCACCTGAAGGCCAGCGGCGAAGGCCACGTGGTCAATACGTCCAGCGTGTTCGGGCTGTTCGCACAGCCCGGCATGGGCGCCTACAACGCCAGCAAGTACGCGGTACGCGGCTTCACCGAGGCGCTGCGCCAGGAACTGGACCTGATGGATTGCGGCGTGTCGGCCACCTCGGTTCATCCGGGCGGCATCAAGACCAATATCGCGCGGGCCAGCCGGGTATCGCCGAGTGTCAACGGCCTGCTGGTGCGTGACGCGCAGCAGGGCCGCGAGGAATTCGAGAAGTTCTTCATCACCACGGCCGACAAGGCCGCGCGCGTGATCCTGGACGGCGTGCGTGCCAACCGGCGTCGCGTGCTGATCGGCCCCGACGCGGTGGCCGCCGACGCGATGGCGCGTCTGCTGCCGGCCGCATACCAGTCGCTGGTGGTGCGCGAGACGCGGCGCAAGCGCAAGCAGCTCGTGCCGGATGCCGCCACGGCACCTGCGCGCGGCGGAGAGCGCGCATGACCCGCGCCACGCTGTCCCGCGAGGCCGCGCTGCAGTCGCCACCGGGCACGTTCACGCGCTGGTTCGGCCAGGGCCGCGTGGGCCTGGTCAGTCTGTCGCGCGATACGCTGGCGCGCCGCTACGCACTGCCCGCTTCACGCTGGATCCAGGTGATGGGCGCGCTCGTGCACTACACCGAGGAAGGCGTGCCGGAGGGCGATCCGCTGGTGCTGATCCATGGCTTCGGCGCGTCGTTGCACACGTGGGAAGGGCTGATGCCCGCGCTGCGCCAGCAATACCGCGTGATTCGCCTGGACCTGGCGCCATTCGGCCTGACCGGGCCGCTGCGCGACGCACATGGCCGTATCGCCACGATGGATATCGACGTCTACCGCCGCTTCATCGACGGCTTCCTGGCCGCGCTGAACCTGTCGCGCGCCACCTTCATCGGCAACTCGCTGGGCGGCCTGATCGCCTGGGATCTGGCCGCGCGCCGGCCCGCCATGGTGAACCGGCTGGTGCTGATCGACGCCGCCGGCTTTCCGATGAAGCTGCCGATCTACATCGACCTGTTCCGTCACGCCGCGGTGCGCTGGTCGGCGCCGTGGCTGCTGCCCGAATGGATCATCCGCGCGGCCACGCGCGATGTGTATGGCGATGCCGCGCGCGTGCCCGAGGCCACGTTCCGCCGCTACGTCGATTTCTTTTACGCAGCAGGCAGCCGCGAAGCGGTGGGCCGCATGGTGCCGAAGCTCGATTTCGATCAGCTCGACACCGAGCGCCTGCGCGGCGTGCGTCAACCCACGCTGGTGCTGTGGGGCGACCGCGACCGCTGGATTCCGCCCGCGCATGCCGCGGAGTTCGCGGCACGTATCCCCGACGTGACGCTGCACCGCTACGCGGGTCTTGGCCATGTGCCGATGGAAGAAGACCCGCAGCGCGTGGCGGCCGACCTGCTGCGCTTCCTGGACGGCGCCCGCGCGGCGCCAGCCACCCAACAACCGGAGCCCACACCATGATGCCAGTCCGACGCGACGTGCATCCCCACCTCCCGCCGGAACGCATCTGCGACTGGCACGAGCGCGGGCAGCACGTGACCCACTTCATCAACGCGCTGTCGATCTTCTTCCCGGCCGGCGAACGCTTCTTCATGGACAGCGTGCGCCACTACCGCGACCGCGTGACCGACCCCGAACTCAAGCAGGCCGTTGCCGGCTTCATCGGGCAGGAAGCGATGCACACGCGCGAGCACATCCTCTACAACCGGCTGCTCGACGATGCCGGCCTGCCCGCGTCGAAGCTCGATCGCGCGGTGGCGAAGCTGCTGAACCTGCTGCGCAGGGTGCTGCCCAAGTCGTGGCAGCTGGCGCACACCATCGCGCTGGAGCACTACACGGCGATGCTGGCCGGCGGCATGCTGTCCGACCCCCGCCACATGGGCGAATCGGAACCGGGCTACCGGCAGGTGTGGACGTGGCATGCGCTGGAGGAAACCGAGCACAAGGCCGTGGCCTACGACGTCTGGAATACGGTGATGAAGCCGGGGCCCTATCGCTACCTGCTGCGCACGTTCACGATGCTGACGACCACCGTCACGTTCTGGGCGATGGTGTTCGTGTTCCACGTGCGGCTGGTGATGGCCGACAAGACGTGCCGCAACAAGCTGCTGGGCTTCGGCCGCGTGGTGAACTTCCTGTGGGGCTCGCCCGGCGTGCTGCGCAAGATGATTCCGGAGTGGTTCGACTACTTCCGCCCGGGCTTTCATCCGTGGGACGAGGACAACCGCGCCGAACTGCATCGGATCGTGCCGTTGATCGCAGAAATTGAAGATACGGCGATTCGCGCAGGGGCCAGTACGCGCGCGCCGTCGATCCGGAGTGCCGCGTGAGGCGGTAGTGCTTCAGGCGCATGCCCTCTCCCCCAGCCCCTCTCCCGCTGGCGGGAGAGGGGAGACAACCACAGGTACCCGAATTGCAGCGGGTTTGCTCCCCTCTCCCGCAAGGCGGGAGAGGGGTCGGGGGAGAGGGCCGGCGCATCAATCGCCTGCCACGCGATCCTTGTCGTGCAGGTGTTCCAGAATCGCCGCCACCCGGTCCCCGAGATACTTGTTCGCCGAAATCTCCAGCGATCGCATCATCTCGGTCTCCAGCGCCACCAGCGCCAGCGGGCGGATGCGCCAGAGCACATCGACGATGCGCGGCACTTCCGATGGCGGCGGCAGCTGGCCTTCGCCGAACTTGTCGAGTTCGCGCACCACCATGCCGACGATACGGTCCGACACGGCCTGGAAATGGCCGCGTGCGTGGTCGATGATGTCCAGCACGTCTTCGAGCGGAAAGCCGGCGCGGGCCATTTCCGCACCGGCCGCCAGCGCGCGCGGGCTGCGGGCCAGGTAGCCGATCCCGTCGGGCTCCAGCAACCCCAGCGAAATGGCCTTGGCCAGCGCCGGGCGCGAGATTGCGCGGCCGAACAGCCGGGCCAGCGCCAGATATGAATAGTGGCGCGGCGCCTCGCTGTTCCATGGGCTGCTGATGGCCGTTTCCAGGCCCAGGATCGAGCGCAGGTCGTGGCCTTCGACGATGGCCTTGAGCAGCTCCATGATGTTGGCCAGCGTGTAGCCGCGTGCCAGCAGATGATGGATCAGCCGCAGCCGGCCCAGGTGGGTCTGGGTGTAGATGCCGACCCGGCCGCGCCGCTCGGGCGGGTCGATCAGACCACGGTCCTGGTACGAACGGATGTTGCGCACCGTGGTGCCGGCCGCGCGTGCCAGTTCGTCTATCGTGTATTCGGGAAAGGCGGCGCGGTCCAATGGCGTCGCATCGGACGGGCCGGCAGCGGAGGAGGATGGGCTGGCGCCGCGTTTGGGTGGAGGCATGGCGAAAATTCTAACCGAGCGGCTGGCGGCATGACCGGCGGCGGGTCGTGACAGCGACGTTACAATGCGCCCACAACATCCCCGGTCCCCATGCATATCCGTTGGCTCGAAGATTTCGTCTGTCTGGCCCAGGCTGGCAGCCTTGCGCGTGCTGCGGAGCTGCGCAACGTCACGCCGCCGGCGTTCGGGCGCCGCATGCAGGCGCTGGAAGTGTGGGCCGGCGCGCCCCTGATCGACCGCAGCGTGTTTCCGGTGCGGCTCACGCACGAGGGGCGGCAGTTTCTTGAGGCCGCCCAGTCCGCGCTGCGCACCCTTGACGACACGCGCGTGGCGCTGCGGGCTGCGCACCGGGCCGATGCCAGCACCATCACCATCGCTACGGGCAAGACGCTGGCGCGGTCGATGGTGCCGGCGTGGCTGGCGGGCCTGCGCGACGCATTGCGCGATGATCCGGTCGGCGCGGGCTTCCGCACGCGGCTATCCACGCACGCCACGCACGACGCGCTGGAGATGTTCACCGAAGGCGACGCCGACTTCCTGCTCTGCTACAGCCCCCACGACCTGCCGATCATGCTCGATGACGCGCGCTACCGCTTCCACGCCGTGGGTGTGGAGCGGCTGGTCTGCGTGTCGGCCGCCACGGCGCGCGGCGCGCCCGCGTTCCGGCTGCAGAAGCCCAAGCCGGGGGCGCGTCCGGTGCCGGTGCAGATGATTGCCTATGCCGAGACGTTGACCATGGGCCGCATGGTCAACCAGGAGATCGCACGGCGCAAGCTGGCAAGCTGGCTCGATGTGATTGCCGTGAGCGACTTCGCGGAGTCGGTCCACGAGATGGTGCGCCAGCGGATGGGCCTGGCCTGGCTGCCGGCGCGGTTGATTGCCGATGACCTGCATGCCGGCCGCCTGGTGCGGGCCGACCTGCACGGTGGCGACAGCGCCGACCTGGCGCTGGACATCCGCCTGTACCGGCCGCGCGCGGCGATGCGTCCGCTGGCCGAAGCGTTCTGGCAGGCCGCCTCGAAGTAGTGCGTGTGCGCCGGCGCGCACCATTTTCGTCCTTGCCGAAATGGCAATCCCGATTGCCAAAGCCGCATGCCGCGGCAGTGCGCGCTCTCTACCATCGCCGGAAAACATTCATAGACCATCGACCTGCCGGAGAAATCATGAACCCGATGCTGCGCGCGCTTGCCGCCGTTTCCCTTGCCAGTAGTGCCCTCGTCCCGGCCAGCGCCGGGGCGGCCGGCGGCTATCCGACCAAGCCGATCACGCTGGTGGTGGGCTACACCGCCGGCGGCAGCGTCGACCTGGTGGCGCGTACCGTCGCGCCCGAACTGGGCAAGCGCCTGGGCCAGAGCGTGGTGATCGAGAACCTGGGCGGCGCCGGCGGCACCATCGGCGCGCAGAAGGTGGTCAAGGCCGAAGCCGATGGCTACACGCTGCTGATGGGTTCGGGCAGCGAGGTGTCGATTGCCCGCCTGACCAATCCGGCGGTGCGCTACGACGGCGAGAAAGACCTGGCGCCGATCACCTTCGTCGGCACCCAGCCGATGGTGCTGGTCGGCAAGCTGCAGCTGCCGGCCAAGGACGCCAATGAACTGATTGCACTGGCCAAGGCCAAGCCGGGCGCGCTGTCGTACGCGTCGTCGGGCGTGGGCACGCCGCTGAACCTGGCCGG
Organism: Cupriavidus sp. 86D6; assembly: GCF_057815095.1. Taxonomy (NCBI): domain Bacteria; kingdom Pseudomonadati; phylum Pseudomonadota; class Betaproteobacteria; order Burkholderiales; family Burkholderiaceae; genus Cupriavidus; species Cupriavidus sp. 86D6. The sequence goes on along the minus strand of NZ_JBYPSB010000006.1, from coordinate 193,669 downwards.
CGAACTGATCAAGCAGCAAGGCAAGGTCAACATTACCCATGTGCCGTACAAGGGCGCCTCGGCCATGGCCACCGACCTGCTCGGCGGCCAGATCGACCTGGCGGTAATGGTGCTGTCGTCGGCCCTGCCCCATATCCAGGCCGGCCGCGTGCGCGCCTATGGCGTGACCGAGTCCAAGCGCGCCAGCGTGGCGCCCAACGTGCCGGCCCTGGCGGAGACCCCCGCGCTCAAGGGCGTGGACATGGGAGTATGGTTCGGATTGATGGCACCTAGCGCCACGCCTAAGCCTGTTATCGATCGGCTGAATACTGAAATGCAGGCCGTGCTGGCGCTGCCGGACGTGCGCAAGAAGCTGGCCGAGGCCGGTGTGGAAGTGCAGCCGTCCAATCCGGCCCAGTTCGGCAGCTTCGTGAAGCGCGAGACGGCCAAGTACAAGACGATCGTCCAAGCCGCCGACATCCGGGAATAAGTGCGAAGAATGATGACGTGGCGTAATAGCCAAGTCTGATAGGTGAGAACGATAGTTGCCCGCCCGCGGGCAGCCAAGGAAGTCCAGATGACACAGAGTGCCCCCGCCTTCGACGCCTATCCGGTCGAAGTCGAGTTTCCCGATATCCGGCCCTATGCCCAAGGCAACACCGGCATCGCCTACGTGCATACGTTCGACAGCGGCCAGCCTGGTCCGCATGTGATGGTCAATGCCCTCACGCACGGCAACGAGGTCTGCGGCGCGATTACCGTTGCAGGCCTGCTCGACCACGGCCTGCGGCCTCGGCGCGGCCGGCTGACGCTGTCCTTTGCCAATGTCGACGCGTATGCCACCTTCGACGCGGCCCGGCCCGACGCCTCGCGCTTTGTCGACCAGGATTTCAACCGCGTGTGGACGGCTGCCGTGCTGGACGATCTGTCGCGCGATTCGTCCGAACTGCGCCGGGCGCGCGCCATGCGTCCGGTGATCGACACGGTGGACCTGCTGCTCGATCTGCATTCGATGCACGAGAAAAGCCGGCCGCTGATCGTATCGGGCCCGCTGGACAAGGGCATCGCGCTGTCGCGCGCCGTGGGGGCGCCGGCCGACATCATCGTCGACGAAGGTCACCCCGAAGGCCGCCGCATGCGCGACTACGCCGATTTTGGCGATGCCGCCAGCCCGCGCAATGCGCTGCTGATCGAATGCGGCCAGCACTGGGAGACCGCTGCCGTGGACGTGGCGCGCGACAGCACCGCGCGCTTCCTGCTCAATGCCGGCATCATCGACGAAGCCGACCTGCCGGCCGGCTGGCTGCGGCCGCTGCCAGCCCAGCAGCGTGTGGTCCGCGTGACAGAGCCCGTGGTGGCCAGCAGCATGGACTTCCGGTTTGCGGGCCCCTACACCGGGCTCGAAACCTTTGCCGACGCCGGTACCGTGATCGGCTGGCGCGATGGCCAGCCTGTGACAACGCCGTACGCCAACTGCGTACTGGTCATGCCGTCGCTGCGCCAGCTGCGTCCCGGCGTCACGGTCGTCCGCCTGGGACAGCTCGAAAGCTGAGCCACGGCGCGCGACAGGAAAAATCCGAAAAAACCACGCCCACGATAAAAGCACTGAAACGGGTTGCATAGCGGTGTTTCAGCGGTCAGCGCCGGCAAGCGGTCCCCACAAGAGGCCGCGCCCGGTGCCCGTTTTTCCTGTCATGCCGTGATATATGTGGCGACGGCTAGATTAAGCATTTCTTTAATTCAAGGGTGTTGTCTCGTCATCCGATAACTGCGATGTGACGATCTGCCGTCAGAGCGGACGTCGCCCGTGCGTCATAACGGCGCATGGCGTTATTCACGGAGCGCCCCTTGTCTTCTACCTCATCCCTTACCCTGCCCCGGCAGGCTGCGGCGGACCGCGTGCGCGCGGTTGCCGGCAGTTGGAGCATCGGCACGCGCATTGCGCTGGTTGTGCTGGCTGTTCAGATCATTGCCTTCTGTGCGTTCTCGCTGGCGCTGTCGTTGAGCAGCATGAACCAGCTCGAATCGCAGGCCCGCGACGCCATCGGCGCCGAAAGCCAGACCCTGCGCGAACTGGTGGCCCAGCTCGATGACACCATGCTGCAGGAGGCCGACCGCTTCCTGCTGAACTTTGCGTCGGTGCTGCCCGGCCCGTACGCGGTGGACCCGTCCCAGACCATCGAAGTGTCGGGCAAGGCCACGCCGGCCTTCCGTAGCGGCGACCTGCTGCTGAACAACAGCTTCGAGGTGCCGGATCGCTTTTTCGCCAATACCGGCGGCGTCGTGGCCACCGTGTTCGCCCGCACTGGCGACGACTACGTTCGCGTGACGACGTCGCTCAAGAAGCAGGACGGACAGCGCGCGGTGGGCACGCTCCTGGACCGCACCAGCCCGGCCTATGCCGCGGTGGCGTCGGGCAAGTCGTACCGATCGCTGGCCTGGCTGTTCGGCAAGCCCTATATGAGCAAGTACGAGCCCGTGCGCGACGCCGCAGGCAAGATCGTTGGCGCGCTGTACGTGGGCGTGAACGTCGAGGCCGAACTGGCCGCGCTGAAGAACCGCATCCGCCGCAAGACGATTGGCGCCGACGGCCAGTTCATCGTCATCGATGCCAAGGCCGGCGCCGACCAGGGCAAGATCCTGGTGGACCGCTCGGGCTCCGAAGGTACGGTGCAGATCGACGCCAGGGACGCCGACGGCAAGCCGTGGATTCGCGACATGATCGCCGGCAGGGACGGTGCCGTGGTCGGCACGGTGGCCATCGGCAACAGCGCGCCCGCCGAACGGCTGACCGCCTTCGTGACCTACCCCGAATGGCAATGGCTGATCGCGGGCACGGTGCCGATGGCTTCGCTGCGCGATGGACTCGTGGCCAGCCGCAACCGCTTTCTGGCGTTTGGCCTGCTGGTGGCGCTGGCCGTGTCGGCCGCGTTCTGGTGGCTGCTGCGCCGGATGGTCAGCCATCCGCTGGGCGAGGCCGCCGACGCGGCGGGCCGGCTGGCGTCTGGCGACCTGACCGCGCGCCTGGATACGCGCCGCAACGACGAGATCGGCCAGCTGATGCGTGCTATCGACGGCGTGGGCCAGGGCCTGACCGGCATCGTCGACAAGGTGCGCAGCAGCATTGGCGCCATCGCCGGCAGCACCAGCCAGATTGCCAGCGGCAATGCCGATCTGTCCGCGCGGACGGCGTCGCAGGCCGGCAGCCTGGAACGCACGGTGGCCAGCATCGAGCAGCTGTCCGCCACGGTGAAGCAGAACGCCGACAACGCGCACGACGCCAACGCGGCCGTGGCCAGCGCCGCCGATGCAGCGCGCGCGGGCGGCAGCACGGTGGGCCGCGTGGTGGACACCATGGCTGACATTCATCGCAACGCGCAGCAGGTGGTGGACATCATCGGCATGATCGACGGCATCGCGTTCCAGACCAACATCCTGGCGCTCAACGCCGCCGTGGAAGCCGCGCGTGCGGGCGAGCACGGGCGTGGCTTTGCCGTGGTGGCTGGCGAGGTGCGCGGCCTGGCGCAGCGCAGTGCCAGTGCGGCGGGCGAGATCAAGCAGCTGATCGAACGGACCGTGGCGGACCTGAAGAGCGGTAACGAGGCCGTGCAGCAGGCCGGAACGGCCATCGACGACGTGGTGCGCCGCGTCGAAGGCATTGCGGCACTGATGGGCGATATCAGCGTGGCATCGCGCGAGCAGTCACAGGGGCTGGCCCAGGTCAGCGGTGCCGTGGCCGAGATGGACGGGGTCACGCAGCAGAACGCGGCCCTGGTCGAAGAGGCGGCCGCTGCGGCCGAAAGCCTGCACCACCAGGCGCAGGAATTGCGCCAGGCGGTGGAGGTATTCCGGCTGGCCTGACCAGCCGGCGCTTCCCGGTAGCCCCTCGGCGTCAGGCCGCGGGGGCTGCTGCCGGTGCCGGGGCGGGCGACGCTTGGGCCGGCGCCGGCTGGGGCTTCAGGCCCGGGAACAGCCGGTCGACCAGTTCCTCGATCTTGGCATCGGGCTGGATCAGATGGCTCAGGTTGATGCCGCCCGCGCTGCGGTTGGCATTGAAGACGGCCTTGCCCACACGCTCGCCGTTGCGGAACACGGTGATATCGGCCGATACCAGGAACGGCGTGATGTAGGTCTGGCGCTGGGCCGTGTAGACGGCCGTCATCGGGCACGACGCCACCGACGAATACGGCGGCAGCATCTTCACCTCGAAGTTGCGCGCCCGCAGCGAGTTGGCAAAATCTTCCACATACGCGTTGCCATTGACCTGGTGGGTGATCACGCAGAACAGCGCGCCATCGGCGCCCACCACGCGATTGCCGTCCACGCGAAACTGCGCCGGACCGCCATAGGCGCCGTTCTGGTAGCCGGCGATCGGGTCGACCTGGTCTGCGCGGTCGACCGGCGTCACGCTCTGGTAGGTGGAACAGCCCGTGGCCAGCAGGGCCAGCGTGGCGGCTATCGTTGCTCTCTTCATCTTGGATCCTGGATGCGCGTCGGCGAGGGTGCCGGCCGTCCGGGTCCGCTTCAGACTTCGAGCGAGGCGGTTCAGGGACGCATTGCCGGCAGCATGCCTGCGTAATGTAGGCGTGCCGGCGGGCAGTCAATGCGGGGAACAGCGGGCGACAGATGCCGCAAATCGCAAAAGTGCCTCACAAATCATGCGTGGGGCACCGCCAGCCCGGATGAGAAGGGCCGGGCCGCTGGGTCAGTTCGCGCCGCCCCGGAGCAGGCACTCGGACAGCAACGGGGTGCCGCCTTCGCCCTGGCCCGCCCCCGTGCATTCGACGGCCACCTTCTGGCCGCGCCGGACCATCGTGGCACGGGCTTCGACTTCGCAGGCGCGCGTGCCCGGGCCGCAGATCTGCTGGCGCAGCAGCGCCGCGCGGACCACCTGGCCGGGGTTGTCGGTACGGATTTCCAGCACCAGGTTGTCGCCGTCGCGGCGCACGCCACTGGCTACGCCTTCGACGATGAAATAGCGGCCGCGATAGCGGTCGTCCGCGGCGGCGGCGTCGCTGCGATAGTCGTCGGCCAGACCGTCTGCCTGGTATTGGGGCAGCAAATCGGCGGGGCGGTTGGGATCGATGCTGATCGGATCGAGCGTGCCGTTGCGCGGAATGCCGCGCGGCACGCTGGCGGGCTCGTCGGGAGCGGAGACGGAGGCAAGCGGCGCGGTGTCGTGCTTCTCATTGCCAACGAACCACAGCAGGAAAAGGACGACGACAGCAACAACGGCGATCAGGATTTGTCTGGTGCGGCTCAACATCGGGCGGGCTTCAGGGGACTTCAGGGGGCTTCAGGGGCGTCGGACCGGAATGCGGCACGGCGAGGTCCGCCAGTGTAGCGTGCCCGGCGCCGCGTCAGCCTTCCGCCAGCAGCCGGGCCCGGGTGGCGGCGAGAATCTCGTTGGAAAGCGGCGTGCCTTGCGTGGCCCGCGACAGGATCAACGCGCCGGCCAGCGTGGCCATCTGTGCCAGGGCCGCACTGCGGCGTGTGTCGGCATCGGCATCGGGCTGCACCTCGGCCAGGATGTCGATCAACGTCTCCAGCCCTTCGTGGAAGGCGGCGCGCACGGGCTTGTCGTCGCCCTCGCGGGCCACGTCGTTGGCCAGCGCCGCCACCGCGCAGCCGGTGCCCGCGTTGTTCCGGTTGCGCGTGGAAAGGTAGGCCTCGATCAGCGACGACAGCGCCGTGGCGTGGTCCGGCGCCTCATTGACGCGCTTGCGCCAGCGCGCTTCGGATTCCTCGAACGCCCGGGTACAGGCGATGGCCGCGAGCGCGTCCTTCGATTCGAAATGGCCGTAGAAGCCACCATGCGTGAGCCCGGCGGCGCCCATCAGGTCTGCCACGCTGATGCCGTGGAAGCCCTGCTCGCGAAACAGCCGCGACGACACCTGCTCAATGATGGCGCGGTTCTTCTCCGCTTCCGCTTTCGATACGCGGGGCATGATCAACTCCAGATGGCAATGGGGACGATGGTCCGCCACATCGCCATGCAAGTCAACGCGACGGCATGGAGGCTGCCTTCACTCACGATGCCATCGACGCATCACACGATGGTCGGCCCCCCACTACCCAGCGCCGCCAGGTACTGCGCGGCGGTGTACGGCGTGGGCTGGCCCTGCCGGACCAGAAAGACATGCCGCAGGATCTCGCCCTGCTGTTCCAGCTTGTACTGGGAGAGCGCCTTGCCCGATTCCAGCCGGTACCGGTACTGGTTGAAGCCGCAGAAATGCCGCATCTGCTCCAGCCCGCCGCGCACCAGCACGTTGATGCCCCGCTGGTGCTGCCACACATGCGCCATCTCGTGGATGAACAGCCCCTGCATCGCCAGCCCCGCCGCACTGAAGTCGGTCAGCCCGCGCAGCTTGCGGCCCAGGTAGATGTGACCATCGGGCGTGATGATGTAGTTCGCACCCTGCCAGAAGACAAAGTTGCGATGGTGAACGCGGACAGCAGCGTAGTCGATGGCATCGCCGAAGACAGAGCGGGCGAGGGATTGTTCGCCGGGGGTGAGGGGGCGAGACATGTTGGTGGGGCGCGGAGGCATGAAGGACACGTATGGGGCCAGCGTGTCTTAAAGGACAACCTGTTCGAACTGCCCTTTTCCGGAAAAATTGTAAGGAACCTTGAAGGCAGCCCCGCCTCGCATGCCGCCAGATTGATCGATGATCCGGGGCCACCACCGCACAAGGTTATGCGCCTTATCCCAGAACGTGTGATTTGACCATCCTCTGTCCAGCAGAAACACGATCAAGCCCGCTCTGCGCAGCGCTTCCCGTTCCAGGCCCTTGTTGAGCTTGTCGTGGGTAACGATCGACCAGCCGCCTTGCCTGGACAGCGTTTCGATCCACGCCTCGTCGGTAGTGTTGGGTGGGAACATGTCCTTCAGATGAGCAGCCGAGTGTCCATGGGGCTCGGACAGGGCGTGAAGTGCTTTTGCCAGGGCCGGAGGCAGATTGTTGTCCACGAAGAACTTCACGATGCCAACCCTTCCTCAAAGGCGATGGCTGCATCGACGGCGGCAACAGGTACGTCGTAGAGCTTGGCAACGAGACCCTTGTCGCCTTCCGCGAGGTAGGCTTCATGAAGGACTGAGGTTTTGACGGCGCCGTCGGTCACGACCGGCTTGCCGAAGGCAATCTGCGGGTCCAGAACGACGGCCTTGCTGCGCGGGGACGGATACCAGCGTGCGGCACATTCGTCGGGACCGAACTCGATCCCTCGATACAACGACGGCTCGATGACCTTGCGGAATGCGTACTGTTGCCTTACCAGGTCCAGCAGTTCGGTCTCGCCTGTTTCGCGCATGGCGGACGCAAAGATCGTGCGCCCATCCGTCCTGAATTGCCGGGACGTGAATGGATAGTCGCTTGCGAACAATTCACGTGCACGCACACTAGCCACGCGGATTGTCTGCAGGCTTACGCCATGCTGTCGGAATGCCTTTACGAAACGGACCTCCAGGAGATCATGGAAACTGATGCCATCGAGTTCCGCGCGCGAAAGCTCTGTATCCCAGAGCGGCGGGACAGCGGCGGTTGTCTGGCTTCGCTTGTCCTTGTACGCGTAGCCGTCGAGCCAACGGCGAAGATCGCGGATGGGAATCCTCGTCAGCCGGGCGGCTTCTGGAAAGGTATACAGGCCGATGCCTGTCAGCTTCATAAATCCTCCCCCGTTAAAATGCGCCGTTGTGACTCGAATCGATCGAAGCCGATTCTACCGAAATCGGTGATGGCGCAGCGGGCGTTGCGCGGGATACCTGCTTGACCCCGCTCAGTGATCGCGCAGGTTCTGCCCACGGCTTGGACCACTGACCCGCACTCACTTCCCAATACAGAACCGCGTAAAGATCGTCCCCAGCAAATCGTCGCTGGTGAACTCGCCGGTGATGCTGTTCAGGTGGTCCTGCGCAAGCCGGAGTTCTTCGGCGAAGAGGTCCAGGGCCTGGGCGTTTTGCTCGGCGCGTTCGACGGCGCAGTCCAGGTGCGACTGGGCATTGCGCAGCGCGGTGAGGTGGCGTTCGCGGGCCAGGAAGGTGCCTTCGTTGCCCGACTGCCAGCCGATCAGGCGCAGCAGTTCGCGGCGCATCAGGTCGATGCCGGCCCCGGTGCGCGCCGAGATCCAGATCTCGGTGGGGTTCGGGCCGTTGGCGGCCACCACGTGCGGGCGGTTGCCGCCGAAGCCCATCTGGCCGGCCGCCGGCGCCACGTCGATCTTGTTGACCACGCGCACGATCGGCGATCCCGGCGGCAACTGGCCGCTCAGGCGGTCGTCGATGTGATCGTCGATTTCCGAAATGCCGTGTTCCAGGTAGTCGGCCGCGTCCACCAGGTGCAGCACGATGTCGGCGCGGCGGATCGCGTCCCAGGTGCGTTCGATGCCGATGCGTTCCACCTCGTCGGCGGCATCGTCGCGCAGGCCGGCGGTGTCGATGATATGCAGCGGGATGCCGTCGATCTGGATGGTTTCGCGCACGCGGTCGCGCGTGGTGCCGGCGATTGGCGTGACGATGGCCAGTTCCGCGCCCGCCAGCGCATTGAGCAGCGACGACTTGCCAACGTTCGGCTGCCCGGCCAGCACCACCGACAGCCCCTCACGCAGCAGCGACCCCTGCCGCGCCTGCTTGAGCACGCCAGCCAGGCTTTCGCGAATGCGCGTGAGCTGGCCGCGTGCGTCGGACGCTTCCAGGAAGTCGATTTCTTCCTCGGGGAAGTCGAGCGTGGCTTCCACCAGCATGCGCAGGTGGATGACCTGTTCGACCAGCGCGTGGATGGCCCGCGAGAACTCGCCCTCCATCGAGCGCGCTGCCGAACGGGCGGCGGCCTCGGTGCTGGCTTCGATCAGGTCGGCCACGGCCTCGGCCTGCGCCAGGTCGAGTTTGTCGTTCAGGAACGCGCGGCGCGTGAATTCGCCCGGCTCGGCCACGCGCAGTCCGATGTCCTTGCCGGCTTCCAGGCAGCGCGCCAGCAGCATCTGCATCACCACGGGTCCGCCGTGGCCCTGCAGTTCCAGCACTTCCTCGCCGGTGTAGGAATTGGGTGCCGGGAAGTACAGCGCCAGGCCGTGGTCGATGACCTTGCCGTGGCCGTCCAGGAACGGCAGGTAGGTGGCATGGCGCGGCTGCAGCGCGCGGCCGCAGACGGCGCGCATGACGCTGCCGACATCGGGGCCGGATACGCGCACGACGCCGATGCCGCCGCGGCCCGGTGCGGTGGCGATGGCGGCGATGGGAAGCTGGGTTGCTGTCATGTGCGGTATTGTCGCAGATCGCCCAGCCGGCAGATGGGCCGCGCCTCATGCCGGCGAGTCGCCCGGGGGATCGACGGACAGGCACTCGCACAGCAGCCGCCGCGCCACGGCACCGTCGATCACGGCGCCAAGTTCCGACTGCCGCGCCACGAGCTTCTTGCGCAGGCGTTTGCGATAGCGGCCGGGCAAGACGTCCGACAGCGCCTCGATCGCATAGCGCAGCCGTTTGTTGCCGATGCGCAGCTTGTGGACGTGTTCGGTCTTCCCGTCACGGGCGATGCGAGCCCGCTCGCGAACCTTGTCGCGCGCCTTGCGGATCCGCTTGGGTGCGAAATTCTCCAGCCGGCCCTTGGCCTCCTGTTCTGACAGATGCAGCAGGTCGCGTTTCAACGTGGGGAGCGGGCATTGCCGGTAACGTGACAGTTTTGTCATCATCTCGGCGTGGGCGATCGTACGTCTGGCCTGGGCGGTGTCGATCAGTGCCACCAGCATGGCGTCTTCCGGCTGCTTCACCAGGGCCGGGGCCAGGGTCTCGGCGATAAAGACGTCCCAATCGCGCACATTGCCGGCGGCGTCGGCGACATCGTGCAGCACCTGTTTCCAGCGGGCCTTTACCTGGCCCTGCAGCACGGGCCCGAACGCCCATGCCACGGCACGAAGATGACGAACGGCGACGCGCAGCGCGTGGACATCCTCGACCTCGTCGCGATGCTGCAGTGCGTCCAGGCGATCGTGAACGGCCCTCAGGCCCGCTTCGCCCAAGGCAACGAACGCGGCGGCGGGACGCATTTTCCGGTGCAGCACAGGCTGACGGCTCATTGCGATGTCTCTGAAGTGGAAAGAGAGTTACTGCGCAACGTCCGTCTAGTGTAGGCGATGGCGCACGCCGCCGCCGTCCACCGCCGTCTGATTCCTAACGCGTCGCCACGATGAACACGCGCGGGAACGGCAGCAGCACGGTGCCGTCGGGCATGGCGGGAAACACCTTGGCCAGCGCGGCTTCGTACTGCCGCAGGTATTCGGCGCGCTCGGCCTCGTCCAGCGGCGCCAGGAAGGGCCGCAGGCCGCTGCCCTTGAACCATTCGACAACCGCGGCCGCCCCGCCCTTGAGCGGATGCTGGTAGATCGTGCGCCAGATATCCACGCGCGAGCAGTGTGGCTTGAGCTGTTCGTAATACCAGCGTTCCGATGCCAGTGCGGTGCGGGCATCGGCGGCGGCGGCCAGCTTGGGCGCCCAGGGGCCGTTCAGCGCCGTTTCGCGCATCAGCAGGTGCGGCGGCTCGTTGAGGTTGTCCGGCATCTGCACGGCCAGGCTGCCGCCCGGCGCAAGCTTGCGGACCAGCGACGGAAACAGCGTGGCGTGATCGGGCACCCACTGGAACACCGCATTGGCCAGGATCACGTCCCAGGGGCCGCCATCGGCCCATTGCGTGACGTCGGCGATCTCGAAACGCAGGTTTGGCAGCCGCTCGCGCGCGGCGGCGATCATGTCGGCGTCGCTGTCCAGGCCGGTGACCTCGGCGCCGCCGTAGCGGGCCGCCAGCACCTCGGTCGAGTTGCCGGGCCCGCAGCCGATGTCGACCACGCGCACGGCGTTGGCGGTGGGGATGGCCCCGACCAGATCCCGCACCGGGCGGGTCCGTTCATCCTCGAATTGCACGTACTGGCTGGCCGACCACGTCATGGCGTATCCCCTTGTCCTGTTGATGGGCTCAAGTCTTATATAAGACATAAGACTGCAAGCATACGCCGAAAAAGAAAAACCCGGCTGGCAGCCGGGTTTTTCGTGGGTCGGGTTTGCAACCGCCGGATCAGCTCTTGGCCACCGCCGCGGTCTTGCCCTTGCCGAGCATGCGGTTGATCTGCCACTGCTGGGCGATCGACAGGATGTTGTTCACCACCCAGTACAGCACCAGGCCGGCCGGGAAGAAGAAGAACATGAACGAGAACACCAGCGGCATGATCATCATGACCTTGGCCTGGACGGGGTCCGGCGGCGTCGGGTTCAGCTTGGTCTGCACGAACATCGACACGGCCATCACGATCGGCAGGATGTAGAACGGATCTGGCACCGACAGGTCATGGATCCAGCCCAGCCACGGCGCACCGCGCATTTCCACCGACGACAGCAGCACCCAGTACAGCGCGATGAACACCGGGATCTGGATCACGATGGGCAGGCAGCCGCCGAGCGGATTGACCTTCTCGGTGCGGTACAGCGCCATCATTTCCTGGTTCATCTTCTGCGGATCGCCCTTGTAGCGTTCGCGGATGGCCGTCATGCGCGGCTGCAGGTCCTTCATCTTGCCCATCGACTTGTAGCTGGCAGCCGACAGCGGGAAGAACACCAGCTTGATCAGCACGGTCAGCGCGATGATCGACCAGCCCCAGTTGTTCAGGAAGCCGTGCAGCTTTTCCAGCAGCCAGAACAGCGGCTTGGCCAGGATGGTCAGCCAGCCGTAGTCCTTCACCAGTTCCAGCCCCGGCGTGATCTGCTCGAGCATGCGCTCTTCCTGCGGGCCGGCGAACAGGCGGGCATCGGTGCTCACCGTGGCGCCCGGCGCCAGCTGGCCCAGCGGCTGCTGGATACCCACGCGGTACAGGTTCGGGTCGATCTGCTCGGCGTAGAAGCTGTGCTGCTTGCCGTTCTGCGGAATCCAGGCCGACGCGAAGTAATGCTGCACCATCGCCACCCAGCCGTTGTCGGTGGCGGCCGGCACGGAGGCCTTGCCCTTGGCGATGTCGTCGAACGTGATCTTGTGGTACTTGTCGGCGTTCGTGTAGATGGCCGGGCCCGTGAACGTGCTGTAGAACTGCGACTGTTCCACCTTGGTGCCGTCACGTGCCAGTTCCAGATACAGCGTCGGCGAAACCGGGGCGGTACCGGTGTTCGTCACGTCGAAGCGGGCGTCGACCACGTAGCTGCCCTTGCGGAACGTGTAGGTCTTCACGAACTTCACGCCGCTCTTTTCGGCGGTCAGCACGAGGTCGAGCTTGTCCTGGCCCGGTGCCAGCGAGCGGGCACCCGGGGCAGCCGTGAACACCGTGGTGTGGTTCGGCAGGTCGCCGCCGATCAGACCCGAGCGCGCCAGATAGGTGCGCTGTGCATCACGTTCGAACAGTACAACGGGCTTGCCGTCCTTCTCGTGCTCGTTGAGCAGTTCCAGCCGCGACAGGATGCCGCCTGCGGTGTCGATCTCGGCACGCACTTCGTCAGTGGTGACGATGACCTTCTCGCCAGTGGGCTGGGCAGCCGCCTGCGGCGCGCCCGGCACGGCGCCCGGGGCCGACGCGCTGGTGGCGTTGGCCTTGGGCACGTCACCCTGCGCCGTGGCGCCGCTTGCGCCAGCGGCCGGGGCGGCCTGCTGTTGCGTGTTGGCGCTCGGGAAGAACATCGACGCGTGGCCGTTGGCGCGCTGCCAGTTGTCGTAGAGCAGCACGAGGGACATCGAGAAGATGACCCACAGGATGGTGCGTTTGATATCCATGTCTCGCTATGGTCTGGGGGAATCAGGGTCTGGGAAGCCGGACCGTGATGGACGGGCGGGCGGATGCGGTGGCTGCGGGAGGCACCGCGGAGGCCTTTCCGTGTACTACAGGCTCGGGCACGGGATCATACCCGCCCTTTGCGAAAGGATGGCAACGGCAGAGTCTGCACGCGGTCATCCACGTGCCACGCGCGGGGCCATGGCTGATGATGGCGTCGCGGGCATAGTCGGAACACGTTGGCAGGAAGCGGCACTGCGAGCCCAGGTAAGGACTCAGGGCGATCTTGTAGACGCGCAGCAGGGCAAGCAGGATTCGCTTCATGATGATGATCAGGCAGGCGCGGGTGGCGCGGCAGGTGCGGCCGACGCAGGCGGCTCGCCGGATGCCGGGACCGTTGGCGCCGGTGGCAGCGGCCGGGCAGCCACGTCCAGCAGGCTGCCCAGTTCGGCCTGGCAGGCTCGCCGTATGGCCGACCGGCTGGCAAAGTCCGCACGCGGAAACCTTGCCTGCAGCCGCAACAGGATATCGCGGCCCGCGAATTGGTCCTGCCGGCTGCGAAACAGTTCCCGCACCATGCGCTTCACCAGGTTGCGCTCCGCGGCACGCGGCGCGAACTTCTTGCCTACGACGATGCCCAGCCGGCCCTGCGGCTGGCCATTGGCCCGCACGTACAGCACGAAATGCGTGCTGCGACGCCGGGGCCGCAAAGCAAAAACGGATGAAAATTCATCCGTCTTTGTCAGCCTCGCGGCTTTGGGAAAGGCATGGGTCGACACGCTGGTCAAAGCTAGCGGACAAGCCGGGCTTCGGCGGCGGCGGTCCTGGCCATCCTGAGTGCGAGGCGCTGGACCGGACGACGGGGGCAACGCGGACGACGAACCGTCACGCTGCCTGCCATCCGGGCCGGTCGCCCGGCCCTCAGATTGCCAGGCGCTTGCGGCCCTTGGCGCGGCGGGCGTTGATCACGGCACGGCCGCCGCGGGTCTTCATGCGCACGCGGAAACCATGGGTACGCTTGCGGCGGGTAACGGAAGGTTGGTAGGTACGTTTCATGTTGCACTCTCTGGTTGATCCGGGCTTTCCGGGCGCCGGCCGTTGCCGGGACGCCTTGGCCGCCGCGTATGGTTCGCATGGGGCTGCCGCAATGCAGACGCTCGGTATCCGTTGAGGTTGCTGCGGCGATGCCGACGATTCTGGTTCTGTCTTGCTGCCGGCCGCCGCTGGCCCTTGGCCGTATGGGCCGGGGGCGCTGGCGGGGATCAGGCCGCTTGCCTGATGCCGCACATGTTTGACATGTGGCGGTACGGGCCAGACCCGGCGATGCGCATACGTGATCCCCTGCCGCATCGCAGAACCCGCCATTTAACCGATTTTCGACGCGAGTGTCAAGGCGCCGGACAGCCACTTCCGGCATGCGCGCGACATGTGCGGCGCAAGCCCCTGTCAACTGCAGTGCTCCATTGTCCACAACAATCGGTGGGTAACTCTGTGGGTATTCCCGGTCACCTATCGGTGGTAGCCCAGCGGATCAAGTCCTTGTTTCCGATGGATTATTGGGCGCCGAAGGCCTTTGTCTGGCGCGCCTCCCGCGTCGGTTGTGCACACAAATCCACTGAATTTTCACAACTTGTCCACAGGGTTATCCTTTGTGGATAACTTGGGGCGGGGGGTACAATCCGGGTCCAAACACTACACGGGCCGCGTGGCGCACGCGCAACCTGGGTCTGCCTGCCTCGGTATACCGCGACGTATACCCGATCGAGTTGCCGTTTCGATGCACTGCATTCGTGGACGGCCTATTGCCTTTCGCCGTCGGGAAATGACGCGCAAGGCATGTGCAGGGGCCCGGAACGCAAGCGCCGCGTCCACCCGTGACGTGGCATCGGCACGATGGCACGGTCACTCAGAAGAACACATGCAAGATTTCTGGCAGGCAGCAGCCGCGCAACTCGAGCGCGAACTGACGCCCCAACAATTCAAAACCTGGATCAAGCCGTTGGCGCCCGTCGCCTTCGACGAGGAAGCGCATGCGCTGCGGATTGCCGCGCCCAACCGCTTCAAGCTCGACTGGGTCAAGAGCCAGTTTTCGGGGCGGATCACCGCGCTTGCGTGCGAATACTGGGAAACGCAGGTTAGCGTTCACTTCGTTCTAGACCCCGCGGCCTCGGGCCGTGCGGCCACTTATACGCAACAAGCCATGCAGCAAGGCGGCCACGATGGCATGACGTCCGCTGCAATGGGTACGGGCGGCGGCGCCTATCCCGGGGCCTCGGCCGGCATGCCGGGCCAGGCCTATGGTCACGCGCCGGCGCCGCATCCGCAGTCGCTCCAGCCGGGCGGCTATCACGAGCACGCCGGCCAGCCGAACGGCGGCCAGCCCGGCTATGGCGCGCCGGCCGGCCAGGTGCCCTACCCGGCCGGCCCTGGCGGCATGCCGCATCGCGGCGCCGCGCCGACCGGGCATCCGCTGCAGGCGGCCTCCAATATGCCGATGCAGGACATGGGCGACATCGACGTGGCCCAGATGGATGCGTCCGAAGCCAGCGCGCGTTCCTATCGCGTGCCGGCCCAGCAGCCGGCCGTGGCCGGCACGCAGCCGACCGACACGGTGCACGAGCGTTCGCGCCTGAACCCGATCCTGACGTTCGACAACTTCGTGACCGGCAAGGCCAACCAGCTGGCCCGCGCCGCGGCCATCCAGGTGGCCAACAACCCGGGCAAGTCGTACAACCCGCTCTACCTGTATGGCGGCGTCGGCCTGGGCAAGACCCACCTGATCCACGCCATCGGCAACTTCATGCTGATGGAGAACCCGCGCGCGCGCATTCGCTATATCCATGCCGAGCAATACGTGTCGGACGTGGTGAAGGCCTATCAGCGGAAGGCGTTCGACGAGTTCAAGCGGTATTACCACTCGCTCGACCTGCTGCTGATCGACGATATTCAGTTTTTCTCGGGCAAGAACCGCACGCAGGAAGAATTCTTCTACGCGTTCGAGGCGCTGATCGCCAACCGTGCGCAGGTGATCATCACCAGCGATACGTATCCGAAGGAAATCACCGGCATCGATGACCGGCTGATCTCGCGCTTTGACTCCGGCCTGACCGTGGCGATCGAGCCGCCCGAGCTGGAAATGCGCGTGGCCATCCTGATGAAGAAGGCCGCCGCCGAGAACGTGAGCGTGCCGGAAGAAGTGGCATTCTTCGTCGCCAAGCACCTGCGCTCCAACGTGCGCGAACTGGAAGGCGCGCTGCGCAAGATCCTGGCGTTCTCGAACTTCCACGGCAAGGACATCACGATCGAGGTTACGCGCGAGGCGCTCAAGGACCTGCTGACCGTGCAGAACCGCCAGATCTCGGTGGAAAACATCCAGAAGACCTGCGCCGACTTCTACAACATCAAGGTCGCGGACATGTACTCGAAGAAGCGGCCGGCCAATATTGCGCGGCCGCGCCAGATCGCGATGTACCTGGCCAAGGAACTGACGCAGAAGAGCCTGCCGGAAATCGGCGAGCTGTTCGGCGGACGCGACCACACCACGGTGCTGCATGCCGTGCGCAAGATCGCCGACGAGCGTGGCAAGGACGCGCAGCTGAACCACGAGCTGCACGTGCTGGAACAGACGCTCAAGGGCTGATTCGCTGGAATTGCAGGGCGGCCTTGCCGGGCTGGCATACTACTGGGTGCGCGTCCGGCGGCAAGCGGGCGCCAGAGCAACTGTTGCATCGCGGGAAACCGGCCTCAGATAAGGCTTTGCGGTGAGTCGGGACGAATCGGCGGACGTAGGCGCCCGGAGCGTGGCTTTTTGTGCACAGCCCGGCGCCCTGCCGGATTCGCCCCGCTTCACCGCAGCGGCTTATCCTTGGTACAATCCAGCATTAACTCTTTGATTCCAAAGTGGAAATTGGATATCTGAGTTTTACCTGATTCCGCGGTCGCCGACGACAAACGACGAAGGATAAATTCAATGCAATTGGTCAAAACCTCGCGAGACAACCTGCTGCGTCCGCTGCAAATCGTGAGCGGCATCGTGGAGCGCCGCCACACCCTCCCGATCCTGGCCAACCTGCTGATTCGCAAGTCCGGCTCGAACGTGTCCTTCCTCTCGACCGACATCGAGATCCAGATCACCACGCACGCCGAGTGCGGCGTTGGCAGCGACGACGTGGCCACCACCGTGGCCGCGCGCAAGCTGCTGGACATCCTGCGCGCGATGCCTGACGGCGACGTGGCGCTGTCGCTGAACGACAAGCGCATGACCGTGCAATCGGGCAAGAGCCGCTTTGCACTGCAGACGCTGGCCGCGGAAGAATTCCCGACCGTTGCCGAAGCCGCCGAATTCAATGCGAGCGTGAGCCTGCCGCAGAAGACGTTCAAGCATCTGCTGGCGATGGTGCACTTCGCGATGGCCCAGCAGGACATCCGCTACTACCTGAACGGCATGCTGCTGGTGGTGGACGGCAAGAAGGTCATGGCCGTGGCCACCGATGGCCACCGCCTGGCGTATTGCGGCGTGGAACTGGAAAACGAGGCCACTGGCGTGGGTTCGCGCCAGGAAGTCATCATCCCGCGCAAGACCATCCTGGAACTGCAGCGCCTGCTGGAAGACAACGACGATCCCGTTCAGGTGCAGCTGGCCGCCAACCAGGTCAAGTTCTCGTTTGCCAACGTGGAACTGATCAGCAAGCTGGTGGAGGGCAAGTTCCCGGACTTCCAGCGCGTGATCCCGAAGGGCTACAAGAATGCGTTCGCGATCGACCGCGTACAGCTGCAACAGGCGCTGCAGCGTACCGCGATCCTGACGACCGACAAGTTCAAGGGCGTGCGCTGCATTCTCGACACGCACGTGCTGAAGATCAGCTCGACCAACGCCGACCAGGAAGAGGCGCAGGAAGAGCTGGAACTCGATTATTCGGGCGACGCGCTCGATATCGGCTTTAACGTGACCTACCTGCTCGACGTGCTCGGCAATCTCAAGAGCGAGCAGGTGCAGGTCAGCCTCGGCGACTCCAATTCGAGTGCGCTGATTACCGTGCCGGAAGACGACAACTTCAAGTACGTCGTGATGCCGATGCGCATTTGATGGCCAGCACCGAGTCGCCATCCATACACAATCGGGCACACACCGCAGCAGGGGCCGGGTCCACGGGATCCGCCCCTTTTGCCGTTTTTAAGTAACCCGCGAATGCGGATGTTCCGCACCCGTCGCCGTCCGGCGCAGGTTCGGATTTCTCCGCATTTGCCGTGAGTATCGTGAGTAGGAAAACATGACCGATCAGCAGAAACCGCAGCAGGAAAACACTTACGGCGCCTCTTCGATCCAGATCCTGGAAGGCCTGGAAGCGGTGCGCAAGCGTCCCGGCATGTATATCGGCGATACATCGGACGGCACCGGCCTGCACCACCTGGTGTTCGAGGTGCTCGACAACTCGATCGACGAGGCCCTGGCCGGCTACTGTACCGAGATCCAGGTCACGATCCATAGCGACAACTCGATCTCGATCGTCGACAACGGCCGCGGCATTCCGCCCGCCGTCAAGTTCGACGACAAGCACGAGCCCAAGCGCAGCGCCGCCGAGATCGCCATGACCGAGCTGCATGCCGGCGGCAAGTTCAACCAGAACAGCTACAAGGTGTCTGGCGGCCTGCACGGCGTGGGCGTGTCGTGCGTGAACGCGCTGTCGAAGTGGCTGCGCCTGACGGTGCGCCGCGATGGCCAGGTCAACCTGATCGAATTCGCCAAGGGCGAGGTGCAGAACCGCATCATCGAGACCGTGGCCGGCCCGGATGGCCAGCCCGTGGAAGTCTCGCCAATGAAGATCGTGGGCGCTACCGACAAGCGCGGCACCGAAGTGCACTTCCTGGCCGACGAGGAAATCTTCACGAACGTCGAGTTCCACTACGAAGTGCTGTCCAAGCGCATCCGCGAACTCTCGTTCCTGAACAACGGCGTGCATATCAAGCTGCTGGACCAGCGCACGGGCAAGGAAGAGGATTTTGCCTTCTCGGGCGGCGTGAAGGGCTTCGTGGAGTACATCAACCGCGCCAAGACCACGCTGCATCCGAACATCTTCTACGCGAACGCCGAGAAGGACGGCATTGCCGTGGAAGTGGCCATGCAGTGGAACGACGGCTACAACGAGCAGGTGCTCTGCTTCACGAACAACATTCCGCAGCGCGACGGCGGTACCCACCTGACCGGCCTGCGGGCGGCGATGACGCGTGTCATCAACAAGTACATCGAAGAAAACGAGATCGCCAAGAAGGCCAAGATCGAAACCAGCGGCGACGACATGCGCGAAGGCCTGGCGTGCGTGCTGTCGGTGAAGGTGCCCGAGCCGAAGTTCAGCTCGCAGACCAAGGACAAGCTGGTCTCATCCGAGGTGCGCCTACCCGTGGAAGATCTGGTCGGCAAGGCGCTGACGGACTTCCTGCTGGAAACGCCGAACGACGCCAAGATCATCTGCGGCAAGATCGTGGATGCCGCCCGCGCGCGCGAAGCCGCCCGCAAGGCCCGCGAAATGACGCGCCGCAAGGGTGTGATGGACGGCATGGGCCTGCCCGGCAAACTGGCCGACTGCCAGGAGAAGGATCCGGCCCAGTCCGAACTGTTCCTGGTGGAGGGTGACTCCGCAGGCGGCTCGGCCAAGCAGGGCCGCGACCGCAAGTTCCAGGCGATCCTGCCGCTCAAGGGCAAGATCCTGAACGTGGAGCGTGCGCGCTTCGACAAGATGCTGTCGAGCCAGGAAGTGCTGACGCTGATCACGGCGCTGGGCACGGGCATCGGCAAGGACGACTACAACCTCGAAAAGCTGCGCTACCACCGCATCATCATCATGACCGATGCGGACGTGGACGGCTCGCACATCCGCACGCTGCTGCTGACGTTCTTCTATCGCCAGATGCCGGACATCATCGAGCGTGGCTACGTCTATATCGCGCAGCCGCCGCTGTACAAGATCAAGCACGGCAAGGAAGAACGCTACATCAAGGACGACACCGAGCTGAACGCGTACATGCTGAGGCTTGCGATGGAAAAGGCGGGCCTGGTGCGTCCGGACGGCAGCGAGATCAATGGCGATGCGCTGAGCGAACTGGCCCGCCAGTACCAGCTGGCCGAAGGCGTGATCGGCCGCCTGTCGCGCATCGTCGATGTCGACGCACTGCGGGCGATCGCCGATGGCGTGTCGCTGGACCTCGACAGCGCCGCAGCCGCCGAGGCCTCGGCCGTGGCGCTGAAGGCAAAGCTTGCCGAGATGCACGCCAAGACGCTGATCGGTGCCGCCGTGAACGATGACGGCACGGCCGACGTCTACGCGCAATTCGACGAGAAGACCGACAAGCATCGCCTGATGATCGCGCGCCGCCACCATGGCAATGTGCGCCTGTCGCACCTGGATGCGGACTTCGTGCATGGCGCCGACTACGCGGCCCTGTCGCGCGCGGCCACCACGTTCCAGGGCCTGATTCCGGACGGCACCAAGGTCAAGCGCGGCGAAGGCGAAAAGCAGCGCGAGCAGACCGTGGCGGATTTCCACCAGGCCATGCAGTGGCTGCTGAGCGAAGCCGAGCGCGGCGTTTCGCGCCAGCGCTACAAGGGCCTTGGTGAAATGAACCCCGAGCAGCTGTTCGAAACCACGCTCGACGTGACGCAACGCCGCCTGCTGAAGGTACAGATCGAAGACGCCATCGCGGCGGACCAGATCTTTACGACGCTGATGGGCGACGAAGTGGAACCGCGCCGCAACTTCATCGAGAGCAACGCGCTGGTGGCGCGGAATATCGACGTTTGATGGGTTGCAGACGCACAGAAATCCCGGCTCAAGGCCGGGATTTTTTTTGGCGCTTTCACCACACCCCCGGCACCATCCGCCATCTCCGCGCGCAATAGCGCGCATATTCGTCGCCGAACGTCTCGCGCAGCGGGGCCTCGGCCCGGATCCGCGCGATCTGTGGCCATAGCATCAGCGCAGTCAGCATCACACCGATCAGGGATCGGAACACCAGTACCCACCCTAGCGAACCGACCATAAGGGTATGCCGCCGGCATCGCGCTCTTGAGCCGTGAATCGTCGACGATCAATGGGACAATGCCGCCTGATCCCGAATTCGCACCAGGCAGACCATGGCTCTTATCGACCTCAGCAACCTCCAGCAAGCGGCGCTCGCCTTCGGCGAGGCGCGGGGCTGGGGCAAGTATCACAGTCCGAAGAACCTGGCGATGGCGCTTAGTGTGGAAGTGGCCGAGCTGGTGGAAATCTTCCAGTGGCAAACCGAGGAAGAGTCGCGCGGCATCATGTCGACGACCGAGCGTGCACACGTCGAGCAGGAACTGGCTGATATCACGATCTACCTGACGCAGCTGGTGACGGCGTTGGGCGTCGACCTCGATGCGGCGGTGCGCGCCAAGATGGAGATGAACGCGCGCAAGTATCCGGCGCCGGACGAGGGAAAGTAGGCTAGGGGCGCGAATCAGCATGCCGCGCGCGAATCACGTGTCCGCATCCTGACAGCCGCGTGCGGCAAATGCGGCTAGACTTGGTCCATCGTCTTTCGCGGAGATGGCGCCATGGCAGTGCGCAAGCAAGGCAAGTCATTTGGCAATGTCCACATTGGTATCGGCGGCTGGAATTTCGCGCCGTGGCGCGACAATTTCTATCCGGCGGGCCTGCCGCAGGCCCGAGAGCTGGAATATGCGAGCCGTCACCTTACCGCGATCGAGATCAACAGCACCTATCACGGCACGCAGAAGCGCGCGTCGTTTGCCAACTGGCGCGATGCCACGCCCGATGACTTCGTGTTCGCCGTCAAGGCGTCGCGCTTTGCCACCAACCGGCGCATTCTGGCCGAGGGCGCCGATTCGATTCATCGCTTTATCGACAGCGGCATCGCCGAGCTGCGCCACAAACTTGGCCCCGTCGTCTGGCAGTTCGCACCGACCAAGCAGTTCGTGCCCGATGACTTTGAGGCCTTCCTGAACCTGTTGCCCGATGCCGTGGAAGGCGTGCCGCTGCGCCACGTGCTAGAGGTGCGCCACGCCAGCTTCATGTGCGACGAATACCTGAAGCTGGCGCGCAAGTTCAAGGCGGCCACGGTATTCACCGATTCTCCAAAATTTCCGTCATTTGCCGATCTGACCGCCGACTTTGTCTACGCGCGCCTGATGAATGCACAGGAAAAGCTGGCGACCGGCTACGCGCCGAAGGACCTGGACCAGTGGGCCGGACGCGTCGCAAGCTGGGCCGAAGGCAAGGCGCCCGACGACTTGCCGGCGGTGGAAGACAAGCCGGGCGCGAAGCTCAAGCCGAAGACGGTCTACCTGTTCTTCATCAACGGTGCGAAGGAGCGGGCGCCGTCTGCGGCCGGCGCGCTGCTCCAACGGCTGGGCTGGACACCGACCGAGGAGGTCCCGGTGAAGGTTGCGGTGTCGAAGCCAGCTGCCGTCGAGGGATCGGCGGAGGCCCCGGCAACAAAGGCCCGCGCAACAAAGGCCCCCGCAACAAAGGCATCCGTGGAGAAACCTCCGGCAAGGAAGGCCGCTGCAAAGCAGGCGGCAACTAAGCAGGCGGCAACGAAGACGGCCGCAACGAAGACGGCGGCAACGAAGACGGCGGCAACGAAGACGGCCGCCGGCAAGCCAGCCGCACCCCCACCCTCGACAAGGAAGGCGCCCGCGAAGAAAGCCGCTGCAAAGAAAGCCGTCACCCGCGCCGCCGCGTAAGGCCATGCGTGCCAGCCGGCCCCCATCCCCGTTGATTGCGCTTCGGTGCGAACCCTTTTCGGTGCTGCCGCTGGAACCGATGTGGCTCGACGCGCTGGCGCAATCGGGCCATGTTTCGATGACGCCGCTGCAGGCCGCCGCCCTGCCCCTGGCGCTTGCCGGGCACGACCTGATCGTCCAGGCGCGCCAGGGCGGCAGGGCCACCACGCTGGCGATCGCCCTGCTCCACCGGCTCGATCCACAACGCTTCGACGTGCAGGCGCTGGTGCTGTGTCCCACGCGCGATCGCGCCGACATGGTGGCGCGGCGCATCCGGCAGCTGGCGCGGGTGGCCGGCCAGGTCAAGGTGGCGCTGCTCTGCACCGGCATGCCGATCCGGGCACAAATCGATAGCCTGATTCACGGCGCGCATATCGTTGTCGGCACCCCGGGACGCCTGCTCGACCATATCGATGCGGCCAGCCTGGATCTGCGTGCGGTGAACACGGTCATCTTCGAAGCCGCCGACACCATGCTCGACATGGGGTTTGCCGATGACATCGCCTTCGTGGCCAGCCGCTGCCCGAAGTCGCGGCAGACGCTGCTGTTCCATGCGTCCCCCGACGCCGATCCGCCGCCGGAAATCGTCCGTCTGGCACGGCAATGGCAGCGCAAGCCGCGCGCCGTCCGGCCGGCGATGGGCGAGTCGCCGTCTGTCTGACGCCGCGCGCCATGCCAGCACTGGCCGACGAAGATTCGTGAAAGTCACCCTGTAAGGCGGCGCATTCGTTTGCTAATCTGGATACACGCAGCCAGATCCCCGGGGGGTGCGGGCTATTGCGCAGCACCGCAGATCGATCGCGTCTGGGCAGCGACTGTTTCCAAAACGGCAACAAGGAGTCGGTGACATGAAGACCGCACGGCAGGTTCTGGAAAACAAGGCAAATCACGCCATCTACAGTATTCCACCCACGGCGACGGTGTACGCGGCGCTGCAGCTGATGGCCGACAAGGGCATCGGCGCGCTGCTGGTAATGGAACACGACAAGATCGTCGGCATCCTGAGCGAACGGGATTACGCGCGCAAGGTGATCCTGATGCAACGCACGTCGCGCGAGACGCTGGTCAAGGAAATCATGACCACGGCCGTGATTTACGTACGTGCCGATCAGAGCACAGACGACTGCATGGCGTTGATGACCAGGCATCGCCTGCGTCACCTGCCGGTGATGGATGGCGACACGCTGATGGGAATGTTGTCGATCGGCGACCTCGTCAACGACATCATCAGCGAGCAGCGTTTCACCATCGAACAGCTGGAACACTACATCACGGGCGGCTCACGCTAGCCGCCCCTCAGCGCGGTCCAATCCCACCCTCTCAACCCCGGGCATGTGGCGAACGTGCCCGGGGGCGTCGTTCGGCCTGTGGTTTTTGTCCCATCGCGGCCTTTTGCGGGCAATCGGCTCGAGCGAAAAAATACTAAGCATGCATATAATTATGCGGTCACTGAATAAGGCCGCGTCGATGTTGTGCGGTCTGTGGTTTTTGTGATCTGCGCGGCACCATCGGCGCCCCCACACCATCCGCATCCATTGCATGTCATCGCCCTCGCCTTCCCAGTCCGTCACGCTGGACGCCGCTCCCGATGCCCACGACCACGCCGCGATCATGCGCGTGATCGGCGGGATCGTGCTCTGTATCCTGCTGGCCGCGCTCGACCAGACCGTGGTCATTCCGGCCGTGCCGGCCATCGCCAACGACCTGAACGGTTTCGGCCATCTGTCGTGGATCGTCACGGCCTACCTGATCGTGTCGACGGTCACCACACCGCTCTACGGCAAGCTGTCTGACAGTTTTGGCCGCCGGCGCCTGCTGATGCTGGCGATCTCGCTATTTATCGCCGCATCGGTGGCCTGCGCGCTGGCGCAGTCGCTGACGCAGCTGATCCTGTTCCGCGCGCTGCAGGGCGTGGGCGGCGGCGGGCTGATGTCGCTGGCCCAGGCGGCCATCGCCGATGTGGTGGCGCCGCGCCAGCGCGGCCGCTACCAGGGCTACCTTGCGACGGTCTGGGCGGTCTCGTCGATTGCGGGACCGCTGGTGGGCGGCTGGGTGTCCGACCACATGTCGTGGCGCTGGCTGTTCTGGATCAACGTGCCGCTGGGCCTGCTGGCGATGGCCATGTGCTATCGCGGGCTGGCGCACCTGCGTGCCCGGGGCGGCCGGCCGCAGGTGGACTGGCTGGGCGCCAGCCTGCTGGCGGTCGCCATCGTCGCCTTTCTGCTGGCGATGAGCTGGGCGGGCGAAGCCTTCGACTGGATCTCGCTGGAAATGGGCGGCCTGCTTTTGCTGACGCTGGTGGCCGTGGCGCTGCTGGCCTGGCAGGAACGGCGCGCCGCCGATCCGATGCTGCCGCCGCGCCTGTTCGCCAACCGCGCCTATGTGATGGGCGTGGGCGCCTCGTCGCTGGCTGCGCTCAACATCTTCCTGTGCATCTTCGCGCTGCCGCTGCACTTCCAGCTGGTGCGTGATGCCGATGCCTCGACGTCGGGCCTGCTGGTGGTGCCGTTCCTGCTGTCCACGGTGGCCGGCAACTTCGTGGTGGCGTGGCTGGCGCCTCGCCTGGGCCGCATGCGCGAGATACTGACCGGCGGCTACGTGGCCGCCGCCGTGGGGCTGGTGTCGCTGGCCACGGTCACGGCCGCCGTGCCCACGACGCTGGTACTGGTGGCGATGACGATTGCCGGCATCGGCCTGGGCATGTCGATGGTGGGCACGCTGATTTCGGTGCAGAACGCGCTGGAACGCCGGGACATGGGCGCCGGCACCGGCGCGCTGCTGGTGATCCGCTCGCTGGGCAGCGCCTTGGGCGGCGCACTGGCCGGCACGCTGCTGGCGATGGAATTCCGCGACGCGCTGGCGCGCTCGGGCGTGAACCAGGCGCTGGACCTGGGCTCGCTGCGCCATGGCAGCGAGGCGATGGCTCATCTGTCGCCGGCCGTGCACCAGGTGCTGGCGGGCGGCGTGGAATCGGGCTTTCACATGATCTTCGCGGCGGGCGCGGTCGCGGCCATCATCGCGCTGGTCATCGTGCGACGCATGCCGGACCTGGAACTGCGCAGCAGCGTGACCGAACACGCCGCCAAGATTCACATGGATTGAAGGTGGTCCGGGGCCGGCGGCGCCTGTCGCTGCCGCCCCGCGTCATGACGCGAATCGCCCGAGAGCGTAGACTTTGCTGCACTAAAGGAAACCGGAGCCCGTACCCATGTCTCGCGAACGCACCCTGGCAACTGCAGTCCACATGGACCGGATGCGGCAACACCTCCAGCGCACCGCCCTGCTGGGCGCGTTGGGCCTGGCCGCCGCGGCCGCCATGCTGCCGCACCCTGCCCGCGCGGCAGACAAGTCTGCCACGGTGTCGGCACAGCCGGCCGGCAACTGCCCGGCTTCGCTGAATTTCCGTTTCCCGCGTCTGCAGGACGAATCGCCCCAGAACCTGTGCCAGTACGCCGGCAAGGTCGTGCTGGTGGTCAATACGGCCAGCTATTGCGGCTTCACGCCGCAATACGAAGGCCTGGAGGCGCTTTACGCCAAGTACCGCGAGCGCGGCCTGGTGGTACTGGGCTTCCCGTCGAACGACTTCTCGCAGGAGCCCGGTTCGGCGAAGGAAATTTCGGACTTCTGCTACAACACCTACGGCGTCAAGTTCCCGATGCTCGGCAAGTCCCACGTGCGCGGCGGCGAAGCCAATCCGATGTACGTGTTGCTGACGAAGGAAACCGGCACCGCGCCGAAGTGGAATTTCTACAAATACCTGATCGACCGCAAGGGCCAGGTCGTGGGCAGCTACAACAGCATGGTCAAGCCCGACGACAAGCAGTTCGTGGCCAAGATCGAAGAGTTGCTGTCCACGCGCTGAATGGCCCCGCCGCCGGCGCCCGTCCGGCTTTTTCGGCCGCTTTCCAGGATTTTTGATTCACATCAATTGAAAACCTCGCGCAACTGAGTACTTTCGCCGCTTAAAAATAACCACAAGCGGTTGAGGGAGTCATGAGCAAGGTGCTTTACGAATGCAACGGGCATGTCTGCCTGGCGTTTACGGACCTGGTCGACGATACGCATGGCGATGCGGTGCAGAGCAACCAGTTCCTGGTGGTCAATCACGGGCACGCGGCCCTGATCGATCCGGGCGGGCAGATGACCTATAGCGAGCTGTACATGACGATCAGCCGCTATTTCGCGCCCAAGCAGCTCGATTACGTACTGGCGTCGCACGCCGATCCCGACATCGTGGCGTCGGTGGGGCGCTGGCTGACGGCGTCCGACAGCCGCGTGCTGATCTCCGAGGTCTGGGCGCGCTTCCTGCCGCATTTCTGCCAGACCGGCAAGACCGCCGGGCGCATTGTCCCGATTCCCGATGCGGGCATGGTGGTGCCGCTGGGCAAGTCGTCGATCATGGCCGTGCCTGCCCATTTCCTGCATTCCGAGGGCAATTTCCAGTTTTTCGATCCAATCAGCAGGATCCTGTTCTCGGGCGATCTCGGGGCGTCGATGACCTCGACGGAAGACGCGCGCGGCGACGTGACCGATTTCGATGCCCACGCGGCCCGCATGCTGGGGTTCCACCGCCGCTACATGAGCGGCAACAAGGCCTGCCGGCTGTGGGCGGCCATGGCGCGCACGCTCGATATCCAGTGCATCGTGCCGCAGCACGGGCCATCGATCCG
The DNA here is from genome assembly GCF_057815095.1 of Cupriavidus sp. 86D6. Taxonomy (NCBI): domain Bacteria; kingdom Pseudomonadati; phylum Pseudomonadota; class Betaproteobacteria; order Burkholderiales; family Burkholderiaceae; genus Cupriavidus; species Cupriavidus sp. 86D6. The sequence continues at coordinate 166,519 of NZ_JBYPSB010000006.1, read as the reverse complement.
GGGGCGCCAGATGGTGGCGCGGTTCATCGACTGGGTCGAGCAGCTCCAGTGCGGGCTGGATCTGGTCGACGCCAGTCACTATCAGGTGCCCACGCAGGTCCTGCGCTGAACCTGCGGGCGGCGCCGTCAGTCGCGCACCAGGCCCTCGGCACGCATTGCCGCCTGCACGGCCGGGCGCGCGGCCACGCGCGACAGATATTCCTGCAGCTTCGGGTACGCATCGAGCTTCAGGTGCAGCAGCCGGGCCCAACTGACGATCGTGAAGCAGTACGCATCGGCCACGCTGAACTGGTTGCCCAGCAGGTAATCGCGCGACGCCAGGTGTTGGTCCAGTTCGCCAAAACGCTTGTGCAGCTTGGCCTTGCAGGCCTCGACGGTGCTGGCGTCGGTTTCCTTGTGCCACAGCCACGGGCTGAACACCTTGTGCAGTTCGGTGGAGATCAGCGTCAGCCAGCCCACGGCCTCCAGCCTGGCCTGGCTGCCGGGCGCCGGCAGCAGGTTGCGTGCCGGCACCATGTCGGCGATGAACTGGAGCAGGGCGGACGCCTCGCTGTGGCGCGACCCGTCATCGAGCTGCAGCAGTGGCACATAGCCGCGCGGGTGGATGGCGTAGTAGTCGTTGGTGCCGTTTTCGGGCTCGGCCAGCGTGTGATGGATCAGGTCGACGCGGGCCAGCGTGACGGGCAGGCCGGCCTCGCGCAGGGCGATATGAACGGCCATCGAGCAGGCGGCGGGCGAATAGTAGAGCTTCATGGGATTCCTTGGGAGATGGCACGGCGCGGGGTGCGGCGTGCGGTGATGGCAGTCTAGGCAGCGGCCCAGGCCCCCACAATGCGTGGCGATGCACAGCGGGTATGCAAAGATGCATGGCCTGCATGATGTGTCAGAAGAATGCCGACGCAGGGCGGTCGGGGACGGGCGTGCGGGGGCCGCGCGCGGGCCGCTGGCTTGCGATATGCTCGCGAGGCTGACCTGACCCCCATAGGAGACAAGATGAAGCTAGTCCGTGTAGGAAACCCCGGCGCCGAGCGTCCGGGCCTGGTTGACCGTGATGGGCGCGTGCGCGATCTGTCCGGTGTCGTCGGCAATATCGGCCCGGGCGAACTGGCGCCGGCGGCGCTGGCCCGGCTGGCCGCGATCGACCCGGCCACGTTGCCCGTGGTGGAGGGCCAGCGCCATGGCGTGCCCTGGACCGGTATTGGCAAGATCATCGCCATCGGCCTGAACTACGCCGACCATGCCGCCGAGGCAGGCATGCCGCTGCCGGCCGAGCCGATCGTGTTCCTGAAGGCGAATACCTCGCTGAACGGCCCGAACGACGCCGTGATGCTGCCGTTCGAGTCAAAGAAGTCGGACTGGGAGGTGGAACTGGGCGTGGTCATCGGCACCACGGCGCGCAATGTGTCCAAGGCCCAGGCGCTGGAGCACGTGGCGGGCTACTGCGTGGTGAACGATGTGTCCGAGCGCGAATTCCAGCTCGAACGCGGCGGCACTTGGGACAAGGGCAAGGGCTGCGACACGTTCTGCCCGGTCGGCCCGTGGCTGGTCACCCGCGACGAGGTGCCCGACGCCCAGAAGCTGGGCATGTGGCTCGACGTCAACGGCGAGCGCATGCAGAAGGGCAGCACCGCGACGATGGTCTTCGACGTGGCCACGGTGGTCAGCTACGTCAGCCGCTTCATGACGCTGGAACCCGGCGACCTGATCGCCACCGGTACGCCGCCCGGCGTGGGCATGGGCTTCAAGCCGCCGCGCTACCTGAAGGCTGGCGATGTGATGCGCCTGGGCATCGAGGGCCTGGGCGAACAGAGCCAGAAGGTTGTGGCGTACGGCGAACGCTAGATTCTGCGATGTGAAAAAAGCGGGGCGACCGCGTGGCTTCGCGAGGTTCCCCGCTGAAACATCGTCTTGCAAAGCGTCGCGTTTTCAAACAAAGCGTCCGTTAAGGGCAACAGTTTTGGGACCATATGGGGCGCTTTCGCACGAAATTCCCATTCGGGGTTTCACCTCCCGGGGGTGCGTGAAATACTGTTCTTACATGATGTCTGCCAAACAAGAGCAATGCCATGTCTGAACACGCCCCCGAAATCGAGTCGATATTGAAGACCGTCCCGGTCAGCCTCGCCCGGAACGGTCCCACCCGCACCTTCTGCACCCTGCATGACACGCTCGACTCGCGTGACGAACTGCAGGACATCCGCCGCAGCATCCACCAGCATCCCGAACTCGCCTTCAATGAAGTCCGTACCGCCGAGCTTGTCGCCAGCAAGCTCGAAGGGTGGGGCTACACCGTGACGCGCGGTGTGGGCGGCACCGGGGTGGTGGCCACGCTGCGGTCGGGCAGCAGCCAGCGCAGCGTCGGCATTCGCGCCGACATGGACGCGCTGCCGATCCACGAGCGCACCAACCTGCCATACGCCAGCGTCAACGAAGGCAGGATGCACGCCTGTGGCCACGACGGGCACACCGCCGTGCTGCTGGGCGCTGCCCGCCAGCTGGCGCGCACGCGCCATTTCAACGGCACTGTCCACCTGATCTTCCAGCCTGCCGAGGAAATCGGCGCCGGCGGCGGGGCCGAGCGCATGCTGGCCGATGGCCTGTTCGAACGGTTTCCGTGCGACGCCATCTTTGGCCTGCATAACCACCCTGGCGTGGAAGCCGGTACGTTCATGTTCCGCGCGGGGCCGTTCATGGCCGCGTGCGACACGGTGACGATCACCATTCGCGGCAAGGGTGGCCACGCGGCCCGCCCGCACCAGTCGATCGACCCGATCCTGGTGGCCGGCAGCCTGGTGATGGCGCTGCAATCGATCGTGGCGCGCAATGTCGATCCGAACGAGACCGCCGTGGTCACCATCGGCACGCTGCACGCCGGCCACGCGCCAAACGTGATCCCGGACAGCGCGCGCATGGAAATCAGCGTGCGGTCGTTCAGCGCCGAGGTGCGGGCGTCGATGGAAGCGCGTATCCGCCAGCTGGTCACGGCGCATGCCGAAGGCTATGGCGCCGCCGCCGATATCGACTACGTGCGCGGCTATCCGGTACTGGTCAACAGCGAGGCGGAGACCGAATTCGCCCGGCAGGTGGCCGAGGAACTGGTGGGTCCGGAGCGGGCGATCGGCAATTTCCATCGCATCGCGGGCAGCGAGGACTTCGCGTACTTCCTGCAGCAGCGTCCGGGCTGCTTCGTGCGGATGGGCAATGGCGCCAACCAGCCGCTGCTGCACAACGCCGGCTACGACTTCAACGACGACAACCTGACCGTGGGCGCAGCGTACTGGACGCGCCTGGTGGAACGGTATCTGGCGGAATAACGATCGAGCCGCCGCAGGTTTGCAGATCGACAGGCCGCCAGGGCAGGGTAGGTCACTTGAAGAAGGCGCTCGGCGGCACGCCAAACTGCCGCCGGAACATCGTCGCAAAGGCGCTCGGGCTGTCGTAGCCCATGTCGAGCGCCACATCCACCACCTTGTCGCCGGCAGCCAGGCGCTCCAGCGCGGCCAGCAACCGCGCCTGCTGGCGCCACTGGCCAAAGGTCATCCCGGTTTCGCGCGCAAAGCGCCGCTGGATCGTCTTCGGGTCCACGCCCAGGCGCGTGCCCCAGTCGGTCAGGGTCAGGCCGGTATCGGGCTCGCCGACGATCTGGTCGCAGATCGTGCGCAGGTCCGGGTCGGTGGGGCGGGGCAGGTGCAGCGGCAGCGTCGGCACCAGCTTCACTTCGTCGAGCAGCAGCCGCATCAGGCGGCCATCGCGCGAATCCATGTCATATAGAGCGGGCACGTCAATGGCGGCCAGGATCAGCTCGCGCAGCAGCGGCGATATGCCCAGAACGGTACATGCCGTGGGCAGATCGGGCGCGGCGTCGGGGCGGATATAGGCGGTGCGCATCTGCACCCGGCCCACCATGCGGATCCAGTGCGTGGTGCCGCCCGGCATCCACATGCCGCGCGTGGGCGGCACGGTCCACTGGCCTTCGGCCGTCGAGACCACCATCACACCATGCATGGCATGGATCAGCTGGGCATGCGGATGCTGGTGGGGCTTGGTGACGTGACCCGGCACATAGTCGGCAGCCATGGCCGTGACCGGCATCGGGCTGCGGTCGTACTGGACATAGGCGGGGCGCTCGGCATAGGTGTCGGCGCGGGCGTCCATGGCGGGATCGCGCGGCGCATCGGGGGGCAGGGGTCGGCTGCCCGGGGTGTCGGGATCGACCCAGGCGATGCGCGGGGCAGGGTGGGCGGCGGATGTCGGTCGTGCGGACGGCTTGCGGCGTTGTGGCGGTCGCGGGGTACCCGGCATGTCCTTTTCTCCAAGGTTGCGGCCTTATTCTCGCAGGACAGGCGCAGGTTTGCCAATTAGCATCGTCACACTTCCTTTAATCCCGTGGAAACGGGCTCCGGGAAGATTCCTGAGAAGAAAACTGGCCAATGCGCCCCCGACCATGAGCACAACCGTCCATTCCGCCGCCGCCGCGGCGCCTCGCGAGGAGGGCACGCGCTTCCGCGTGCTGTACGCGATCAGTTTCGCGCACTTCCTCAACGACATGATCCAGTCGCTGATCCTGGCCATCTATCCGATGCTCAAGGGCGGCTTCAACCTGAGCTTCGCGCAGATTGGCCTGCTGACGCTGACGTACCAGATCACCGCATCGCTACTGCAGCCGATCGTCGGCCTGTACACGGACAAGCACCCGAAGCCCCATTCGCTGGCCATCGGCATGGGCTTCACGCTGGGCGGCCTGCTGCTGCTGTCGGTGGCGCCCAGCTACGGTGTGCTGCTGGTAGCGGCGGCGCTGGTCGGTACCGGATCGTCGATCTTCCATCCTGAGTCGTCGCGCGTGGCGCGGCTGGCATCGGGCGGCCAGCATGGCCTGGCGCAATCGATCTTCCAGGTGGGCGGCAATGGCGGCAGCGCCATGGGTCCGCTGCTGGCTGCGTGGATCGTGCATACGCAGGGCAGCGTGGCGTGGTTCTCGCTGGCGGCCGTGCTGGCCATTGCGGTGCTGTGGCAGATCGGCGGCTGGTACGGCCGCCATCTGGCCGAGCGCGCCGCGAAGAAGAAGGCCGCCGCCGGCGCGGTGGCCAAGCTGCCGACATCGACCGTCGTGCGCGCCATGACGGTGCTGCTGCTGCTGATCTTCTCGAAGTATTTCTATATGGCCAGCCTGAACACGTACTACACGTTCTATCTGATGGAGAAGTTCGGGCTGACGCGCCAGACGTCGCAGGTCTACCTGTTCCTGTTCCTGTTCGCGGTAGCGGCGGGCACGATCCTGGGCGGCCCGATCGGCGACCGCATCGGCCGCAAGCGCGTGATTTGGGCGTCGATCCTGGGCGTGGCGCCGTTCACGCTGATGCTGCCGCACGCGAACCTGTTCTGGACCGCCGTGCTGACGGTGATCATCGGCTTCATCCTGGCGTCGGCGTTCTCGGCCATCCTGGTGTTTGCCCAGGAACTGATTCCGGGCAAGGTCGGCATGGTGTCGGGCCTGTTCTTCGGCTTCGCATTCGGCATGGGCGGCATCGGCGCCGCTGTGCTGGGCAAGCTGGCCGACGCCCATGGCATCGAATCGGTCTACCAGTTCTGCGCCTACCTTCCGCTGCTGGGGCTGCTGGCGGTGTTCCTGCCAGACCTGCGGGGACGCGCGAAGGCGGCTTGATTTGAATCACCCGCCGGTTTTCTCCCCTCTCCCACTGCATGGGAGAGGGGAGCAAAACCAAGGGGAGTTATTTACTTCCCAGCCTTGTCCTGCGACACATCCATGATCATGCGCGTCAGCAGGTACAGGCGTGGCGTGACCGAGTTCAGGTCCACATACTCGGCATCGTTCGAATGGGCGCCGAACCCGCGCAGGCCGAAACGCTCGATGACCGGGGCCCTGGTGGCTGCCGCGGCGAATGCGGCATCGGTGCCGCCGCCTTCGGCCGTGTCGTAGACGGCCAGCTTTTCACCGATTTCCGCATAGATGCCCTGGGCATGGGCGGCCAGGGCGCGCGCGGCCGGCGTGACTTCCAGCGGCGGCCGGCGGCGCTCGAACTTGACCTCGACCTTGGTGTCGGGAATCAGCGTCTTCCTGGTCCGCTCCTGCAACGTCTTCTCCAGGCCGTCATAGTCGGCGGTGCGCAGCACGCGCACATCGGCCTGAGCCGTGGCCACGGCGGGAATCACGTTGCGATTGGTGCCGGCCTGCGACAGTGTCCAGTTGACCTTGAGCCCGGTATCGGGATTCGACAGGTCGCGCATCTGCAGGATCTGGTGCGACATCTCGTACAGCGCATTGCGGCCCAGTTCCGGCGAGCTGCCCGCGTGCGACGACTTGCCGTCCACCTTGAGCGCGATAGCGCCGATGCCGCTGGTGGCCAGCGACAGGCGGTCGCCGGTCACGCGCGTCGCCTCGCACGAGAACACGGCGTCCTGCTCCGAACCGAGCTTGGTCAGCATCGCGCGGGCGCCCGGCGAGCTGATTTCCTCGTCGCCGTTGATCAGCACGGTCAGCGTGCCGTAGTCCTTGAAGTTCATCTTCTGCAGGATCGCCACGGTGTGCAGGATCACGGCCACGCCGTTCTTGTCATCGGCGATGCCCAGCCCGTAGGCCTTGTCGCCTTCCACGCGGAACGGCTGCTGTGCCAGCATGCCGCGCAGGTACACGGTGTCCATGTGGGCGATCAGCATGATCTTGCGCTTGCCCGTGCCCTGGAATGTGGCATGCACCATCTTGCCCACGGTCTCGGGCGTGTCCTCCATGCGGTAGACCTCGGTCGGCGCCACCAGCCTGGCGTCGCCCCCCATGGCGGCCAGCCGGTCGCGGATCAGGTTGGCAATGCGGTCCAGGCCTTCGATGTCCTTGCTGCCGGATTCGATCGACACCAAGTCCTTCATGGTGCTGATGAGCGCGGGCTTTTCCTGCTGGGCAAGCCGGTAGACAGGTTCGACCGGCGCGGCTGCGGCGGTGCCGGCAAACAGCGCGGCGGCCAGGGCGACCGATGACAGGGTGACAGGACGATGACGAAACACGGGGCGGGGGACGGACACGGAACGACTCCTCTTTCTTCCTGGTGGTGTGGAGCCCACATGTTGCGCGCGCAACGCGCACGGGTCCAGTACCCTGGCATCGGTTTTGCGGCATCATCTGGGTCATGAAGTCCGCCGTGCCCCAGCCCTCCGCATTACCCGCCATGTCTGCCCGTCCCGCCTGCGCCCACTGCCTTGCCCTTGCCGACGATCCGCGCCGCCGCGAGCCGCATCCGTGCCTGGCGCTGCGCAACACCGCGCCGCTGGTCAGCCAGAGTGCGGCTGGCGTGCCCTTCAGCATGATGTCGTTCACCTGCCGCGAGTGCGGTACGGGCTGGCGGCTCTACGACCGCGCCAACGAACTGTTCGTGTCGTGGGTGCCCGAGCACCCCCTGGTGCGATAGCCGCCCGCACGGCCGGGGGTGGCATAGCCGATCAGCTAAGATAGCGGCTGGCCGGACGCCGCCAACGCGCGCCACCCGGTACCCAGACGATGTCTTTCGCGCGCCGCGTTCGCGCCCATTCCCACGTATTTCCCGCTTCCAAGCCCGACCATGGCCGTTTTCCGTCTCCTGCCGCTGCGCGCCGCCTGCCTCGCCGTCACGCTGATGGCCGCCGCCGCTGCCCCCGCCCTTGCCGCCGACAACTACCCGAGCCGGCCGATCCGCATGATCGTGGCCTATCCCACCGGCGGCATCAGCGACGCCGTGGCGCGCGCGCTGGGCGAAAAGCTGTCGGTCCAGATGGGCACGTCGGTGGTGGTGGAAAACAAGGCCGGCGCCGGCGGCAGCATCGGCATCGACGCCGTGGCCAAGGCCGCGCCCGATGGTTACACGCTCGGTTTCGCCTCGACCAGCCCGCTGACGCTCAATCCGCACGTGGGACACGTCAACTATGACCCCCAGCGCGATGTGGCGCCGGTCATGAGCGTGATGTACTCGCCCGTGCTGGTGATTGCCACGCCCAGCTTCACCGGCAAGGCGTTCCCGGACCTGATCGCCCAGTCGAAGGCCAGGCCGGGCTCGGTGCGCTGGGCCACGTCGGGCCTGGGCACGGTGGGCCACGTGATGCTGGAACAGGTGCGCGCGAAGTCCCGGGCCGACATCACGCTGATCCCGTACAAGGGCGCGGGCCAGCAGATGAACGATGCGCTGGGCGGCCAGTTCGAAGTGATGAGCACCAACGCCAGCCCGATGCTGACGCAGCATATGCAGGCTGGCCGCCTGCGGGCCATCGCCGTGGGCGCGCCCAGGCGGCTCGACAGCCTGCCCAACGTGCCGACCTTCGACGAACTCGGCTATCCGAAGGCCAACCTGACCTCGACATTCGGCATCTTCGCGCCGGGCAAGACGCCGGCGGCCATCATCGACAAGCTCAACGCCGAACTGAACAAGGCGCTGGCCGAGCCCGAGGTGCGAGACCGCCTGCTGCGCGGCGGCGAAGTGCCTACCGGCGGCTCGGCGGCGCAGTTTGCCAAGGCCATTCACGCCGAATCGCAGGAAAACGCCCGCATCGTCAAGGAAGCGGGCATCAAGGCGGACTGACCGAAAACGAGGGACCGGGGGCAGGGGCTTTCGCCAGATCGCCCCCAGGGCGCCTTCATCGTATTTTCTTCAAGCCACGTCGAGCCGGCTGCCCAGCCGGTAGACCGTGCGCAGCATCACGCCGTTGAACGGCCATAGCGCCAGCTTGTTCCGGATGCGCGACAGATGGCTGTCGATGGTGCGCGACTGTTCTTCCATGTCGGCACCGCGCCAGACCTTGTCGATCATCGTCCGGCGCGTCACCAGCGTGCCGAGATTGCGGAACAGCAGCAGCGCCAGCGCATATTCCTTGGGCGACAGCGTCACCGGCATGCCTTTCACCCAGACCTGGCGCTCGGCCACCGCGAAGCGGAATTCCCCGCAGACCAGCTGGTCGGGACCGTCGTCCAGCACCCCGGCCGGCGCGGTGGCCGGCCGCACGGGCTGCGTGGCGGCGCGCCGGCCCAGCGCCTCGATGCGCGCGAGCAGTTCGCCGTCGCGCACCGGCTGCGGCACATAGGCATCGGCGCCGGCCATCAGGCAGCGCGCCACATCCGATTCGGCGTCGCTGGCACCGAACATCATCACGGGCAGGGCGTGTCCGAGCGTGCGCCGGACCCAGTCGAGCAATTCCTCGGCATCGGCGTCGGCCACGTCGCGGTCCAGCAGCAGCATGTCGAAGGGCTCGGCATGGATGGCGTCCACCAGGGGCGGCCCGCAGCGAAAGCGTGCCAGATGGTGCCCGCCCCGTTGCAGGGCGCGCTCCAGCACCATGATGCGAGCCGGATTATCTTCAAGCGCGGCGATCTTCACGTTGGGTTCCTTGCAGGTCCTTGCCAGTCATTCAATGCGGCCCATGGTAGGTCGCGGCCCGCCGAGGACGAAGTAAACATTTGTGGCGGACACAAAAATGAGCATCGTCTTATAGGGTTTGTGCGCAACTCCGCATCTAATGGTCGTCGGACTTATTCACCGGGGCCCCGAAGCGGGGCGCGCGACGACGCATGACGAAGACAGGACTGAGGGTGGCTTCCCTGGAGAACGACAGCGCCCAGGCGGCGATGATCCGCGCCATCGTGAACGGCGCCGGCCATGAATGCGTGACCTTTACCGACGGCCGCCGCATGTTGCTGACCCTGCGCAAGGTCACATTCGACCTGCTGCTGCTGGACTGGGACGTGCCGCAGGTATCCGGGCTGGAGGTGCTGCACTGGGTGCGCACGCACCTGGACCCGCGCCTGCCGGTGATGTTCGTGGCCGGGCGCCAGGCCGAGGCCGATATCGCGGTGGCGCTGTCCGCCGGCGCCGACGACTACATGGTCAAGCCGATCCGGCCAGTGGAACTGTCCGCCCGCATCCAGGCGCTGCTGCGACGGGTCTATCCCGATACGCGCCAGCGCGACGACGACCGCCTGAGCTGGGGCCGCTACGCCTTCGACATCGTGACGCACCGGGCCACGCGTGACGGCGCGTTGGTGCCGCTCACGCCCAAGGAATTCGAACTGGCGCTGCTGATGTTCCGCCATGCCAATCGCGTGGTGCCGCGCGACCACATGGTGACGGCGGTGTGGGGACGCGAGTTCTCGCCGATGTCGCGCACCATCGACACGCATATCTCGCGCGTGCGCAACAAGCTCGGGCTGTGGGACGAAAACGGGGTGCGCGTGGTGCCGGTCTACACCTACGGCTACCGGCTGGAACTGCTCGACGACGGGGCCGCCCGCGACACGGCCGCTCAGGCGGCAGGGGCCGGGGCCGGACGAAAAAAAAGGCACCCGAAGGTGCCTTTCCCAGAACAGCCGATCGAGTGACCGATCAGAAAATGTGGCGGATGCCAGCGCCGAAGCTGGTCTGGTTGCCACGACCCGGCAGTTCCATTTCGGTTGCGCCCGACACCTTGTTCCAGTCGGCGGCACCATAGACTTGGGTACGCTTCGACAGCGAGTACTCGGCGATGAAGGCAGCCGTGTAACGACGGCCCTTGCCGGCGCTGCCAGCAACGCCGTTCTTGCCTTCCACGTAGTCGCCGTAGAACGCGCCGGTCAGTGCCAGGGCCGGGGTGACGTTGTAGGTCACGCCAGCGAAGCCCAGCGTGTCCTTGCGCGGGTTGGCGTTGGCGGCAGCAGAGCCAGCCGTGGTCGGGACGGTCCAGCGGGTAGTCGTGGCGATGAGCGCAGTGTTCAGGACGGCGTCCATCTGGCCGGTGTGGTCCTTGTTGCCAATGTAGCCCAGGAACAGCTTTGCCGGTCCGACGGTGTACTTACCCGTAGCACCCCACATTTGCTGCTTGTTGCCGTTGACGTCGCGGATTTCCTGATACACACCGCCAACGCCGAAGGGCCCCCAGTTGTAAGCCAGGCGAGCGCCGAAGTACGGTGTGTTCGAAGAGCTGCTGGCCTTCGTGAAGCTACCCGGGGATTCGCCGAAGCCGTAGCTCAGGCCGACGTCCAGGCCGCTGAACGAGCCGCTGTAGCTGATGACGTTGTTACGGCGCAGCTGCGTGAAGCTGTAGTACATCCACGAGTTGCCGTTGTAGTTACCAATGGTCAGCGGGTCGAAGTCGCCGAACAGGTTAAAGCCTTCGGTGTACTGGCGGCCCAGCTTGACCGAGCCGAAGTCGCCGGCCAGGCCGACGTAGGCTTGACGGTTGAAGATCTGGCCCGACGAGCTCATCGTGCCGTTGTCGCCGTTAAAGCCGTTTTCCAGCTGGAAGATTGCCTTCAGGTTGTTGCCCAGGGCTTCCGAGCCCTTGATGCCCCAACGGCTTTGCGTGATCGCGCCATTGTCCAGGGCCAGTTGGCCGTGGTTCTGGGCATCGGCATTGGTGGTGTAGTGAACGCTGTTGTCAATGATGCCGTACAGCGTGACCGACGATTGCGCGAAGGCGCTGCCTGCGCACAGCGAACCAACGGCGAGGGCCAGTAGCGATTTCTTCATGGTGCTCCTTTTCTGTCTTGTGGTCGGATCGCCCCGGATCACGGCGCGTCCGTCTTTGTGGATAACGTTTGCACTAAACGCCGCGAAAATTTAACAAAAGGCGGGTGTTTCGGACATAAATCCGAGGCGCAGGCGCGTTCCGGGAAGACATTTGGTGCAAATCCGTTGGTTTGCCGCTACACAATGCCGGAAGGCCCGCGAATTGGTGCATGGCACCATGCGCCACGGCGGTGCAGGTCAGGCGGGGAGCGGGAAAGGAGGCGGGCGGCAGCGTGCCGTACAACCGCCGCGCCGGGCGGTTGTTGCGCTGCAATATCCCCAACGAATGTGGGGAAGGGTTATCCCTCGGTGGGGATGGCCATGGCCGCGGCGCCGACGTTGCCGGCGCTGCGGCAGGTCAGGCCTGCGGAATCTCGATCTTGACCTCGAGCACTTCCAGGTTGTCCTGGCGCTCAAGGCTGACGCGCAGATCCTGGTCGCTGATCTTCACGTACTTCGAGATGACGGCCACCAGCTCGCGCTGCAGGGCCGGCAGGTAGTCGGCCGGCGCCGAATGGCCGGTCCGTTCGTGGGCGAGAATGATCTGCAGCCGCTCTTTGGCGACCGACGCGGACTTCTTCTTCTCCCCGAGCAGGAAGGACAGGATCGACATATGGATGAGCCCTCCTTTTACTTGTTGCCGAAGATGCGCGAGAGCAGCCCCGGCTTCTGGTAGTCAGTGAAACGCAGCGGCTTGTCCTTGCCCAGGAAGCGGTCCACCACGTCGCCATAGGCGTCGGCCACATCGGTGCCTTCCAGATGGATGGCCGGCGTGCCCTGGTTCGAAGCATGCAGCACGGCTTCCGATTCCGGTACCACGCCGATCAACTTGATGCGCAGGATTTCCTGGATATCGGTCAGCGACAGCATCTCGCCGCCATGCACGCGCTTGGGGTTGTAGCGCGTGATCAGCAGGTGTTCCTTGATGGTCTCGCCTTCGCTGGCGCGCTTGGTCTTCGAGGCCAGGATGCCGAGAATGCGGTCCGAGTCACGTACCGACGAGACTTCGGGGTTGGTCACGATCAGCGCCTCGTCGGCAAAGTACATGGCCATCAGCGCGCCGGTCTCGATGCCGGCCGGCGAATCGCAGACGATGAATTCGAAGTCCATGGCCTTCAGGTCGTTGATGACCTTTTCCACGCCCTCGCGCGTCAGCGCCTCCTTGTCGCGCGTCTGCGACGCCGGCAGGATGAACAGGTTCTCGCACTTCTTGTCCTTGATCAGCGCCTGGTGCAGGTTGGCTTCGCCCTGCACCACGTTGATCAGGTCATACACCACGCGGCGCTCGCACCCCATGATCAGGTCGAGGTTGCGCAGGCCGACGTCGAAATCGATCACGGCAGTCTTGTGGCCACGCAGGGCCAGGCCGGCGGCGAAGCTCGCGCTGGTGGTGGTCTTGCCGACGCCTCCCTTGCCGGAGGTCACTACGATGATTTTTGCCATGGCTCTTGGTCCGGTATGAAAGTGGTTCGTCGTGATGGGCGCGGCGGCGTTATTTCATCCGCAGCGGTTCAAGAATCAGCTTCTCGTCGGCCAGGCGCACCTGGGCCGACTTGCCGAGCACGTCGGCCGGGAGCGTCTGCTCGGCGGTCCGGTAGATGCCGGCGATGGAAATCAGTTCGGGCTCCAGGCACGTGCAGAAAATGCGCGCGTCCGGGTTGCCCTTGACGCCCGCCAGCGCACGGCCGCGCAGCGGGGCGTAGATATGGATGTTGCCTTCGGCGATGACCTCGGCGCCGTAGCTGACCAGGTCCAGGATCACCACGTCACCCTGCGCGTACACCTGCTGGCCCGAGCGCAGCGGCTTGTCGATCAGCAGCGTGGGGATGGCGCGCGGCGTGGCGGCCGCGGCGTTGGCGGCGGCCATGATTTCGGCGATTTCCGATGCGCTGCCGTTGGCCGCGCCCGCTTCGGCGCCCTGCACACCGTTGCCGGCCGGGTTGGCGCTGGCGGACGCGTCATCGGCGGCACCCTGTCCGGAAGCCGATTCGGCACCCTTTTCGGCACCCTTTTCGGCGTCCGGCCTGTCCCGGGCCGCGTCGTCGCGGCCGCCGCGCCGGCTCTGGCTGTCCAGCAGCGGCAGCCCGAAGCCGCCCGCCCAGCCGCGCTGGTCGGGGCGCGCCACCACGCCGATGGCGCGCGCCTTCAAGGTGGAAAGGGTGTCGATCACGCGGTCCAGCGCCAGCGCGCTGTCGCCGTCCAGGCGGCGCAGGTCCAGCGCCACCACGTCGTCGGAGAAGAAATCGGGAGTCGATTCGAAGCGGGAGAGAAGGTCATCCCGCAGCGCGTCGATGTCCGCGGTCTGCAGGGCGAGAAGGAGGGCGTCGACATTGCCACTGCGCAGCTCGAAGCGTGGCGATTTCTTCTGGGACATAGCCGGGTGACCGTGGAAATGGGACATTCTAACGTCGGATTTCTCGGGAACTGTAACAAATCTTGGTCGGCCCGCAGGGGGTGAACCATGCGGACCATATGCCCCCCGCAAGGGCGCGCGCGTGTGGCGGGCGGGGCGGTACGGGTACCGGGATGGCCCGAGTTCGGGTACACCCTGATGTCAGCGCAACGCCTATCGCACGGTTCTGCCGCCCTTGTTACGATTGCGCATCTTGATCGCGGAGGAGCCATGGGCGCCATCGTCAACTGTGCGGCGTATCGCAATGGCAAGAAGCTTGGCAAGGTGGACTTCGCCGATATCGGCCAGGTGCTGGCGGAACCGGGCACGTTCGTCTGGCTGGGCCTGCACGAGCCCGACCTGACGCTGCTGCGCCGGGTGCAGCAGGCTTTCGGGCTGCATGACCTGGCCGTGGAAGACGCGCTGGACGCCCATCAGCGGCCCAAGCTCGAAACCTACGGCGATTCGGTGTTCGTGGTGCTCAACACCGCGCAGCTGGCCGGCGAGGAGGTGGTGGTGGGCGAGACCCACCTGTTTGTCGGCCCCAACTACGTGGTGTCGGTGCGCCACGGGGCCAGTTCCACCTACGCGCCCGTGCGCCAACGCTGCGAGGAAGACCCGCAGGGGCTGGCCAATGGCCCGGGCTATGTGCTGTACGCGCTGATGGACTTCGTGGTGGACCACTACCTGCCCATCGTCACGCGGCTGGAGGACACCTTCGAGCAGCTGGAGCAGGGCATCTTCCGCGATGAATTCGACCGCGAGGCCATCGAGCGGCTGTACCACGTCAAGCACCAGGTGCTGCGGCTGCGCAATGCCGTGTACCCGGTGGAGGATATCTGCGGCCAGCTGATCCGGCTGCATGAAGACCTGGTGCCCAAGGAACTGCGCGCGTATTTCCGCGATATCGAGGACCACTGCAGCCGCATCGTCCGCTCGCTGGACGTGGTGCGCGAGATGCTGACCACGGCCGTTCAGGTCAACCTGGCGCTGGTGACGGTGACGCAGAACGAGGTGGTCAAGCGGCTGGCCGGCTGGGGCGCCATCCTGGCCGTGCCAACGGTGGTGTTCTCGCTGTACGGCATGAATTTCAGCGACATGCCCGAGCTGAAGTGGCACTACGCGTATCCGGTGGTGCTCGGCTTCACCGTCACGGCCTGCGGACTGCTCTGGCGCAAGCTGCACCGGGCCGGCTGGATCTGACGCGGCTGTTTTCTCCCCTGTCTCGCACCGGGCGGGGGACCAACATCGCGCCTGGGCGGCACGGCGCCGCCCGTTTTTATATTTCGCGTTTTTATATTTCGTTTACACCCCCTCTCCCCCTCTCTACCCCGTTTTTACCCCCCGATCCCTAACCTCCTATCCGTGAATCACTCTGCAGGCGACCCGCCTGCACACACATCATGGACGGGATCTATTTCCTCGTATTGCTGGCCTTCGGCGCGTTGACGGGCGCGCTGCTGGCCCTGTGCGCCGCGCTGGGCGCCAACCTGCCCGCTGGCCGTGGTGGCGCCGACGACACCGGCGCGAAGCCCGCCCAGCCAAAGCATTCGGCAACCGACCGGAGGCTCTGATGGACTGGACCGACCTGCTCAGCGGCGGCCTGGCCGTCGCCATCTTCGTTTACCTGCTCGTTGCACTGTTCCGGCCGGAGAAATTCTGATGCCCACGTCAACCTTCTCCCAGTTCCTGGGGCTGCTCGCCCTGTTCCTTGCCGTGCTGTTCGTGGTGGGCCCGTTCCTGGGCCGCTACATGCGCCGCGCCGTCGAAGAGGGCAACTATGGGCTGACGGCATGGGGCCGTCCCCTCGAACGCGTGCTGTACCGCCTGGCCGGCGTGCGCGCCGATGCCGAAATGGGCTGGAAGCAGTACGCCGTCGCCGTGATCGTGTTCAACGTGATCGGCGTGATGGCCGTGTACGCGATCCAGCGCCTGCAAGGCATGCTGCCGCTGAACCCGCAGGGGTTTGGCGCGGTGTCGCCCGATTCGTCGTTCAACACCGCCATCAGCTTCGTGGCCAACACCAACTGGCAGGGCTATGCCGGCGAGTCCACCATGAGCTACCTGACGCAGATGCTGGCGCTGACGGTGCAGAACTTCGTTTCGGCGGCCACCGGCATCGCGGTGGTGTTTGCGCTGATTCGCGGCTTTGCGCGCCACAGCGCCCAGACCATCGGCAACTTCTGGGTCGATCTCGTGCGCAGCACGCTGTATGTGCTGCTGCCGCTGTCGATCGTCATGGCCGTGGCACTGGTGGGGCAGGGCGTGATCCAGAACTTCGACAGCTACAAGGATGTGTCGCTGGTGTCGGCAGTGGACTACACGCAACCGGTGGTCGATGCGGCCGGGCAACCGGTGCTGGACCGCGATGGCAAGCCCGTGACGGAGGACAAAAAGACCGCCACGCAGACGCTGGCGATGGGTCCGGTGGCGTCGCAGGAAGCGATCAAGATGCTGGGCACCAATGGTGGCGGCTTCTTCAACGCCAACTCGGCCCATCCGTTCGAGAACCCGACGCCCCTGGCAAACCTGATCGAGATGCTGGCGATCTTTCTGATCCCGGCCGCGCTGTGCTTCACGTTTGGCGAGATGGTCAGGGACCGCCGCCAGGGTGTGGCCGTGATCGCGTCGATGACGGTGATCTTCGTGGTGATGGCGGTGGCCGCGATGGCGTCCGAGCAGCAGGTGAACGCCGCGCTGTCGGCGCTGCCGGTTGACCATGTGGCATCGGCGCTGCAGGCCGGCGGCAACATGGAGGGCAAGGAAGTGCGCTTCGGCATTTCGGCCAGCGCGCTGTTCGCGACGATCACCACGGCCGCGTCGTGCGGCGCCGTGAACGCCATGCACGACTCGTTCACGGCCATCGGCGGCCTGGTGCCAATGCTGCTGATGCAACTGGGCGAGGTGGTCTTCGGCGGCGTGGGCTCGGGCCTGTACGGCATGCTGGTCTACGCGGTGCTGGCGGTCTTTATCGCGGGCCTGATGATCGGCCGCACGCCCGAATATCTGGGCAAGAAGATCGAGGCCTACGAGATGAAGATGACCGCCGTGGCCATCCTGGTGACGCCGCTGCTGGTGCTGGTCGGCACGGCCATCGCGGTGATGGCGGAGCCGGGCCGCGCAGGGGTATTCAACCCCGGCACGCACGGCTTCTCGGAGATCCTGTACGCGCTGTCGTCGGCGGCCAACAACAACGGCAGTGCCTTTGCCGGGCTGTCCGCCAACACGCCGTTCTACAACGTGCTGCTGGCCGCGGCGATGTGGTTGGGCCGCTTCTGGATCATCGTCCCGGTGCTGGCCATGGCCGGATCGCTGGCCGCCAAGCGCCGCACGCCGGCAACGTCCGGCACGATGCCCACGCACGGCCCGCTGTTCGTGGTGCTGCTGGTGGGTTCGGTCCTGCTGGTTGGCGCACTGACCTACGTGCCCGCGCTGGCGCTGGGCCCGGTCGCAGAGCAACTGCAGCCCGCCGCCATTGCGGCGGCCGCCAAGTAATTCGCGGAGATTCTCATGCAACAACAATCCCCGGCGACGCGTAACACCCCGGCCGCGCCGTCACGTCCCGCCGGTACGGCAGCCAATGCGACCGCCACGGCGGCCGGCGGCGGCATGCCGCATCACCCGCGCCCCGCGCGCGGCATGTTCTCGCCCGAACTGGTCAAGCCGGCCATGATCGATGCGCTGCGCAAGCTCACGCCGCGCGCGCAGTTGCGCAACCCTGTGATGTTCGTGGTCTACGCGGGCAGCATCCTGACGACGATCCTGTTCCTGCGTGCGTGGCTCGGCCACGCGCAGGGCAGTGAATCCGCGGGCTTCATCCTGGCCGTTGCCGTCTGGCTGTGGTTCACGGTGCTGTTCGCCAACTTTGCCGAAGCCCTGGCCGAAGGCCGCAGCAAGCAGCAGGCCGCCGCGCTGCGCGGGCTCAAGACCACCACCATGGCCCGCGTGGTTCGCCCGGGCCGTGGCGACGCGCGCGCCGCCGGCGCCACCGAGCCGGTGATCGCCACCGACCTGCGTCGTGGCGACATCGTGCTGGTCGAAGCCGGCGAGATGATCCCCGGCGACGGCGAGGTCATCGAAGGCGTGGCCTCCGTCGATGAAAGCGCCATCACGGGAGAGTCGGCGCCCGTGATCCGCGAATCGGGCGGCGACTTCTCGTCGGTGACCGGCGGCACACGCGTGCTGTCCGACTGGATCGTGGTCCGCATCACGACCAATCCGGGCGAAAGCTTCATCGACCGCATGATCAGCATGGTCGAAGGCGCCAAGCGCCAGAAGACGCCGAACGAGCTGGCGCTGACGATCCTGCTGGTGGGCCTGACGCTGGTGCTGCTGCTGGCCACGGCCACGCTGCAGCCGTACTCGCTCTATGCGGTGCTGGTGGCCAAGGCCGGCGTGCCGGTATCGGTGACGGTGCTGGTGGCGCTGCTCGTGTGCCTGATCCCGACCACGATCGGCGGGCTGCTGTCGGCCATCGGCGTGGCGGGCATGAGCCGCATGATGGAAGCGAACGTGATTGCCACGTCGGGCCGCGCGGTGGAGGCCGCCGGCGATGTCGATGTGCTGCTGCTCGACAAGACCGGCACGATCACCCACGGCAATCGCCAGGCCGCGCGCTTCCTCTGTGCCCCGGGCGTGAACGAGCGCCAGCTGGCCGAGGCCGCCTGGCTGTCGTCGCTGGCCGATGAAACGCCCGAGGGCCGCAGCATCGTCGCGCTGGCACGCCAGCAGCCCGGCGTGGCCGCGCCGGAGATGGGCGCGCGCGGACTGGCCGCCCCGGTCTTCGTGCCGTTCACTGCGCAGACGCGCATGAGCGGCGTCGATGTGGCGCAAGGCAACGTCGTGCGCAGCGTGCGCAAGGGTGCGGCCGATGCGGTGCGCCGCTATGTGACCGAGCGCGCCGGCAAGTTCCCCGACGCCGTCATGCAGGCCGTGGACGATGTGGCGCGCGCCGGCAGCACACCGCTGGTGGTGGCCGAGGCCATCTCCGAAGGCACCGAGGACAGTGTGCGCGTGCTGGGCGTGGTGGAGCTCAAGGACATCGTCAAGACCGGCATCCGCGAGCGGTTTGGCGAACTGCGCAAGATGGGCATCCGCACCGTGATGATCACCGGCGACAACCGCCTGACGGCGGCATCCATCGCGGCCGAGGCCGGCGTCGACGACTTCCTGGCCGAGGCCACGCCGGAGGCCAAGCTCGCGCTGATCCGCGAATACCAGGGCCAGGGCCGCCTGGTGGCGATGACCGGCGACGGCACCAACGACGCCCCCGCGCTGGCGCAGGCTGACGTGGCGGTGGCCATGAACAGCGGCACGCAGGCCGCGCGCGAGGCCGGCAACATGGTCGACCTGGACAGCAACCCGACCAAGCTGATCGAGATCGTCGAGATCGGCAAGCAGATGCTGATGACGCGCGGGTCGCTGACCACCTTCAGCGTGGCCAACGACGTGGCCAAGTACTTCGCGATCATCCCGGCCGCGTTTGCCACCACGTATCCGCAGCTGAACCTGCTGAACGTGATGCACCTGTCCACGCCGGCGTCGGCCATCATGTCGGCCGTGATCTTCAACGCGCTGATCATCGTGGCGCTGATTCCGCTGGCGCTGCGTGGCGTTGTGTACCGCCCGCTGGGCGCCGCCATCCTGCTGCGCCGCAACCTGCTGATCTACGGGCTGGGCGGCATCCTGGTGCCGTTTGCCGGCATCAAGCTGATCGACATGTTCCTGACGATGTTCGGCTGGATCTGAGTACGGAGAACTGCAATGCCTTCACAAGCCCAAATCAACCTGCCGTCCGAGCCGGCGCGCCAGACCGGCATGCTTCGCCCGGCACTGACCGTGTTCGTCGGCCTGTCCATCGTCACCGGGCTGCTCTATCCCGGCGTGGTCACCGGCATCGCGCGCGCGGTGTTTCCGCACCAGGCCGCCGGGTCGCTGATCGTGCAGAACGGCAGGACGGTCGGCTCCGAACTGATCGGCCAGCCGTTCTCGGACCCGAAATACTTCTGGAGCCGCCTGTCGGCCACGGCGCCGATGCCGTACAACGGCGCGGCGTCGGTGGGCTCGAACCTGGGCCCGACCAACCCGGCGCTGACCGATGCGGCGAAAGCGCGTATCGATGCGCTGCACGCCGCTGACCCGGACAACAAGGCAGCGATCCCGGTGGATCTGGTGACGGCCTCCGGCAGCGGCCTCGATCCACATATCAGCCCGGCCGCGGCGCAATACCAGGCGGCGCGCGTGGCGCGCCTGCGCGGCCTGCCGGAAGCGAAGGTCGAGGCGCTGATCGCGGCTAACACCGAGGGCCCGGGCCTGGCGGTGCTCGGGGAGCCGGCGGTGAACGTGCTCAAGTTGAATCTTGCGCTGGATGGGCTGAAATAGATTTCGTGGTGGTCGATGCGCTTGCCCTCTCCCCCGCCCCTCTCCCGCAGGCGGGAGAGGGGAGAACACCAGGGGTATATCGGATGCTGGTGAACTGCAAATGCTGCTGGTTTGCTCCCCTCTCCCGCGCGCGGGAAAGGGGCCGGGGGAGAGGGCCGGCGCATGCACACACCGCGAATGCCTGCGTGGCACAATCCACCCACGATGACTGACGCTGCCCGCCCGGACCCCGACGCCCTGCTGCAAACCATGCAGGCGGAGAGCGTGCGCGCCGCGCGCGGCAAGCTGCGGGTCTACTTTGGTGCATCGGCCGGCGTGGGCAAGACCTTCGCCATGCTGACCGCCGCACGCGCCTTGCGCGAACAGGGCGTGGACGTGGCGATTGGCGTGGTCGAAACCCACGGCCGCGCCGAAACCGAATCGCTGGTGAACGGCCTGGAGCGCCTGCCGCTGCGCGATGTGCCCTATCGGGATCGTGTGCTGCAGGAATTCGATCTCGATGGCGCGCTGGCCCGGCGCCCGGCGCTGGTGCTCGTGGACGAACTGGCGCACTCGAACGCGGCGGGCAGCCGCCACCCCAAACGCTGGCAGGACATCCAGGAGCTGCAGGCCGCCGGCATCGACGTCTGGACCACTGTCAACGTCCAGCACCTGGACAGCCTGAACCAGGCCGTGGGCGGCATCACCGGCGTGCGCGTCTGGGAAACCGTGCCCGACGCCGTGTTCGATAGCGCCGATGAGGTGGTGCTGGTGGACCTGCCCGCCGACGAACTGCTGCGCCGGCTGCGCGAAGGCAAGGTGTACCTGCCCGACCAGGCGCGCCACGCGGCGCGGCATTTCTTCCGCAAGGGCAATCTGATCGCGCTGCGCGAACTGGCGCTGCGCCGTACCGCCGACCGCGTCGATGACGACGTGCGCGCCTACCGCCATGCCGAGGCGATCCAGCCGGTCTGGCGCACGCGCGAGGCCGTGCTGGCATGCATTGGCACCGGCGACGATGCCGAACAGGTGGTGCGCAGCGCGCGGCGCCTGGCCAGCCAGCTCGATTGCGACTGGCACGTGGTCACCATCGCCACGCCACGGCTGATGCCGCTGGCCGACCCGGTCCGCGTGCGCGTGCGCGCGGCCATGCAGCTGGCCGAGGAACTGGGCGCCCGCACCGAGACGCTGGCCGGGCACGACATGGTCAAGTCGGTGGCCGGCTACGTGCGCCGCCACAACCTGACCAAGGTGCTGGTGGGGCGTGCCCGCAACGACTGGCACGCCGAGGGCAGCCTGATCGATCGGGCACGCATGTGGCTGGCGCGCGCGTTGTCGCCGGTCCTCGGGGCCGGCAACCGGCTGATCGGCCGGCAGACATTTGCCGATGCGCTGGCGGCCGGCTGCCCCGAGATCGACGTGATCCGCGTGGCCGCCGACACCACGCGTGCCGACCTGCGTCCGCGCGCGCCGCAGATCGCGGAGCCCCACCCCGATGCCGATGCGCAGGCGGCCGCCGAACTGGCGCGCACGCGCCGGCGCGACTACGCGTTCGCCGTGGTGTGGTGCGCCGGTGCCACGGTGCTGTCGATGCTGGCGCGCCCGTGGTTCGACCTCGTCAACATTGCGATGCTGTTCCTGGCGGGCGTGGTCGGCGTGGCGTTGCGTCATGGCCGGGGACCGGCGGCGCTGGCATCGGTGCTGGCGGTGGCGGCGTTCGACTTCTTCTTCGTGCCGCCCCGGATGTCGTTCGCCGTCAGCGACGTGCAGTACCTGCTGACGTTCTTCGTGCTGCTGACGGTGGGACTGGTTATTGGTCAGTTGACCGCCGGCCTGCGCGAGCAGGCGCAGGTGGCCGTGCGGCGCGAAACCGACGCGCGCACGCTGTACGAACTGGCCCGCGAGCTGTCGGCCGCGCTGACCACCGATCAGGTGGTCGAGATCGGCAGCCGCTTCATGCGCGCCGCGTTCGAGGCCCATGTGACGTTCTTTCTGGTGTCCGAACAGGGGCGGCTGCTGCCGATGGCAGGCGGCCCGCCGGGCGGGTCTGGTGACAAGACCGACAAGGGCGAGGCCATCGACACGGTGCTGGCGCAGTGGGTATTCGACCATGGCCAGCCGGCCGGCACTGGCACCCATACGCTGCCGGGCAGCACCGTGCTCTACCTGCCGCTCAAGGCGCCGATGCAGACGCGCGGCGTCCTGGCCGTGGAGCCGCGCGCCTGGCACGCGCTGGCCGAGCCCGGGTTGCGGCGCCAGGCCGATGTCTTCGCCACGCTGATCGCCATCGGCATCGAGCGGCTGCACTACGTGGAAGTGGCGCAGCGCGCGCTGGTGTCGATCGAATCGGAGCGGCTGCGCAGCTCGCTGCTGGCCGCCGTGTCGCACGACCTGCGCACGCCGCTGACCGGGCTGATCGGCATGGCCGAGACGCTGCAGCGCGCCACACCGCCGCTGGCCGGCGACGTGGCCGAGACCGTGGACGCCATGCGCGGCCAGGCGCTGCGCATGCGCACCATGGTGGTCAACCTGCTCGACATGGCCCGGCTGCAGCAGCACGACGTGGCACTGCAGCGCGGCTGGCAATCGCTGGAGGAACTGGTGGGCGCCGCGCTGGCGTCGATGCGCGAGGCACTGAAGGCACATCGCGTGCAGGTGGCCGACCTGTCCGCGCTGCCGCTGGTGGAATGCGACGGCGTGCTGATGGAACGCGTGCTGTGCAACCTGCTGGAGAACGCGGCCAAGTACACCGAGCCCGGCACGGTCGTGCGCATCCGCGGCGCGCTGCTGGACGACGAAGTGCGCCTGATCGTCGAGGACGAAGGCCACGGCGTGGCGCCGGGCCAGGAGCGCCATATCTTCGAGAAATTCACGCGGGGCCAGCGCGAATCGGCCACCGCCGGCGTGGGCCTGGGGCTGGCCGTGTGCGACGCCATCATGCAGGCCCACGGCGGCCGCATCTGGGTGGAGTCGGCCGGCCCCGGCGCCCGGTTCACCCTGGCGCTGCCGCGCGGCAATCCTCCCGCCGTCGAGCCCGAGCCGCTCGACGCCATCCTTCCGGACCCGCACTGAGATGCCATTCGATTATTCGCCGACCGTCCTGCTGGTCGAGGACGAACCCCATATCCGCCGCTTCGTGCGCGAATCGCTGCAGGCAGAGGGCTGCACCGTGCACGAGGCCGACACGCTCAAGCGCGGGCTGATCGATGCCGGCACGCGCCAGCCGGACATCGTGATCCTGGACCTGGGCCTGCCCGATGGCGACGGCATGACGCTGATCCGCGAAATGCGCGCCTGGACACAGGTGCCGGTGCTGGTGCTGTCCGCGCGCACCGACGAAGCCGACAAGATCGCGGCGCTGGATGCCGGCGCGGACGACTACCTGACCAAGCCGTTCGGCGTGGGCGAACTGGTGGCGCGCGTGCGCGTGCTGCTGCGCCGCCACGCCAGGACGAACCCGCAGGGCACGCCGCAGATCACGTTCGGCGATGTGCGCGTGGACATGGCCAACCGGCTGGTCACGCGCGGCGACGCGCAGGTGCATCTGACCCCCATCGAATACCGGCTGCTGGCGGTGCTGATCGCCCATCGCGGCAAGGTCATGACCCATCGCGAACTGCTGCGCGAGGTCTGGGGCCCGGCTCACTCGGAAAGCAGCCACTACCTGCGCGTCTACATGGGACACCTGCGCCACAAGCTGGAGCTGGACCCCGCACAGCCCGTGCACCTGCTCACCGAGGTGGGGGTCGGATACCGGTTTGCCGGGTAGCCGCCCCGTGCCGCGCTGAACCACGCCATCACAGCGAGCCCGGTCGCGCCATGGAACCGTCCTGGCCTACCAGATTCCATGGTCTCGCGCGTCGCAGTTTGAAAGGATTGGATCGCCATCCGTGGCAGCCATGGCACGCATGCCGGCTGTCGGGGAAGGCATTCCGAAACTGACATCTGGAGCGACGCAATGACACAAAATGTATCTCAGCCGGCTGCCGCACTGGCCGCAGGCGTTCAGTACTTCCGCGCCAACAGCACCGGGCCCGACGCCAACGCCAGCGGCGGCAACGCGATTGCCATCGGCCAATCGGCCGCCGCCACGGGGGGCGACTCGATCGCCATCGGGGACACCGCCCTGGCGGATGGCGATCACAACACGCTGGCCATTGGCACGGGCGCCCATAGCGGCAAGAGCTACAGCGCGGCGGTGGGCCGGGAGGCCACGGCCACCGCAGTGTGGTCGTCGGCGCTGGGCGCCCGCAGTGCTGCCACCGCCGACAACAGCACGGCACTGGGCAGTTCCACCGTCGCATCGGCGGTCAACACCACCGCCGTGGGCATCAAGGCCGCCGCCGTCGCCGAAAGCGCGACCGCCTTCGGGCAACTGGCCAATGCCACGGCGCCTTACAGCGTGGCCATTGGCGTGGCCAGCGTTGCCGGCGCAAGCGACGCCATCGCCATCGGCACGAAGGCCGGCGCGTCGGCGGCCAACTCGATTGCGCTGGGCCTGGCCGTGGTATCGGCCGTGCGCGGCATCGCGATTGGCGATCAGTGCTATGTCAGCGGTTCGCAGGCCGTGGCGATCGGATCGAATTCCAGCGCCAGCGCCCTGTTTGCCGATGCGATCGGCGCCAACTCGCAAGCCACGCAGCCCGGTGCCGTCGCCGTGGGAACCAGCTCGACGGCCACGGCGATCTTCAGCCTTGCGTTGGGGAGCCAGGCGAAGGCCAACGTGGATTACGGCGTGGCGCTGGGCAACGAATCGGTTTGCGACCGTCCGCTGTCCGTGTCGGTCGGCCGCGCAGGCGTCCGGACGCGGCAGATCGTCAACGTGGCAGCCGGCACGGAAGGCACCGATGCGGTGAATCTTGACCAGCTCCGCCAGGAACTGGTCGCTATCAACCGTCAAATCGCGGCGCTGGCCACGCGGGTATCGACACTGGAAGCGCGCTGATCTGGGGCTGCGTGCTGGCACAACTGGCGGTCATGGGGGTGCCAGCACGCCTCTGTGTTGGGTTATTCATGGAAAGAATATTTTATCGGAATAAACACGAAACTAAATCTCTCATATGGATGGGCGGTGCGCGAAATCGCCAGCTACACTGAATTCACCGTCCCGCTATCCAGCCTGCCAGCCCTGCCGGCCTTCGGAGTTCCACCATGCCCGCGTCCGTTACCTCGAAGATCCGTCTGGCCATGCTGGTGCTCGCCGCAGTCGCCGGCTTCCACGCCAATGCAGCCACCGAACCGCCCGCGCCGGCCCAGGCCCAGACCCGCGAAGCGGTTGCCGCCTATGAAGCCGGTCATTTCGATGCGGCGATCAAGGGTTTCGCCGAGGCGGCCCAGAAGGGCAACCGGCTGGCCCAGTTCAACTACGCGATGATGCTGCTGCGTGGCGAAGGCACGACAGCCAGGCCGCAAGAAGCACTGGTCTGGCTGCGCCGCGCAGCCGACAACCAGATGACACATGCGCAGTACACAGTCGGGGATCTGTATGAGCGCGGCGAACTGGTGCCGAAGTCGCTGGAGGAGGCCAACCGCTGGTATGAGCGCGCGGCGCAGGGCGGCCATATCCAGGCACAGATGGCGCTGGCCACCAACTACTTCACGGGGCGCGGGGTGCCGCTCGACTACGGCCGCGCGTTCACCTGGTACGCGAAGGCGGCCACCGCCGGCGACGGCGGGGCGCAGTACATCGTCGGCAGCTACTACGAGCGCGGCTACCCCGGCATCGTGGACAAGGATATCGAGCAGGCCAAGATCTGGTACGCCCGGGCGGCCGCGCACGGCGATCCCGGCGCGCTGGCCAAGCTGCGGTCGTTGCTGGAAGAGGGCCTGCGCGCGAAGAACCAGATGTAGGCCGGTGTGGTTGCCGGCCGCCGTCCGTGGGCAGGCACGGGCAGGCGGTACAAGTCTTGCTAAGCCTGACGCTACACACAACCCCGGGGGTCGCCAGTGGTCACGCACGTCGCGCTGAGTCATGTCACACACTACCGCTATGACCGTCCGGTGCAGTTGTCGCCGCAAGTCGTACGCCTGCGCCCGGCACCGCATTGCCGCACGCCCATCCTGTCCTACTCGCTGCGCATCGAACCGGTGCAGCATTTCGTCAACTGGCAGCAGGACCCGTTTTCCAACTACCTGGCCCGGCTGGTGATTCCGGAGCCGACCACGGAATTCCGCGTGACGGTGGACCTGATCGCCGAGATGGCGGTCTACAACCCGTTCGATTTCTTCCTGGAGCCGTCGGCCGAGAAGATTCCGTTTGCCTACGATGCCGGGCTGGCGCACGACTTGGCGCCCTACCTGGCGAAAGACCCGCTGACGCCGCGCCTTGCCGCCTTTGTCGACAGCATCGACCGCGCGCCGCGTGCCACGCTGGATTTCCTGGTGGACCTGAACCAGCGGCTGCAGCGCGAGATCCGCTACCTGATCCGCATGGAGCCGGGCGTGCAGTCGCCCGAGACCACGCTTGAAAACGGGTCGGGGTCGTGCCGCGACACCGGTTGGCTGCTTGTGCAGACGTTGCGGCATCTGGGGCTGGCCGCGCGCTTCGTGTCCGGCTACCTGCTGCAGTTGACCCCCGACGTGAAGGCCGTGGATGGGCCGGTCGGTGCCGAGGCCGATTTCACCGACCTGCACGCCTGGTGCGAGGTCTACCTGCCCGGCGCCGGCTGGATCGGGCTCGATCCCACATCGGGACTGCTGGCCGGCGAGGGCCATATCCCGCTGGCCTGCACGCCGGAGCCCAGCAGCGCGGCACCGGTCAGCGGCGCGGTGGATGAATGCGAGGTGACGTTCGGGCACCATATGTCGATCTCGCGGATCTACGAGTCGCCGCGCGTGACCAAGCCCTATACCGATGCGCAGTGGACGGCCATCGACGCGGCCGGCCTGGCCGTGGATCGCCAGTTGCAGGCGCTCGACGTACGGCTGACGATGGGCGGCGAGCCCACCTTCGTCGCCGCGCGCGACCGTGACGGCGCCGAGTGGAACACCGATGCGCTGGGCCCCACCAAGCGCGGGCTGGCCACCGAACTGGTGCACAAGCTGCGTGCGCGCTACGGCGAGGGCGGCTTCCTGCATTTCGGGCAGGGCAAGTGGTATCCCGGCGAACAGTTGCCGCGCTGGGCGCTGTCGATCTGCTGGCGCGCCGATGGGCAGCCGTGCTGGCAGGACCCGTCGCTGTTTGCCGACGAGCGCGAGCCCGACGCCTACACATCCGCCGATGCGCGGCGGTTTCTCGAAACGCTGACGCGTCGGCTGGGCCTGGATGCCGACACCGTCACGCCCGGCTACGAGGATGTCTGGTACTACCTGTGGCGCGAGCGCCGGCTGCCCGTCAACGTCGATCCGTTCGAGGCCAGGCTCGACGACGAACTGGAGCGCACGCGGCTGCGGCGGGTGTTCGACGCGGGGCTGTCCAGCGTCACCGGCTACGTGCTGCCGCTGGCGCGCGACGATCATGGCGGCTGGCTGACCGGCCGCTGGTTCGTGCGCGACGAACGCATGTACCTGCTGCCCGGCGATTCGCCAATGGGCTACCGGCTGCCGCTCGATTCGCTGCCGTGGGTGTCGAAGGCCGACTACCCGTGGCAATTCGAGCAGGACCCGTTCGCACCGCGCGCGCCGCTGCCGGCCGCGGCGCCGCTGCGCGCGCAGTCGCCGGCCGCCGCGTACAGCCCGGCGGCGATGGCCGCGCGCCGGGCCGAAGCGCGAGGCCAGCCCCGCCCGGGTGGCAAATCCGCCACGCAGGCCACGGCGCCAGCGCGGGGGGAATCGTCGAGCGACACCATCCGCACGGCAATCTGCGTGGAGGTGCGCCACCCGAGCCGTGCCGCCGGCCCCGCCGTCGAAGCGCGGTCGATCGATGACAAGCGCGGCATCCTCTATGTCTTCATGCCGCCGCTGACCGTGCTGGAGGATTACCTGGCGCTGGTGGCCGAGGTGGAAGCCACCGCCGCCGAACTGGGCGTCAGGATCGTGATGGAAGGCTATCCGCCGCCGCGCGACCCGCGCCTGAAGCTGCTGCAGGTGACGCCCGATCCGGGCGTGATCGAGGTCAACATCCATCCCGCCGCCAACTGGGCGGAACTGGTGGACCACACCGACTACCTGTACCAGGCCGCGCACGAGACCCATCTGTCCACCGAGAAATTCATGCTCGACGGGCGCCACACCGGCACCGGCGGCGGCAACCACTTCGTGCTGGGCGGCGCCACGGCGGCCGACAGCCCGTTCCTGCGCCGGCCCGACGTGCTGGCCAGCCTGATCGCGTACTGGCACAACCATCCGTCGCTGTCGTACCTGTTTTCGGGGCTGTTCATCGGCCCGACCAGCCAGGCGCCGCGCGTGGACGAGGCGCGCAACGACCAGGTCTACGAACTCGATATCGCGTTCGACGAACTGCGCCGCCAGCTTGACCTGAGCCAGGTGGTTGGCAATGGCGAGGTGCCGCCGTGGCTGATTGACCGCATCCTGCGCAACCTGCTGGTGGACGTGACGGGCAACACGCACCGGTCGGAGTTCTGCATCGACAAGCTCTATTCGCCCGACGGGCCGACCGGCCGGCTGGGCCTGCTGGAACTGCGCGCGTTCGAGATGCCGCCGCACGCGCGCATGAGCCTGGTGCAGCAACTGCTGCTGCGGGCGATGGTGGCACGTTTCTGGCGCACGCCGTACACCGCGCGGCTCACGCGCTGGGGCACGGCGCTGCACGACCGCTTCATGCTCGGCACCTTCGTGGAGATGGATTTCGACGATGTGCTGGCCGAAATGCGCGCCGCCGGCTTTGTCTTCGAGTCCAGCTGGTTCGCGCCGCACTTCGAATTCCGCTTCCCGCGCGTGGGCGAGATCGACGTGGCCGGGCTGTCGCTGACGCTGCGCACGGCGCTGGAGCCGTGGCATGTGATGGGCGAGGAGGGGGCGGCCGGCGGCACCGTGCGCTATGTCGATTCGTCGGTCGAGCGCATCGAGGTGACCGTGCTCGGCATGAACGACAACCGGCATGTGGTGACGGTCAATGGCCAGACCGTTCCGCTGCAGCCCACCGGGCGGGCCGGCGAGTACGTGGCCGGGGTGCGCTATCGCGCCTGGGCGCCGCCGTCGTCGCTGCATCCGACCATCCCGTCGCACGCGCCGCTGACCTTCGACGTGGTGGATACGTGGATGGACCGCAGCCTGGGCGGCTGCCAGTATCATGTTTCGCACCCGGGCGGCCGTAATTACCAGACATTCCCGGTCAATGCGTACGAGGCGGAAAGCCGGCGCCTGGCGCGGTTTTTCGCGATCGGGCATACGCCCGGGCGCTCAGTGGCGCCGCCGCCACGCCGCAGCCTGGAATTCCCGTTCACGCTGGACCTGCGCGATATGGCCTAGCGCACCTGGCGTGCCCGCCCCACAGGAGAACCGTCAGCCGTGCCGTTGCAGTCGTCGCTGCCTTTCGATGGATCTGATATTGCCGACGCGCCGGCCGCCCTGGCGGGCCGGCTGGCGCTGCCCGTGCCCGACGGCCATCGCGACGAACTGCGGCTGCCCGACGGCACGCTGCGCGAACCGTGGGCGCGCTTCTTCGGCATCCTGGACGACCTGCGTCCCGCCGCGCTGAACGCCCATGCGGCGGCCGTGTCGCGCCGCATCCGCGACAACGGCGTGACCTACAACGTCTACGCCGACCAGGGCGGCGCGCGGGCCTGGCAGCTGGAGGTCTTTCCGTTCCTGGTGTCCGAAGCCGACTGGGCGGTGATCGAGGCCGGCGTCACGCAACGGGCCACGCTTGCCAACGCCATCCTGGCCGATATCTACGGGCCGCAGACACTGCTCACGCGCGGGCTGCTGCCGCCGGGGCTGGTCTACGGGCATCCCGGCTACCTGCGCCCGCTCAAGGGCTACCAGCCGCCGGGCGGCAGCTTCCTGCAGACCGTGGCGGTGGACCTGGTGCATACCGACAACGGCTGGACGGTCATCGCGCATCGTACCGAGACGCCTTCGGGCATGGGCTATGCGCTGGAAAACCGGCTGATCGTTTCAGGCCAGTATGCCGAGGCGTTTCGCGAACTGCGCGTGCGGCGCCTGCCGCCGACCTTCTCGCAGCTGATCTCGACCCTGGCGCACGCGGCACCGGCGGGCCTGGCCGAAGAGGGCGTCAGCGCGGGCATGGGTGCCGGTATGGGCACGGGGCGGCAGATCGTGCTGCTGTCGCCGGGGCCGTTCAACGAGACCTACTTCGAGCACACGTTCCTGGCGCGCTACCTGGGCATCACGCTGGTCGAGGGCAAGGACCTGACCGTGCGCAACGACGTGGTCTACCTGAAGACCTTCGGCGGGCTGGAACGCGTGGACGTGATCCTGCGCCGCCTTGACGATGTGTTCTGCGACCCGCTGGAACTGCGCAGCGATTCGATGCTGGGCGTGCCCGGCCTGCTCGAAGCGATGCGCGCGGGCAACGTGGCGGTGTCGAACGTGCCGGGATCGGGCTTTCTGGAGTCGCCCGCGATCCACGGCTTCCTGCCCGGCATCGCGCAGGCGTTGCTGGACGAACCGCTCGCGCTGCCGTCGGTCATGAGCTGGTGGTGCGGCGAGGCCGCCGCGCAGGAAGAGGCGCTGCGGCTGCTCGACGAAGCGTTCGTGATGCCCACCTATCCGCGCACGCCCGCCGATGCGCTGCTGGGCATGGAAAAGGGGCTGCAGCCGCTCGATGCATGGCGCGCCCGCATCGCAGAAACGCCAGATCGATTTACGCTGCAGGCGCCGCTGCCGCTCTCTCACACGCCTTGCTGGGAGCCCGACGGCAAGGGCGGCGGACGGATCGGCTCGCGCGCGGCCATGCTGCGCGTGTTCGCGGTGGCCGATGGCAATGGCGGCTGGCAGGTCATGCCGGGCGGCTTCACGCGGCTCGCACCGCCCCATCTGGAAGCGGTGTCGATGCAGCTTGGCGGCACCAGTGCCGACACCTGGGTGCTGTCGAACCAGCCGGCGCAGGGGTTGATGCCGGCGTTGGCCAGCCACGCGCGCAGCGGGCCGGCATCGGCGCCGCCACCGCGTACTGCGCTGCCGTCGCTGGGCCCGGTGGCGGTGACCCGGCCGCTGGCGGTATCGAGTCGCGCGGCCGAGAACCTGTACTGGGCCGGCCGCTATGCCGAGCGCGCGGAAAACGTCGTGCGCGTGTGCCGCCAGATACTGGGCTCGATCGAATCGAACGACGAGACCGACGACGGCACACTCAACATGCTGGGCCTGCTGGCGCAGTGGTTCGGGCTGGTGGCCCCGAACACGCCGTCGCCACAGGCGTCGCTGCGCGTGTTCGAACGCAGCCTGGTCTCCACGCTGGCCGATCCGCATGCCGCGACGGGCCTGATGCCGACGCTGGCCAGCCACGCGCGTGCCGCCAACGAGATCCGCAACCGGTTGTCGAACGATCACTGGCGCACCATCCTGGCCGCGCGCAACGACTTCCAGGACGCGATGGCCGATGCCGCATGCCCGTCCGGCACGGCGGGCCACGGCGACGGGGCCTACGACCGCTCGAAGGTGTTGGCGGCGCTGGAACATCTGGCGATGCAGCTGGGCGCGATCAGCGGCGCGCAGGGCGACCGCATGACGCGCGACGAAGCGTGGCGGCTGGTCTTTATCGGCCGTCATATCGAACGGCTCGGCACGCTGGCGCTGTTCCTGGAACTGGCCGAAGGCAGCGGCGCGCTGGCGTCGCGCAGCGGCTTCGACATGCTGCTGCACCTGTTCGACAGCACGCTGACGTACCGCTCGCTGTTCCCGGGGCGTAGCGACGTGGCCGCGCTGGTGGATCTGCTGGTGCTGGAGCCGACCAATCCGCGCGGCCTCTACGGTGTGCTGGACCGCCTGCGCGACAAGCTCGCGCAATTGCCGACCGGTGCTACCGGCCAGACGCGCGTGCCGCTGGCCGAACTGCTGCCGCCGGCAACCGCGCTGCCGTCGCGCTCGCTGCTGTGCGAACGCGACAAGGACCGCTATCCCAAGCTGGCGGCGCTGTGCGATCAGCTTGGCGCGCGCATGGCCAAGCTGTCCGACGAAATCGGCGGCCGCTACTTCAGCCATGCCGGCGTGGCGCCGGAGACGGACCTGCCATGAGCAGCCTGCCGGCCAATCCCCACGCTGAAGCCGGGCCGCCCGAGCCGGCCGGCGCGCCACCGGTCACGCCACCGGACATGCCCACCACGCTGGACGTGCACCACGTCACCACTTACCAGTACGCCTGGCCCGTCGAACATGCGCAGCAGCGTGCCGTGGTGACGCCGCCGTCGTACCCGTGGCAGGCCGTGGGCGCGCACCGGACCGATGTGGAACCCGCGCCGACGCACCAGCACATGCGAACCGATGCGTTCGGCAACAACGTGCTGCATTTCATGCTCGATGTCCCGCACGAGACGATGCGCCTGACCACCCGCAGCACGGTCACGCTGATGCCGCGCTGGGCCGGGTTCGATGCGGCGCAGGGCACGCCATGGGAAGCGGCGGCGCAGCAACTGCGCTACCGCGCCGGCCAGCCGTTCCATCCCGAGACCGAGTTCGTCTATGCATCGCCGAACGTGGCGCTGCACGCCGACCTGCGCGACTACGCGCTGCAGAGCTTCACTGCCGGTGTGACCGTGGCCGCTGGCGCCATCGACCTGATGCATCGCATCCACGCCGACTTCGCCTACCACGGCGAGACCACCGAAGTGCATACGCCCGCGCTGGAGGCCTTTGCGCTACGCAGCGGCGTGTGCCAGGACTTCGCGCAGGTGATGATCGGCTGCCTGCGCTCGATTGGCCTGGCCGCGCGCTATGTCAGCGGCTATCTGTGCACCGATCCCCCGCCGGGCGAGCCGCGCCTGCTGGGTGCCGATGCCTCGCACGCGTGGGCCGGCGTCTGGTGCCCCGCCAACGGCTGGATCGACCTCGATCCGACCAACGACGTGCTGGCCGACACGCGCCACGTGACGTTGGCCATCGCGCGCGACTACAGCGACGTGCCACTGCTGCATGGCGTGATCGTGGGCGGCGGCGAACATACGGTGGAGGTGGAGGTCAGCGTGGTGCCGGTGGCGGGGGCCGTCCGGCCCGTCGCCTGAGCGGCACCGTACCGGGAATCCGCGGCGCCCCGCGCGGCAGATTCCCGATGGATCATCTTCGTGTCATTCGAATCCATTGTCCGGGGCGTGGCCATCGGCAACGATTGGCTTGGCCGCGGGCGGTGCCGATGCCGGACACCGGCACCCGAGCGGCTTCTCCAGGCCAACGATTGGGAGTTCGACATGACACAGCAGGAACAGGAAGCCGCACTGGCGCGAGACCTGGATTCGCCCGGGGCGGGCGATCAGGCTGGCGGTGCAGGGCGCGATGAGGTGGGCGTGCAGGCCGCAGCGGGTATCACGTATTTCCGTGCCAACACGGATGGAACCGACGGCTCTCCCACGGGGGGCAACGCGATAACGGTGGGCCCGAACGGCATCGCATCGGGCAGGAACAACCTCGCCATCGGCAACGGGGCGCAGGCAACGGGCGGCTACGACGCGATGGCGATGGGCTGGGACGCGCGGGCCACAGCGCAGAGCACGATCGCCTTTGGCGCGGGCGCGCGCGCCACGGGCAATCGCGCGCTCGCAATTGGCGAAAGTGCGAACGCCAGCGCGCTTCAGGCCATCGCCTTCGGGGCCGGCAGCAAGGCCAGGGGAGAGCTTAGCGTCGCGCTGGGCCACGGAAGCGTTGCCGAAGCCGATGGGACGGTCTCGGTCGGCACCAGCGAGTTCAAGCGCACCATTGTCAACGTTGCGCCCGGCGAGGTGTCGGAAAGCAGCACCGACGCCATCAACGGCAGCCAGCTCTACGCGGCGCTAGGCGGCGGAGGCGGCAGCGTGGGCGACCTCCAGTATTTCCACGCCAACAGTTCCAAGCCGGACGGCGAGGCCACCGGCAGCGACGCCATCGCGGTCGGGCCGCTGGCCGATGCACCGGGCAGCGGTGGGCTGGCGCTGGGCCTGGAAGCGGTGGCAAACGGGCAAAACTCGACGGCGCTGGGCAGCAATGCGGCCAGCGTCGCGGACTGGGCGCAGGCCATCGGCAGCCGGTCGGTGGCGATTGGCGCCGGCGATGTCGCGGTTGGTGTCAACACCCAGGCCAATGGCGACGGCACGGCCGCGCTGGCGGTGGGGACGGGCGCCAACGCGGGCGGCGCCGGAGCGGTGGCGATCGGTCACCAGGCCAGTGTATCGGCGGCGGACAGCGTGGCCATCGGCAACGGCAGCGTGGCGCTCCGCGAGGGCACGGTATCGGTCGGCACGCTGCTAAAGCCCCGCCGTATCGTGCATGTGATGAGGGGCGAACTCGATTCGGACGCCGCCACGGTAGGCCAGCTCAAGGACGCCGGGCTGAACCTGAATGCAGCCGGCGAAGTGTCCAATGCGTTCGTGGCCTATGACGACGCCACGCTGGGCCGCGTGACGCTGGCCAACACGCTGGTCACGAGCCTGGTACCCGGCGAACTGACCGAGGGCAGCCAGGATGCGGTGACAGGCGCGCAGCTGTTCGCCACCAACCAGCAGCTCGGCCAGGCCCTCGACGCGCTGAGCCAGATCAATACGGCGGTGGAAGACATCACCGGTGGTGACGCCGGCGTGAAGTACTTCCATGTCGATTCGACCGCGTCGGATGCCGATGCCAGCGGCACCAATGCGCTGGCCATCGGCCCGAATGCCTCGGCGAAGAGCACCGGGGCCGTGGCCGTGGGCGACGCCACCGCGGTGACTGGGGCGGGTGGTCTGGCGCTGGGCGCGGGGGCCAGTGTCTCGGGCTCGTACAGCGTGGCCCTGGGGCAGGGCAGCGTGGCGGACCGGCCGAACACCGTGTCGGTGGGGGCGGCCGACGCACGGCGCCGCATCGTCAACGTGGAAGCGGGCGTGGCGGACAACGACGCGGTCACTGTCGGGCAGCTGCGCACGGCCGGGCTGGACGTGAACGCGTCGGGCAACGTCGGCAACGCCTTCCTGGCCTACGACGACGACTCTAAGGCCCGTGCCACGCTCGACAACACGCTGGTGACAGGGCTGCGCGCGGCCAGCCTGACCCAGCTGAGCACCGATGCGGTGACGGGCGGCCAGCTGTTCCAGACCAACGCCAAGGTGACGAAGAACGCGCAGGACATCGCCGATCTTGCCGAGACCGTGGCAGGCATCAGCAGCGGCGATGCAGACCTGAAGTACCTGCAGGTGAAGTCCACCGGTGCGGGCGCAACCGCCAGCGGCAGCAACGCCATCGCCATCGGCCCGCTGGCCACGGCCAGGGGTGGCGGCAGTATCGTCCTGGGCGACGGCGCGACCATGGCCAGCACTGGCAGCGGCATCGTGATGGGCCGCAGCGCGCGCATCGAGACTGGCGCGGGCGGCGAGGGGTCGATTGCGCTGGGCAATGCCGTGTATGTGTCGGCCAACAACGCGGTGGTCATCGGTGCGGCGGCATCGGCGTCGAAGGCCGACAATGTGGCGATTGGCGGCTCGGCAACGGCTTCGGGCTCCACGTCGGTGGTGGTGGGCGCCAATGCCATGTCTTCGGTGACGAACGGCGTCGCGCTTGGGGCGAAATCCAACTGCGACCGCGCCAAGTCGGTGTCGGTCGGCAGCGCCAGCCTGCAGCGGCAGATCATCAACGTGGCGGCCGGCACGTCATCGACCGATGCCGTCAACGTCGGCCAGCTCACCGCCATGCTGGCGGAGCGCGACGCCTTGCTGGCCAGCCTGCAGGAACGCCTGGCCGCGCTGGAATCTGCATGATTGGCGCCGCCCGCTGATCGGGGCGAAAAAAACGGCCACGTGGAAAGCACGTGGCCGTTTCTTTAGAACAGGAGCGAATCGGCGATCAGCCCAGCTTCTTCTTCAGCAGTTCATTGACCTGGGCCGGGTTGGCCTTGCCCTTGGTGGCCTTCATGGCCTGGCCCACCAGCGCATTGAACGCCTTTTCCTTGCCGGCGCGGAATTCGTCGACCGACTTGGCGTTCGCGGCCAGCACGTCGTCGATGATCTTTTCCAGTTCACCCGTGTCGGACATCTGCTTCAGGCCCTTGGCCGCGATGATCGCGTCGGCGTCGCCGTCCGATTCGCCGGCCCACATCGCCGGAAACACATCCTTCTTGGCCGTGTTGTTCGATACCGTGCCATCGGCAATGCGCGATAGCAGTTTCGCCAGTTGAGCCGGGCTCACTGGCGCGGCGTCGATCGTGATGCCGTCGCGGTTCAGTTGCGATGCGATTTCGCCCATCAGCCAGTTGGCGGCGGGCTTGGCGCTGGCGGCACCCACTTCCTTGACCACGGCCTCGAAGTAGCTGGCCAGGGCCTTGGTTGCGGTGATGGTGCTCGCATCGTAGGCGGACAACCCGTATTGCGACACAAAGCGTGCCTGCATGGCGGCCGGCAGCTCCGGCAGCGCGCCCTTCACGCGGTCGATCCAGGCCGCGTCGATTTCCAGCGGCATCAGGTCCGGGTCGGGGAAGTAACGGTAGTCGTGCGCGTCTTCCTTGGTGCGCATCGCGCGCGTCTCGCCGGTGTCCGGGTCGAACAGCACCGTCGCCTGGACGATCTCGCGGCCATCCTCGATCTCGGCAATCTGCCATTGCACTTCATAGTCGATGGCCTGCTGCAGGAAGCGGAACGAGTTCAGGTTCTTGATCTCGCGCCGCGTGCCGAACTTCTCCTGGCCCACCGGACGCACGGACACGTTGGCGTCGCAGCGGAAGCTGCCTTCCTGCATGTTGCCGTCGCAGATGCCCAGCCACACCACCAGCGAATGGAGCGCCTTCGCATAGGCCACGGCTTCGGCCGAACTGCGCATGTCGGGCTCGGTCACGATTTCCAGCAGCGGCGTGCCGGCACGGTTCAGGTCGATGCCGGTCATGCCAGCGAAGTCCTCGTGCAGCGACTTGCCGGCGTCTTCTTCCAGGTGGGCGCGCGTCAGGTTGATGGTCTTCTCGTAGACGCCCTGCTTGCCTTCCACCTGCACCGTGATCTGCCCCCCCTGCACCACCGGGATCTCGTACTGGCTGATCTGGTAACCCTTGGGCAGGTCGGGGTAGAAGTAATTCTTGCGCGCAAAGATGCTGCGCGGCGCGATCTTCGCGTCGATCGACAGGCCGAACTGGATGGCGCGCTCGACGGCACCCTTGTTGAGCACGGGCAGCACGCCCGGCAGCGCCAGGTCCACGGGGCAGGCCTGCGTATTGGCCTCGGCACCGAACGCGGTGGAGGCGCCGGAGAAAATCTTGGAGGCCGTGGAGAGCTGTGCGTGCGTCTCCAGGCCGATCACCACTTCCCATTGCATGGCGGTTTTCCTAATCTGAGTGCTTTTCTGTATAGGTTGCTTCGGTTGCCGAATTCCAGGCCCTGCGCTGTCTGTGTCGTCAGGGGGCGGAACTCGTCAGCCATGAGTCGAGTTGGGCCAGCGCGGCCACGCGCGCCACGGCGTCGCCCCCGACGGTGACCCCTGAGCCATTGCGGGCGGCGACGTCGCGCCGTACGTGCAGCTCGCTGGTGCCGTCGAAGCCATGGTACGCGCCCGGATAGATTTCCAGGCGGAAACGGGCCTTGGGCTGCCGGCTTTGCACCGCGTTCTGCAGCATTGCGCAACGCGTGGCGGGCGTCCAGTCGTCGGCGCCGCCGATCATCAGCAGCAACGGCGAGCGCAGCCGGAAATCGTGCTGCTGCACGGCGCGCTTGCAGCCCGGGTAGAACGCCACGGCGCGGTCCACGTTCGGCGCATCGGCGGGCCAGGGCCGGCTGGCGTCGATGGTGGCCAGCACCGCCTGCGCGCCGTTGGACCAGCCCAGCAGCACGATGCGGCGCGTGTCGATGCCCGGCTGCCTTGCCACCCAGCGCAGCGCGGCGAGGGCGTCGGCACGGCGCGTCTTGTCGTCAATCGATCGTGCGTCGAACGATTCCGTGCAAATGCCCTGGGCCTTGCCGCGCGCGCTGAAACTGTCGGGCATCAGCACGGCGTAGCCGCGCTCGGTCAGCCAGTGTGCGTACTCGCGATAGCGGGCCTGCAGGCCGGCCGCCGGATCGATCACTTCCTCGATCGTGCCGGCGCGCCTGGCCGCCACCTTCATGTCGACCAGGCCGCCGCAGCCGTGCAGCGCCACCACCACGGGCAGCGGCTGGCTGCGGGCCACGGTGCCCTCGCGCGGCATGAACCAGTAGGCGGTCAGCGCCGGCGATCCCGGATCGGCGGGCAGCCGCACCCGCGCGGTGGCCGGTTCGGTCGCGGTGGCCGGCGCTGCCACAACGGCGGCGCTGGCCGGGCCGACCGGGGCGGTCAAGGGCGACGGCGGCGACAGCGGTGCCATCGACACCGCCGGCTGGGCCGGTGCGGCCGGCATCAGCGCCGCCACCACCGCCACGCCGGCCAGCGTCCCGCGCAGCCAGCGGCCCACCGTGGTCGGAACCAGCGGCGAGGCCTTCGGCGGCAAGGTGGGCGGGAACAGGCGTGGCATGGTCGATCGACGAATTCAGCCCGGGGTCAGCGCGTGCGCGCGCATTCGCCGGTGCCCGGTTCGAACATCACGGGCCACGCCTCTTCATAGATGCCGGGTGTGCAGTGCGACTGGCAGCTTGCGTGCGCCAGCGTGACGCGGCGCGGGTCCTGCCAGACCATCAGCTTGCAGGCGCTGCCGTCGTTGGCGCGCAGCTCGATATGAGGCGTCTTGCGCACCTGGCGGAAATCGGCCAGGTTGAAGCTGCACGAGCCACGCTTGCCCACCCACAGCTTCCACTGCAGCTGCTGCACGGTGTTGTCGGCCACGCGCAGCTGCGCGTCCTCGCGGAAGCCGTCTTCCTCGGTGCGCTGGCAGTTGCCAGCCAGGTCGATGTCGCGCGCCGCGATGGGCGTGGAGCGGCCAGCGAACGGAATCTGGCAGCCGGCCAGCGTCACGGCCACCGCCAGGGCGGCGGCCAGTCTCAGCGGGATGCGGGGCAGGGCGTGCATGCGCATGATGGCTCGGGGCAGTGGGCGGTTTGGCGTATGAGCCATCAGGCCGGACGGCGCAGGTGCCAGTCGGTGGCCTGCTGGAACGCGTGGGCCACCTGCAGCAGGCGCGCTTCGTCAAAGTAGTTGCCGATGATCTGCAGGCCCACGGGCATGTTGCCGTCGCCAAAGCCGGCCGGCACGCTCATGCCGGGCAGGCCGGCCAGGCTGGTGGACAGCGTGAAGATATCGGCCAGGTACATCTGCACCGGGTCGGCGGTCTTCTCGCCCAGCTTCCAGGCCACGCTGGGCGCCACCGGGCCCATGATCACGTCGCACTCGGCAAACGCGCGCTGGAAATCGTCGGCGATGATGCGGCGGATCTTCTGCGCCTGCAGGTAGTAAGCATCGTAATAACCGTGCGACAGCACGTACGTGCCCACCATGATGCGGCGCTTCACCTCGGGGCCGAAGCCTTCGGCGCGGCTCTTCTTGTACATGTCGAGCAGGTCGCGGTACTCGGCCGCCCGGTGGCCGTAGCGCACGCCGTCGAAGCGCGACAGGTTCGACGAAGCCTCGGCCGGCGCGATGATGTAGTACACCGGGATCGACAGCTCGGTCTTGGGCAGCGACACGTCCACCAGCGTGGCGCCAAGCTTTTCATACTCGGCCAGCGCGGCGCGCACGGTCTTTTCCACATCGGCGGACAGGCCCTTGCCGAAATACTCGCGCGGCAGGCCGATACGCAGGCCGGCCAGCGGCTTGTCGGCGGTGGCGCCGGCGCGCGGCTGGCCCAGCAGGCGCGTGAAGTCCTCGTCCACGCCGCCCAGTTCCGGGGTCAGGCTGGTGGAATCCTTTGGATCGAAGCCTGCCATGCCGTTGAGCAGCATCGCGCAGTCCTCGGCCGTATGGGCCATCGGGCCGCCCTGGTCCAGCGACGACGCGAACGCGATCATGCCGTAGCGCGACACCCGGCCATACGTCGGCTTGATGCCGGTGATGCCGGAGAACGATGCCGGCTGGCGGATCGACCCACCGGTGTCAGTGCCGGTGGCGGCCGGCGCCAGGCCCGCGGCCACGGCGGCGGCCGAGCCGCCCGACGAGCCGCCCGGCACGCGGTTGGTGTCCCACGGGTTGCGCACGGCGCCCTGGTACGCGTTCTCGTTGGACGAACCCATCGCGAATTCGTCCATGTTGGTCTTGCCCAGCGTGACCATGCCGGCCGCGCCCAGGCGTTCCACCACGGTGGCGTCGAACGGGCTTTCGTAGTTGGCCAGCATCTTCGAGCCGGCGGTGGACTTCCAGCCGCGCGTCACGAAGACGTCCTTGTGGGCGATGGGCACGCCGGTCAGCGGCGTGGCCTGGCCGTTGGCGCGGCGCTCGTCGGCGGCGCGGGCCTGGGCCAGCGTCAGGTCGGGGTTGACGTCGACAAAGGCATTGAGGTGCCTGGCGGCGTCGATGCGGGCCAGGTAATCGCGGGCGAGTTCCTCGGCGGACACGGAACGGGCGGCCAGCGCATCGGCAATCTGGCGCAGCGAGGTCTGGTGATCAGCGGAAAAGGTCATATCGGGTCGGATGGCGTCTGGATGGGCGACAAGGCAGGGCAGCGCGCTGCCGTCACTCGATGACCTTGGGCACCAGGTACAGGCCGTTCTCGGTGGCCGGGGCGGGGCGCTGGTAGTCCGCGCGGCGGTCGGACTCGGTCACGGCGTCGTCGCGCAGGCGCTGGGCGATGTCGCGCACGGCCGACAGCGGATGGGCCAGCGGCTCGATGCCGGTGGTGTCCACCGCCTGCATCTGCTCGACCAGGGAGAAAAAGTTGTTCAGCTGCACAAGCGTGTGCTCGGCCTCGGCATCGCTGGTTTCGATGCGGGCCAGGTGCGCGATGCGCTTGACGTCGGAAAGTTCGAGAGCCATGGCGTGGTGCGGCGCTTCTCGCCGGATTCAGTCCTGCGGACTGGAGATGTTGCGGCCGGGCGAGGGAGCGGACGCCGGTTCGGAACCGGCGTCCACCCAACCGTCGTCGGGTGGCCGTCGGGGCGCCTGGAAGGGCGCCATGGGCCCGGCGTCTGGCGGGGTGGCCAAGGCGTGCCGGACTGGTGCGCCCGGGGGGCACCCCAGGATCGTCGAAGTTACAAGTTTTTCAGGGTCCAAACGCCCCGAAACAGCATGAATTATAAGGTATCATTACGCGCTGCTGTCTTCCCGCAACGCGCGCGCCACTTGGGTTGCGGCAAAGCGGGCGGGTGGTGATGCCGTCGGCACAGTCGCAGCATCCAGAACCGGGTTCCGGGCGCCAATCGCCGGGGTGCCAAGGGGCTGGATCGGGCGGCATACCATGGCCGGCGTCGCAACCATGCAACAGTAATGTGCCAGCATCAGGGCAACGCCGCGGATTAGCGGCCCGTTTTCATCGTATTTTCAGTCGTAGGAAACTGGTTCCTCCGATTAGGCTACTGCCACACGTCAGGCGTGTTCCTGCCCTGTCCCGCGCATCTGTCCGCGAACTTTCGCGCAGAGTCTAATCAAAGGTTCCCGTAGGTCCGGCGTGCAGGCATGCGCCGGCGAAGCGGATTCCCGCTGGCGCACCGGGGCTTGTCCGCGCCAGGGGTACCGGGGCGCGCCGGCTTGTGCCGGCGGCAGCCGCACGCACCGGGGGAGCCGTGAACCATCACCCTTGCAAACGTATTCGTGGCCGGGCCGCTACAGGCACCGGCCGCTTCGCATACCCGCGAACCAACAGAAGACAGGATTCCTGATGTTCGGATTTCTCCGCAGCTATTTCTCCAACGACCTGGCCATCGACCTGGGCACCGCCAACACCCTGATCTACATGCGCGACAAGGGCATCGTCCTGGACGAGCCGTCGGTCGTGGCCATCCGTCAGGAAGGCGGTCCCAACGCCAAGAAAACGATTACGGCGGTGGGCAAGGAAGCCAAGCAGATGCTGGGCAAGGTGCCTGGCAACATCGAGGCCATCCGCCCGATGAAGGACGGCGTGATCGCCGACTTCACCGTGACCGAGCAGATGCTCAAGCAGTTCATCAAGATGGTGCATGACACCAAGCTGCTGCGTCCGAGCCCGCGCATCATCATCTGCGTGC
Source organism: Cupriavidus sp. 86D6 (assembly GCF_057815095.1). Taxonomy (NCBI): domain Bacteria; kingdom Pseudomonadati; phylum Pseudomonadota; class Betaproteobacteria; order Burkholderiales; family Burkholderiaceae; genus Cupriavidus; species Cupriavidus sp. 86D6. The sequence continues at coordinate 124,199 of NZ_JBYPSB010000006.1, read as the reverse complement.
CGTGCGGTTCCACCCAGGTGGAACGCCGCGCCATCCGCGAATCGGCACTGGGCGCCGGCGCGAGCCAGGTGTACCTGATCGAGGAGCCGATGTCGGCCGCGATCGGCGCCGGGCTGCCGGTGTCGGAGCCGTCGGGCTCGATGGTCGTCGATATCGGCGGCGGCACCACCGAGGTGGGCATCATCTCGCTGGGCGGCATGGTCTACAAGGGTTCGGTGCGCGTGGGCGGCGACAAGTTCGACGAAGCGATCGTCAACTACATCCGCCGCAACTACGGCATGCTGATCGGCGAGCAGACCGCCGAAGCGATCAAGAAGGAAATCGGCTCGGCCTTCCCGGGCTCCGAAGTCCGCGAAATGGAAGTGAAGGGCCGCAACCTGTCCGAGGGTATCCCGCGCGCCTTCACCGTGTCGTCCAACGAAATCCTCGAAGCCCTGACCGATCCGCTGAACCAGATCGTGTCGGCCGTGAAGATCGCGCTGGAACAGACCCCGCCCGAACTGGGCGCCGACATTGCCGAACGCGGCATGATGCTGACCGGCGGCGGCGCACTGCTGCGCGACCTGGACCGCCTGCTGGCCGAGGAAACCGGCCTGCCGGTGCTGGTGGCCGAAGATCCGCTGACCTGCGTGGTGCGCGGCTCGGGCATGGCGCTGGAGCGCATGGACAAGCTCGGCAGCATCTTCTCCTACGAGTAATACGAGGCAGGGACCGTGGTGGCCTGCGTCGCCCCGTCCCCGCGACCTTTGATGTCTTCCCCCGCCAGCCCGGACCGCCATGCCCACCAAGGGGCGGGCGGACGCGCTGGCGGAATGGTTTCGCCTGCGCACCGGTAAATGGATTACTCTCCACCGCCGCTCTTCAAGCAAGGCACATCTGCCGTTGCACGCCTGGTCATCTTCGTGGCGATCGCGCTGGCGCTGCTGATTGTCGATGCGCGCTTTGACGCCATGCGCGTCGCGCGCCAGGTGGCCGCCACCGTCCTCATGCCCGTGGAACGCCTGGTGCTGGTGCCGCGCGACGCGCTGCGCGGCGTCCTTGACTACGCCCAGTCGTCGGTCACGCTGACCAATGAAAACCGCGAACTGCGCCGCAGCGCGGTGGAGCAGGCCAATGCGTCCGTGCGCCAGGCCCAGCTCGAAGCCGAGAACAACCAGCTGCGCAAGCTGCTGAACCTGCAGCAGCAGTCGGCCACGCCGGTCACGGCGGCCGAAATTCTCTACGACGCCCGCGACCCGTACAGCCAGCGCATCGTCATCGACCATGGCAGCGCGCACGGCCTGCGCGCCGGCTACCCGGTGATCGACGAACGCGGCGTGATCGGCCAGGTCACGCGCGTGTCGCCGTTCCAGTCCGAAGTGACGCTGCTGACCGACAAGGACCAGGCGATTCCCGTCCAGGTGGTGCGCAACGGCCTGCGCAGCGTGGCTTTCGGCGGCTCGCGTGCCGGGCTGCTGGACCTGCGCTTCATGGCCGCGTCGGCCGACCTGCAGCAGGGCGACCTGCTCGTGACGTCCGGGCTGGACGGCACCTATCCGCCGGGCCTGCCGGTGGCGAAGATCGTCCAGATCGAGCGCAAGGCGGACACCGCGTTCTCGCGGGTGTACTGCGAACCGGTGGCCGGCGTGCGCTCGCATCGCCAGCTGCTGGTGGTGCGCTACGAGTCCGGCCTGGGCCCGCGCCCGCAGGAAGAAGCCGCCCCGACCAAGGCCGAGAAGGGCGCCCGATCGGCCGCGGCCCGCGCCGGTGCCGAGCAGAAGGCGGCTGACAAGGCGGCCGACAAGCCTGCCGACAAGGCCACGGACAAGGCCACCGACAAGCAGAAATCCCCGGAGCGTTCCCAGTGACGACATCCCAATACCTGCTGCGACCGGTCAATCCCGCGTTCATCACGCTGACCTTCGTGCTGGCCTTCCTGTGGAACCTGATGCCCTGGGGCACCACGCTGTGGATCCCCGACATGGTGGCCCTGGTGCTGGTGTTCTGGAACATCCACCAGCCGCGCAAGGTGGGCATGGGCGTGGCGTTTCTGCTAGGCCTGCTGATGGACGTGCACGATGCGCGGCTGCTGGGCGAACACGCGCTGGCCTATACGCTGCTGGCGTACTTTGCGATCACGATCCACCGCCGCGTGCTGTGGTTTTCGGTCTACACGCAGGCGCTGCATGTGATGCCGCTGCTGTTCATCACCCATGCCGTGCCGGTGGTGATCCGCCTGGCGATGGGCGCGCCGCTGCCGGGCTGGCAACTTCTGGTGGCGCCGCTGATCGAAGCCGTGCTCTGGCCGATGGCCACCGCATTGCTGCTGGCGCCCCAGCGCCGCTCGGCCGACATCGACGAAACACGTCCGATCTAGCCCTTCATCCTCCCTGACACCGCCACGCCGCCCGCAGTACCGCCATGACCGAAATCCGCAACGTCGAACTGGAAATCGGCCGCTTCCGCATCCGCGTGGCGGCGGCAGCCCTGTTCACGGTCATCTGCTTTGGCCTGCTGCTCTCCCGCTTCCTGTGGCTGCAGTGGTACAAGCACGACCAGTACTCGGCCAAGGCCGAGGACAACCGCATCTCCGTGGCGCCGATCGAGCCGAACCGCGGCATCATCATGGACCGCAACGGGGTGATCCTGGCGCGCAACTATTCCGCGTACACGCTGGAAGTGACGCCGTCCAAGCTGACCGATACGCTCGACAACACGATCGACGAACTGGCCAGGCTGGTGGATATCCAGCCGCGCGACCGCCGCCGTTTCAAACGCCTGCTGGAAGAATCGCGCAGCTTTGAAAGCCTGCCCATCCGCAGCCAGCTGACCGACGAGGAAGTGGCCAAGTTCTCGGCGCAGCGTTTCCGCTTTCCCGGGGTGGACGTGCGTGCGCGCCTGTTCCGCCAGTACCCGCTGGGCGAGTCGGCCAGCCACGTGGTGGGCTACCTGGGCCGCATCTCGCAGCGCGACCAGGAGCGGATCGAGGCGATGGACGAGGCCAACGACGCCGACCCCGCCAAGTACGATCCGCGCAAGGATATCGACAACTACAAGGGCACCAACTACATCGGCAAGATCGGCCTGGAGCAGAGCTACGAGACCGAACTGCACGGGCTGACCGGCTTCGAGGAAGTGGAAGTCAGCGCCGGTGGCCGTCCGATTCGTACTTTGTCCACGTCGCCGGCCACGCCGGGCAACAACCTGATCCTGTCGCTCGACATCCGTCTGCAGCAATTGGCGGAACAGCTATTCGGCGACCGCCGCGGTGCGCTGGTGGCCATCGAGCCGGAAACCGGCGACATCCTGGCCTTCGTCTCGAAGCCGACCTTCGATCCGAACCTGTTCGTCGAGGGGATCGATTCCAAGACCTGGGACGAGCTCAACGGATCGCCGGACAAGCCGCTGCTGAACCGGCCCCTGCGCGGCACCTATCCGCCGGGCTCGACGTACAAGCCGTTCATGGCGCTGGCGGCACTGACCACGGGCAAGCGCACGGCGGCCTGGGGCATGCACGATCCGGGCTTCTTCACGCTGGGCAACCACACGTTCCGCGACGACAAGCCGGGAGGTCATGGCTGGGTGGACATGCAGGCGTCGATCGTGCAGTCGTGCGATACCTATTACTACGCACTGGCGCGCGACATGGGTGTCAATGCGATCCACGACTTCATGAAGCCGCTGGGCTTCGGCCAGATCACGGGCATCGACATCGAGGGCGAAAGCCGCGGCATCCTGCCGTCCACCGAGTGGAAGCGCAAGGCCTACCGCAAGCCCGAGCAGCAGAAGTGGTATGACGGCGAGACCATCTCGCTGGGCATCGGCCAGGGCTACAACAGCTTCACGATCCTGCAGCTGGCCAATGCGGTGTCGATCCTGGTCAACAACGGCGTGGCGATGAAGCCTCACCTGGTGAAGGCCGTCGAGGATTCGGTCAACCGCAAGCGCACGCTGACCGTGCCCAAGGAAAGCTACCGGCTGCCGTTCAAGCAGGCCGATATCGACGTGATCAAGCGTGCCATGGTGGCGGTGACCCACAACGGCACGGCGGCCCGGGTGTTTGCCGGCGCGGCGTACGAGTCGGCGGGCAAGACCGGCACGGCCCAGACCTATACGCTGGGCAAGAACGAGAAGTACAACCACCACGCGATCGACGAACGCAAGCGCGACCACTCGCTGTACACGGCGTTCGCGCCGGCCGACCATCCGAAGATTGCGCTGGCGCTGATCGTGGAGAACGCCGGCTTCGGTGCCGCCGTGGCCGCCCCGATCGCCCGCAAGGTGATGGACTATTACCTGCTGCGCAAGTGGCCCGAGGAACTGCAGGCCACCGCGCCCCCGCCCGAAGAGGCGCTGCGCGCCGGCAACCGGCCGCCGGTGGATACGCCCAGCGTGTTCACCACGGGCGACACCGCCAACGCGGCAACCGCCACCGTGATGCAGACCGCACCGGCTGCCGTCGCGGCCGCCTCGGGCGCCGAGGCTGCCGCCAGCGCACCGGGGGCCAGCGCCGTGGCCGGGGCGTCCGTGCCGGTGCCTGCGGCGCGGGCGACTGGCGCATCCGAGTCGATCGCCACGCAGCTCGATCCGGCCGCTATCGCGCCGGCATCGGCAGTGGTCACGCTCGACGACCGCATGCTGCAGGCGCTGGGCCACAGCAAGCCGCCGGCATCGGCGCCCAAGGCACCGCCGCCGCACGTCACACCGGCATCGGCACCGGCCCCGGCACCGCGCACCAGACCGGCCAGGACCGCCAACCTTGCCCAGGCCGACGCAGCCGGCAAGAAACCCGTTTCAGAGTAAAAGGAGACGCGCCATGGACAAACGCCGCGTCGCATCGACGATCAAGACCGCCCTGACCGGCTTCGACAAGCCGCTGGCGCTGATCGTCTTCCTGCTGTTCGCCACGGGCATCGTGGCGCTGTATTCGGCCGCGATCGACATGCCGGGCCGCGTGGAAGACCAGCTGCGCAACATCCTGCTGTCGTACGTCGTGATGATCGTGATTGCCTACATGCCGACCCAGCTGCTGATGCGGATCGCCGTGCCGCTCTATACGGTCGGGGTGGCGCTGCTGATCGCGGTGGCCATGTTCGGCCTGATCCGCAAGGGGGCGCGCCGCTGGCTCAACGTGGGCATGGTGATCCAGCCATCGGAGATCATGAAGATCTCGATGCCGCTGATGCTGGCGTGGTACTTCCAGAAGCGGGAAGGGGTGATCCGGTGGTTCGACTTCGTCGTGGCGCTGATCATCCTGGGTGTGCCGGTGGGCCTGATCGCCAAGCAGCCCGACCTGGGCACCGGCCTGCTGGTGCTGGCCGCCGGCCTGTACGTGATCTATTTCGCCGGGCTGTCGTGGAAGATCATCCTGCCGCTGCTGGGCCTGGGCGTCGTGGCGATCACGCTGCTGATCAGCTATGAAAGCCAGATCTGCGCGCCGGGCGTGAGCTGGCCGATCCTGCACGATTACCAGCAGCACCGCGTGTGCACGCTGCTGGACCCGACCACCGACCCGCTGGGCAAGGGCTTCCATACCATCCAGTCGATCATCGCGATCGGCTCGGGCGGCGTCACCGGCAAGGGCTGGCTCAAGGGTACGCAGACGCACCTGGAGTTCATCCCCGAAAAGCACACCGACTTCATCTTCGCGGTGTTTTCGGAGGAATTCGGGCTGATCGGCAATGCCGTGCTGCTGGTGCTGTATCTGTTGCTGATCTTCCGCGGGCTTTATATTGCGGCCAACGCGCCGACATTGTTCTCGCGGCTGCTGGCCGGCTCGATCACGCTGATCTTCTTCACCTACGCCTTCGTGAACATGGGCATGGTGAGCGGGATCCTGCCCGTGGTGGGCGTGCCGCTGCCGCTGTTGAGTTACGGTGGTACCGCGCTGGTGACGCTGGGCATGGGGATCGGCATCCTGATGAGCATTTCGCGACAGAAGCGGCTCATCCAGACCTGACCCGCTCGCGCCAACGTCACTTTGCTACACTGCCAACCGAAAAAATGGAATCGGTAAAAGCTTATGAACGCCCAGGACGTCGCCGCTTATCTGCAAAGCAACCCGCAGTTCTTTGAGGACCATGCCGAACTGCTGGCCACGGTGCAACTGACCAGTCCGCACAGCCACCGGGCCGTGTCGCTGCAGGAGCGCCAGATGGAAATCCTGCGCGAGAAGAACAAGGGGCTGGAACTAAAGCTGGCCGACCTGGTTCGGCACGGCCACGAGAACGACCGCACGCAGCAGCGCATGCACGCCTGGCAGCTGCGCCTGCTGGCCGAGGCCGATTCGCACGCGCTGCCGTACGCGGTGCAGGACGGCTTGCAGCAGGTATTCGATGTGCCGGCCGTGGCGCTGCGCCTGTGGAACGTGGGCGAAGCGTTTGCCCACATCGAAGTGGCGCAGGGCGCCAGCGACGACCTGCGCCTGTTTGCCGAAGGCCTGCGCGCACCGTACTGCGGCGCCAACAGCGGCTTCGAGGCCGCCAGCCTGCTGGAGCGCGACGATATCGCGTCGCTGGCCATGGTGACGCTGCGCGTGCCGGCCCGCCCCGGCGACGATGGCCCCGGCGCCGCGTTCGGCCTGCTGGTGCTGGGTTCGCCCGAGCCGCGCCGCTTCCATGAAGGCATGGGCACCGCTTACCTGGGGCAGATCGGCGAAGTGGCCGGCGCCGCCCTGAACCGCCTGCGCGACTAAATCTCGCTGTTCCGCCATGCGCAAACGCCAGCCGGGCAAGGGTGATGCCGTGACGGACACACCGGGCACATCGTCCACACCGGCCACCACGGCCGCCGCCGTGGCGGAAAAGCCAGTTCCCGATCCACTGGTGCTGCGCTACCTGGACTGGCTGGCCACCAATCGCAAGCTGGCCGACCACACGCTGACCAGCTACGCGCGCGATCTGTCCGTGCTGCAGGAATCCGCCTCGCGCTTTGCCGCTGGCGTGCCGCTGCTGTCGCTGGAAACCAGACATATCCGATCCTTCGCCGCGCGGCTGCACGGCAGCGGCCTGTCGGCGCGCACCATCGCGCGCACGCTGTCCGGCTGGCGCGGTTTCTTTCTGTGGGCGGCGCGGCATGGCCATGGCGTGACCGCCAATCCGGTGGATGGGGTGCGGGCGCCCAAGCGCGGGCAGCCGCTGCCCAAGGCGCTGTCGGTGGAACACGCCGTGGCGCTGGTGGCGCACCGGCGCGGCGACACGGCCGAAGCCATCCGCGACCAGGCCGTTTTCGAACTGTTCTATTCCAGCGGGCTGCGGCTGTCGGAGCTGATCCAGCTCGACGTGCGCTATTCCGAAGAAGGCGAGTACCGGTCGGCGGGCTGGCTCGACCTGGCGGGTGCCGAGGTCACGGTGATCGGCAAGGGATCGCGCAGGCGGACCGTGCCGGTGGGCAGCAAGGCGATGGAGGCGCTGAAGGCCTGGCTTGCGGTACGCGAGACACTGCTGCGGCCCGGCGCCTTGCCGGAGGACCAGCACGCGCTGTTCCTGGGCACGCGCGGCAGGCGGTTGTCGGGCAGTACGGTACAGACGCGGATCAAGCAGCAGGCGCTGGCAGCCGGCGTGCCGGCCAATGTGCATCCGCATATGCTGCGGCACTCGTTTGCCACGCATGTCCTGCAATCGTCGGGCGACCTGCGCGCGGTGCAGGAGATGCTGGGCCACGTGAGCATCACCACCACGCAGGTCTACACGTCGCTCGACTTCCAGCACCTGGCCAAGGTCTACGACCAGGCCCATCCCCGGGCGGGCCGGAAGAAGAAAGGCGTACCCGGATCAGCGCCAGCGGGGGCCGATGAGCGGGACGGGGCCGGCGGCACCGACAGCACCGACAGCACCGACGCCCCGGACCGCTAGGTCCATTGCGAAAGAATGTTCCGGAACCGCTCCATCTCGGGCAGCAGCCAATTCCGGAAGGCCTGCACCTTCGGCGTGGCCAGGCTGGCATGGGTGCAGACGAAATGCAGCAACCACGGGCACGGAATGCTCACGTCGAACAGGCGCACCACGCGGCCCGACAGCAGGTCGTTATAGGCCAGGGACGACCGGATCAGCGCAATGCCCTGGCCCTCGGCCGCCGCCTGCAGCAGCAGCGACGAGTCCTGCATCATCAGGCCCTTGGTCGGCTCGGACCAGGCCAGTCCGGCCGCCTCGAACCAGGGCTTCCATGGATCGCCCTCGCCGCGCAGCAGCGGCATGCCGGCCATGTGCGCGGGCTGCTCGGGCAGGCGCCCGCCATTGAAGCTGGGGCTGCAGACGGGAAAGAACACATCGTCCAGCAGGCGTTCGACGTAGAGACCCGGGTACTGGCCACCGCCCATGCGCAGCGCCACGTCCACCTCTTCATTGGCAAAATCCACGAGCGAGTTCGACGACAGCAGTTCCACGTCGAATTCCGGATGCTGCTCGATGAAGCTGCCGATGCGCGGCGTGAGCCAGCGCGCGGCGAACGACGGCATGGTGCTGATGGTCAGCCGCTTTTCGCGGTTGCCGGCCTGAAGGGCGCGCGTGGCGTCGGCAATCTGCAGCAGCGCGTCGCGCACGCGCTCGGCATAGAGCCGGCCGTTGGCGGTCAGCATAACGCGCTTGCCGCGCCGCTCGAACAGCGGCTGGCCCAGCTCTTCCTCCAGCGCCCGGATCTGGTGGCTGACGGCGCCATGGGTGACGAACAGTTCCGCGGCAGCCCGCGAGAAGCTCTCGTGGCGGGCGGCCGCCTCGAACGTGCGCAAGGCGGCCAGGGCCGGCAGGCGCGGAAATTCGCGTTTCCAGCTACGGGGATCGTCCGGGTTCCAGGCGCCGCTCCAGACCATGATGGACCTCGTCTATGTGAGATGAGCTAACAAGACCCAAGAATATATATCGTTTTGCCAGCGGCGGGGTCATCACTAGAATTCACTTCACCGGACCCCGCCAAACAAAGCCCTGAACTGTGCTGGTCCAATGACCAAGCCAGTTCCGGCGACGCCGACAACACGGTGGGCCCCCGGACTCACGGAGAAGCCATCATGAAAGCCCTACTCACAACGACCGTCTTTACGCTGAGCCCCGGCGAGGTTGCCCCGCTGTCGGTGCATGCCGCCCAGCGCCTGTTTGTGGAAGATGCCAAGGGTGTCGATGTATGGGTGACCCGCGAGAATGATTCCGAGGATTACTGGCTGCGCTGTGGCGGAAGTCTGCTGTTGCGTCGCGGCGACGAGATCGTGCTCAGCGTGGACCCCCGCGCCAAGGGCCCGGTGCGGCTGGCACTGATTGCCGAGGCCCGGCGGCCGGTGCTGACCCTGGCCGACCTGCCGCACCTGGTGCTGCGCGCCGTGCGGCGGTTGGTTCGAGGCACGGAATGGACGCCGGGGCAGGACAAGATCCACGCCTCATGACCCGGCGGCGCGGCGGCTGAGGCGCGTATGGCCGCCGCCGGACAAGACTTGACCGAAAACAGGGCCGGTCTGCCTCAGCGCAGACCGGCCCTTTTCGTTACACTCTCGGGCATGCATCCGATCCAAGTCATCGATCAGGGCCGCCAGCCGTACGAGCCCTGTTTCGACGCGATGCGGGCATTCACCGCCGCCCGCACGCCCGAGACGCCCGACCAGATCTGGCTGGTCGAACACCCGCCAGTCTATACGCTCGGGCAGGCCGGAGACCCCGCACACCTGCTGGCCCCCGACGACGCGATCCCGGTCGTGAAGATCGACCGTGGCGGCCAGATCACTTATCACGGACCCGGCCAGGTCGTGGCCTACCTGCTGCTCGATTTGCGGCGCCGGCACCTCATGGTGCGCGAGCTGGTCAACGACATCGAGCAGGCCGTGCTGGACACGCTCGCGGCGTATAATCTCGCAGCCGAACGCAAGCCCGGCGCGCCCGGCATCTATCTGTCCGAGGGTCCGCACCGGGGCGCCAAGATTGCCGCGCTCGGCCTCAAGATCCGCAACGGCTGCAGCTACCACGGTGTCAGCCTGAACGTGCAGATGGACCTGGACCCGTTCCTGCGCATCAACCCCTGCGGCTATGCCGGACTGGAAACGGTCGACATGGCCACTGCGGGCGCCACCTTCGTGGCGGCGCACGATGCCGGCCCGCTGCCCGTCACCGCGGCACAACAACCCGCAATCGCACAACGCCTGGCGGCGGCCCTGTGCGAGGTCCTGACCGCACGCGAGGCGCGCGCACAGGCCCACGGGAATGCCGCTGCCGAGGCTGCCTGAACCGTGGCACGCCCGGCCCCGAATCAACGCCAAACATGCACGCGGCTGCGCGTGCGGAGAACAGTATGAGCGACGCCCTGATCGCCACGTCCAGCGAAGCCCCGCAAACGCCTGAATACGACGCCACGAAGAAGCAGAAGTCGGCCGAGAAGACCGCACGCATCCCCATCAAGATTGTGCCGGCCGAAAAGCTCAAGAAGCCGGACTGGATTCGCGTCAAGGCCGCCACCGGCAACTCGCGCTTCTACGAGATCAAGGACATCCTGCGCGCCAACAACCTGGTCACCGTGTGCGAGGAAGCCAGCTGCCCGAACATCGGCGAATGCTTCGGCAAGGGCACGGCCACGTTCATGATCATGGGCGACAAGTGCACGCGCCGCTGCCCGTTCTGCGACGTGGGCCACGGCCGCCCGGACCCGCTCGACGTGAATGAACCCGGCAACCTGGCGCGCACCATCGCCCAGCTCAAGCTGAACTACGTGGTGATCACCAGCGTGGACCGTGACGACCTGCGTGACGGGGGCGCCCAGCACTATGTGGACTGCATCTCGCAGACGCGCGCGCTGTCGCCCAACACCCGCATCGAAGTGCTGGTGCCCGACTTCCGTGGCCGCCTGGACAAGGCGCTGGACATCCTGCTGACGGCGCCGCCCGACGTGATGAACCACAACATGGAAACGGTGCCGCGCCTGTACAAGCAGGCCCGCCCAGGCGCCGACTACGCGCACTCGCTGAAGCTGCTGCAGGAATTCAAGCGCCGCAACCCGGACGTCGCCACGAAGTCGGGCCTGATGGTGGGCCTGGGCGAGACCGACGAGGAAATCCTGGAAGTCATGCGCGACATGCGCGCGCACGACATCGACATGCTGACCATCGGCCAGTACCTGGCCCCGTCGAACCACCACCTGCCGGTGATGCGCTACGTGCATCCGGACACGTTCAAGATGTTCGAGGAAGAGGCCTACAAGATGGGCTTCACCCACGCCGCCGTGGGCGCCATGGTCCGCAGCTCGTACCACGCCGACCAGCAGGCGCATCAGGCGGGGTTTGCCTGATTGAATTGGCCGCCGCCCTTTGCGCGTCGAAACGCAGGGCGGCGTCCTGATTCACTCAAAGAGAAAGAGCATTCGTCAAGTACGCGATGACGCCCGGCCACGCGTATGACAGATAATAAAATGCCATCGCTAGCAGGCCTCCTATACCCGTCGACCACGCCCAGTTCTTTAATGACCACTTGCGATACGCAAGACCGTTGATCGTGGAAAAGTATATGGCGGGCCATAGTAGAAATAGCACCAGATAGACATAAACCGTTGCCGGGGGATTGGCGCAGTGTTCGAGGCCCCAGCAACCGCTTTTCTTGTCTCTGGCGGTTGACCATGTTACGGGCCAGTCGAGGCGGCTGAAAACGTACAGACATATCCACGTGAGAGCCAGGCCGCCGAGAAATCCTGCGGCAATGATCAGTAGGCGCTTCACTTGATTTCCCAGAACAATATTTCACCGGAAGCACCGAGATCCGAGTCACCGATATTCGTGAACGGCACGAAGGCGGTGCGTATGCCTGCCCATCGCCCCATTGTGTAAATCGCTCCCAATGGACTGGTCATAAAGTCGCTCGGATGCCGCGGTCCCACCCCGACAATCTGCCCGGTAGTCCTGCACGTGGGGCAATAGACCCTGGCACCCAAAAATGCCATGCGCTTGCCGTTGATGGTGTCCTGCGGCATCCCTTCCAGCGTCACGCCGTTGGCGCTCGACTGGTCTCCCTCCACCAGATTGCATCGGATCATCGCGTTCCCCTTGGGTTAGAAGCGACGGCCAATCTAGCAGCGCCATCCGGGGCGGTCGTCTCAGGTTCGCCGTCGTTTGCCCGGGGTCAAAAACGACCGGGCCTTCCGTCCCGCAGCTGGATGTCTTCTGATCGCCTTTCAACGAACTTTCAGTGCTAGCGCTTCATCCGTCATATTGATCCGATTTTGGTGCGAAATTGCCGCTAACGGTGCATAACTACCTAGGGTCTACCCCGAGTGCCGGGCATTGCCATGTTTCGATATGATGAATTTATCGATAAATCGTTGATGAAATTCGATTGAGTCACATCGGGTTCATTGGCGAGCCATGTCGCGGTCCGTGCGGTGCCTACACTGCAGGGAACGAAGCCCCGCCTCCAACCAGCGAGCCCGTCCATGCCTCAATGCTCCGTTCACCGTCTGGCCGAACAGGCGCTGCTCTACAGCGTCGCGCCGCCAGCCTCGCTGGAAGTTCAGCGCCGCATCTGGGCCATGGCCGAACGCGCGGCCGACTGGCGTGGCGTGGTGGACGTGGTGCCGGGCATGAACAACCTCACGCTGACCTTTGACGACACCGCCGATGTGGCGGCGCTGGAGCGCAACCTGAAGCTCGCGTGGGCATCGGGCGAGACGCGCAACACCACGGGCAAGCTCGTGGAGATTCCGGTGCGCTACGGCGGCGAGTTCGGTCCCGATATTGCCGATGTGGCCGCGCATACCGGCCTGACGCCGCACGAAGTGGTGCGTCGCCACGCCGCCGGTGAATACGTGGTGTATTTCCTGGGATTCCAGCCTGGCTTTGCCTATATGGGCGGCATGGCGCCCGAGCTGGCCACGCCGCGCCGCCGCGAGCCGCGCCTGGCGGTGCCGGCCGGTGCCGTGGGCATTGGCGGCGAGCAGACCGGCATCTATCCGGCCGTACTGCCCGGCGGCTGGCAGCTGATCGGCCACACCGACGCGCAGCTGTTCGTGGCGGATCGCGATCCGCCATCGCTGTTCGCGCCCGGCGACACCGTGCGTTTCGTTGCCGAGGAGGTGCTGCTGTGATCGAGATCCTCCGACCTGGCGCGCAGGCGTCGGTGCAAGACCTGGGCCGTACCGGATTTCGCCGCTTTGGCGTGGGCCGGTCGGGCGCTGCCGACGGGCTGGCGCTGAAGGTGGGCAATCGGCTGCTGGGCAACGACCCAAACGCGGCGGCCATCGAATTCACGCTGGGCCGCGCGGCGCTGCGCTTCGAGGCAGACATGCGCGTGGCGCTGACCGGCGCCGAGTGCAGCGCGAATGTCGATGGCGTGCCGGTCTGGTCCTGGCATGCGTTCGATGTGCGACGTGGCGAAACGCTGACGCTGCCCGCGCCGCGCGGTGGCTCGCGCACCTACCTGTGCGTGGCGGGCGGCATCGATGTGCCGCTGGTGATGCATTCGCGCAGCACCGATCTCAAGTCCAGCTTCGGCGGCTTCGAAGGCCGTGTGCTGAAGGAAGGCGACCATCTGCCCGTGGGCCGCCCCGGCATCGACGCCGAGCAGGACTGGGTCGGCGTGGCCGCGCCGGGCTGGGCGCTGCCCGTCAACCGCGAAGGCAATGCGCTGGTGATCCGCATGCTGGCCGGCCCTGAGTATCCCGATTTCGAGCCCGAATCGCAGGCGGCGCTGTGGTCGTCGGACTGGTCCATCACGCCGCAGAGCAATCGCATGGGCCTGCGCCTGCAGGGCCCCGTGCTGGCGCGACGCGCCGACCGTTCGGGCGATCTGCTGTCGCACGGCGTGGTGCCGGGCGTGATGCAGGTGCCGCCGAATGGCCAGCCGATCGCGCTGATGAGCGACGCGCAGACCACGGGCGGCTATCCGAAGATCGGCACCGTGATCGGCGCCGACCTGTGGCGCCTGGCCCAGGTGCCGCTGGGCGCCACGGTGCGCTTCCGGCAGGTGACCGTCGAAGAGGCCGCCGCCGCCCAGGCCGAGGTGGATCGCTACTTGCGCCAGATCGACCAGGCGCTGCGCTGGCAGAGCCAGGGCCTGCAGATTGCCGCGCGCCGCCGCACGACCACCCGGTTCGTCGCATAACCCTTAAATCGCCCCACACATCCGGAGAACGCCCATGCAAATCGACCTGAATGCCGACCTTGGCGAAGGCTGCGGCAATGACGAAGCCCTGATCCAGCTGATCAGTTCCGCCAACGTGGCGTGCGGCTGGCACGCGGGCGATGCGGCAACGATGCTGCAGACCGTGAAGTGGGCGCTGGACAACAACGTGGCCATTGGCGCGCATCCGAGCTTTCCGGATCGCGAGAATTTCGGCCGTACCGAAATGCAGCGCGACCCCGAGGCGGTCTATGCCGACGTGCTGTACCAGATCGGCGCGCTCGACGCGATGGTGCGCGCGCAGGGCGGCCAGCTGGCCCACGTGAAGCCGCATGGCGCGCTGTACAACATGGCCGTGCGCGACGCCAGGCTGTGCGACGCGATCATCCGCGCCGTACGCGACTACGATTCCGACCTCGTCTTCTTCGGTCTGGCCAATAGCCAGATGATCACCATGGCGCGCGACGCGGGCCTGCGCGTGAAGGAAGAAGTGTTCGCCGACCGCGGCTACAACCCCGACGGCACGCTGGTCAAGCGCGGCACGCCCGGCGCGCTGCATGACGACGAAGACGTCGCCCTCAACCAGACGCTCTCGATGATTCGCGACAAGCAGGTGCGCGCGATCGACGGCACCTGGGTACCGATTCGCGCCGAAACCGTGTGTCTGCACGGCGACGGCGCCCACGCGCTTGCCTTTGCGCGCCGCATCCGGGAACGGCTCGGCGCGGAAGGCATCGCCATCCGGGCCGGCAACTGACGGCCCCCCGTCAGGCGCAGGCTTTGCTTCACTCGTTATCAGGTGTTTCCCATGGAATCGGCTGTCAATCTTTGGCCCCTGCTCGGGGTCGGCGTCATCATCCTCGGCTTCGTCCTGCGGTTCAATCCCATGATGGTGGTGGCGGCAGCCGCCATTGTCACGGGATTGGCCGCGTCGATGCCGGTCATGCAGATCTTCACTGCCATCGGCACGGCCTTCGTCAAGGCACGTAACCTGCCGCTGATCATCCTGCTGCCGCTGGCCGTGATCGGCCTGCTGGAACGCCACGGGCTGCGCGAGCATGCGCAGGCGTGGATTTCGCGCATCGCATCGGCCACCGTCGGCCGCCTGCTGATCGTCTACCTGGCCGTGCGCGAGCTGACCGCCGCCGTGGGCCTGACCAGCCTGGGCGGCCATCCGCAGATGGTGCGCCCGCTGCTGGCCCCGATGGCCGAAGGCGCGGCGGAGACCCGCTTCGGCCACCTGCCCGAGCCGGTGCGCCAGCGCGTGCTGGCCTTCTGCGCGGCCACCGACAACGTGGGCCTGTTCTTTGGCGAGGACATCTTCGTGGCGTTCGGTGCCATCGCGCTGATGCACACGTTCCTGCTGTCGTCGAACATCGACGTCGAGCCGCTGCACATTGCCGTGTGGGGCATCCCCACCGCGATCTGCGCCTTCCTGATCCATGCCGTGCGCCTGAAGCGCCTCGATGGCTGGCTGGCCCGCGAACTCGGCGGCAAGCAACCGGCCGGCACGTCGGCCACCGTCGCCGCCGCGGCCAAGGGGGAGTAAGCGATGATTATCTCGATCGAATACCTCTACTGGCTGGCCGGCTTTGTCCTGCTGATCACCGCGCTGATGACGTTCGCGGACAAGACGCATCCGCGCCGTCTGACCACGGGCCTGTTCTGGCTGCTCTATGCGGTCATCTTCCTGATCGGCGACAAGATCCCGCCGGCCGTGGTCGGCGTGGGTGCCGTGGTGATGGCGCTGATCGCCGGGTTTGGCGGCGTGGGCCATGGCAAGCACGGCACGCTGCCGGAAGACAAGCGCCGCGCCAGCGCCCAGCGCCTGGGCAACAAGCTGTTCATTCCGGCGCTGCTGATTCCGCTGATCACGGTGCTGGGCACGGTGCTGTTCAAGGACTTCAGGATTGCCGGGCTGCCGCTGCTCGATCCGAAGAACGTCACGTTCGTGTCGCTGGGTGTCGGCTGCCTGGTGTCGCTGTTCGTGGTCTGCTGGCTGACGCGCGACACGCCGGCGCAGAGCATGCGCGAATCCCGCCGCCTGATCGAGGCGCTGGGCTGGGCGCTGGTGCTGCCGCAGATGCTGGCCATGCTGGGCCTGGTGTTCGCCGATGCCGGCGTGGGCAAGGCCGTGGCGCACCTGACCACGTCGTACATCAACATGGACTTCAAGTTCGTGGCGGTGACGGTCTACTGCGTGGGCATGGCGCTGTTCACGGTGATCATGGGCAACGGCTTTGCCGCGTTCCCGGTGATGACAGGCGGCGTAGGCGTGCCGATCCTGGTGGGCATGTTCCACGCGAACCCGGCCGTGATGGCGGCCATCGGCATGTTCTCGGGCTACTGCGGCACGCTGATGACGCCCATGGCGGCCAACTTCAACATCGTGCCCGCCGCGCTGCTGGAACTGGAAGACAAGAACGCCGTGATCCGCGCGCAGTTGCCCACCGCGTTTGGCATCCTGATCGCCAATATCTTCCTGCTGTACTTCCTGATGTAAGGAAACTGCCATGTCCGTTCGTACCGTCCTGCTGACCGGCTTCGAGCCGTTTGAACAAGAGCCGATCAATCCCTCGTGGGAGGCGGTGCGAGCACTCGATGGCCAGCGCGTTGGCGATGCGGTGATTGTCGCGCGCCAGTTGCCGTGCGTGTTCGGCAACGCCATCGACGCGATGGCGCAACTCGTAGAATCTTTAAATCCAGATGTGGTGATTGCCGTGGGTCAGGCTGGCGGCCGCACCGAGATGTCGATCGAGCGCGTGGCGATCAATGTGGACGATGCCCGCATTGCCGACAACGCCGGCGCGCAGCCCATCGACCACATCATTGCGCCCGATGGCCCGGCCGCGTATTTCTCGACGCTGCCGATCAAGGCCATCGTGCGCGACATGCGCGCAGCCGGCGTGCCGGCGATGGTGTCGCAAACCGCCGGCACCTTCGTCTGCAACCATGTGTTCTATGGGCTGATGCATGCGCTGGCGCAACGCCACGCAGCGGTCCCGGCCACGCGCGGCGGCTTCATCCACATCCCCTACCTGCCCGAGCAGGCCGCGCGGCATCCCGGCGCGCCCAGCCTGGCGCTCGATACGCTGGTCGCCGGCCTGCGCGTGGCGGTGGCCACGTCGCTGTCGACCGATGCCGATATCCGAGAGCAGGGCGGTCAGCTGCACTGACACGTCGCCGGCGGCAATGCGCCGCTGACGCCTACTTCGATTCCTGCCGGGTTTCCGTCGCGGCGGCCACGGCCCGCGCCGTCGCGCGGCGCTGGGCGCGCTTCTGCAGGCGCCGCCGCAGCGTGATCTGCTCGAAGCGCCAGACCACGTAGAAGAAGGCCAGGAACGGCCATACCCAGCCCAGCCATTGCGCGAGGCTGTTGAAGTGCACCAGGCGGCCCATGCGCCAGCCTTGCTCCGAGATCCACGCATAGGGGTTCGGCGGCAGGATATTGGTCAGTATCACCAGCCCGGTCAGCGACACCACGGCCAGCACGGCGCGCAGCCAGCGTGGCAGGCGCAGCAGCAGGACCAGCACCAGCGAGCTGGTCAGCAGGGCAAAGCGCCCGCCTTCGGACAGCCAGTTGAACGCGTTGTCGTCGGGAAACTGCAGTTCCGCGACGCCAGCCTTGATCATCAGCGCGGCGGTCAGCAGCGCCGCCAGGATGCGCAGCATCGGCGCGGTACGCCGCATGGCCACCGATGCAAACAGGCCGGTGCCGATCCAGCTCGATGCCGTCACCATGGTTTCCAGCAGCAACTGGTTCTGCAGGTCGTCGGGCCGCAGGTTGATGCTGTCCTGCCAGGCGATCAGCGCCGGGAAGTAAGCCTGCACCCACATCATCGGCCAGGAATCGGGATCGGTCAGCCATTCCCGCACGATGCCGCCCATGCCGAACAGGTGTTCCTGCGGAAACACCTGCGCGAACGGCCACAGCACGATCAGCACGATCGCAAAGCTGGCATGCGGTTCGAACCACGCCATGCGCAGGCGGGTCAGGTTGCCCCGGTCGATCAGCGCGCTGGTGAACGGCGCCACCACGGCGGCCCCCAGCAGCGCGCCCAGCGCGTTGGTGATCAGGTCGATGTTCGACGGGATCCGGGTGGGCAGCCACGTCTGCAGGGCTTCCATGACCGACGACAGCAGCGCGCCGGCCACCAGTGCGATCAGCGTGGCGCGCGCGCCCGATACGCGCGGATGCAGCGACAGCACCACGAGCGCGCCGAACGGGCAGTAGCCCAGCACATTGGTCAGCAGGTCGAATTCGGTGATGTAGCGCGGCTTGGGCGCGGTCAGGAAGGCGAACGGCGAGATGCCGTTGTTCAACCATCCCGAAAACGGATACAGGCTGGCGTAGACCACCAGCAGCGTGAAGCAGATCAGCCCCACACGCGCCAGCGGCGAATGACGTGGCAACCAGCCCTCCAGCTCCGGCTGCGGCGGGGCCTCTGGGGGCGTCGGGGGCGAAGGAGGCAGGGGCGTATCCGGTGCCATTGACTGCGTGAAACCTTACGGCCTGATTCGCACTATAGGCTTTCCGCGCCTCATTGGCGCGGGGGCGTGGGCGTGGGCGTTTCGTCGGTCGGCAGCGGCACCGCGTTGCGCCCGGGCGGGTTCGCGCGCGGCAGCGGCGCCGGACCGGCTGCGGCGGCGGCTTCCAGCGGCAGCGTGGCGGCCCAGTCGAGGATGGCGGCGATCACCGCATCGCTGCTGGCCGACAGCGCCTTCACCCCGCCGGCGCCGTCGGGGCTGGGCGCCGGCAGCTCGGCGACGAAGGTCTTCTGTCCGATCAGCCCCTTGTGGAATACCGTGGCCCGCGCGCGCACCACGCCGCGGCTGCTGGTGGGCGAGTCGAAGACCTGCTCGAAGCCCAGCAGGTCCACCTTGACGGCCGGCACGCTGGTGTCGCCGTACCACGTGAGTTCGCCGCGCCCGGACACCGCGTCGCGCAGGCGGTCGTCGAAGAGCCGCGTCGGGGCGTCCACCCAGCGCTGCGTGGCGTAGGCCTGCAGCCGCTGGGCCTGGGTGTATTGCAGCCGGTAGTAGATGCCCCGGCCGTCCATCCACGTCGGCCCGCCGGTATCGGCCACGCGCAGCTTGGGCAGGCGGGCGGGCGGCTGGGACGGTGCGGCGGCAAGCGGGCCCAGGTCGTAGGTGGTGCTTGGCTTGGCGGGCGACAGCACGCTGCAGCCGGCCAGGGCGGTCAGCGCGGACAGCGCCATCAGCATGACCAGCGAGGCAAGGGCGGAACGGGTTTTCATGGTGGATTCCCGACGGTGGGTCTGACGCATGGCGTGGCGGCGGTTCAGGGGGCGTGGAAGCCCGGCTCGCCGGGTCCGGGGGCCACGGCCGAGCCGCCGAACAGCACGCTGCTTGGCTGGTCGTTGAACTGGCCGGCCGCACGGTCGATGCTGCGCGTGGCTTGGCGGGCATCGCGCGCCAGCCCGTTGATCTGCGGCAGCGTTTCCTGGGTGAAGATGCCGGCCGCCTGCTGCACCGAATCGGCGGCGCCCTGCATGTTCTCGCCCACGCGGTTCACGGTGCTCATCACCGTGCCATGCGGGCTGGCCAGGTCATCGGCCAGCCGGCGCGTGGAAGCGAGCGTGGCGTTCAGGTTGTCCACGGCCTGCGGCAGGCGGGCGGCGGCGGGCTGCAGCGACGCGGCCAGCTTCGAATAGTCGTCGGCGGTCTTGTGGACCGACTTGATGGCGGCCATCAGCTCGTCGCGGTTGGTGGTCTGGAACATCTCGTTGAGCGACGACATCAGCGTCTCGGTCTGGGTCAGCAGCGAGTCGCCGCGCTTTTCCAGTTCCTCGAAGAAGCCGGGCCGCATCACGATGCGCGCCGGTTCGCGTGCCGACGTATGCAGCGGCGGCGAACTGGCGGCAGCGCCATCCTCGCGCGCGGTGTCGTCCAGCTGCACATAGGCGATGCCGGTCACGCCCTGGAAGCCCAGCGTGGCATAGGTGGTGCGCGTGATCGGCGTGTCCTGGTTGACGCTGATGCGCACGATGATCTGGCCCGGCACCTGCGGATCGAACTTGATCGACAGCACCTTGCCGACATCCAGGCCCCGATACTTCACGTCGGCCTGCGGTCCCAGCCCGTTGACCGTCGAACGCGTGATCAGGTCGTACGGCACGCGCACGGCGTGGTCACTGCTGAACCAGAACAGCGAGAACAGCACCAGGATCGCCAGTCCGATGGTGAACACGCCTGCCAGGAAGGCGTTTGACTTGTTTTCCATCAGGTCTCTCCAGTGTTTCCAGTGGGCGCGGCCGGGCTGCCGGGGCCCTTGAGGGCGGGCAGCGCCTGCAGCGCGCGCTGGGCGCGGTCGCCCAGAAAATATTCGCGGATGAACGGGTGATCGACCTTGATCACCTCGGCAATGGGCGCGGCGGCCAGTACCTTGCGGTCGGCCAGCACGGCCACGCGGTCGGACAGCGCCACCAGCGTGTCCAGGTCGTGCGTGATCATGACCACCGTCAAGCCCAGTTCGCGGCGCAATTCGCGGATCAGGGCCACATAGTCGTCGGATGCCATCGGATCGAGGCCCGCCGTGGGTTCGTCCAGGAAAACCAGCTCGGGTTCCAGTGCCAGCGCACGCGCCAGCGCCACGCGCTTGATCATGCCGCCCGACAGGTCCGACGGCATCTTGTCGGCGTCCTTGGCCGACAGGCCCACCAGCTGCAGTTTCAGCAGCGATGCCTGGCAGATCAGGTTGTCGGGCAGCGCGCGCATCTCGCGCAGCGGCAGCGCGATATTGTCGATGACCGACAGCGCCGAAAACAGCGCGCCGCGCTGAAACTGCAGGCCCCAGCGGTTGCGCAGCGTCTGCAGCTGCGCGGCGTTCAGGCTGGCCGGGTTCTCGCCGAACACCTTGATGGTGCCCGACGTCGGCCGCTCCAGCCCCACGATCTGGCGCAGCAGCACGGTCTTGCCCGTGCCCGAGCCGCCCACGATCGACAGCACCTCGCCGCGATAGACGTCGAGGTTCAGGCCGTCGTGCACGACGTTGTCCCCATAGCGTTTGACGAGGTCGCGCACCTCGATGATCTTCTCGCGCGGGGTGTCGGGGCCGACTTGCGGCGTGGCGATGGTATTCATAGCCCCACGTTCTTGAACAGGATGGCAAAGACCGCATCGGCCAGGATGACCACGGTGATCGACGTCACCACCGATGCCGTGGTGCCCTGGCCCAGGCTCTGCGTGTTGGGCTTGATGCGCAGCCCGAAGTGGCAGGCGGTCAGCGCAATCAGCATGCCGAACGCCACGCCCTTGCCCAGGCCCAGCCACAGGTTGGCCACCGGCACCGCATCGGGCAGCTGGCGCAGGAAGAACGCGTAGCTGATGTCGAGCTGGTAGCGAGCGGCCACCATGCCGCCGGCCAGCGCCATCACGTCGGTCCACGCCACCAGCAGCGGCATCGAGATGGACAGCGCGATCACGCGCGGCATGATCAGCCGGAAGCCGTGCGAGATACCCATCACGCTCATCGCGTCGAGTTCCTCGGTCACGCGCATCACGCCGATCTGGGCGGTAATGGCGGAGCCTGAGCGGCCGGCAATCAGGATGGCGGCCAGCACGGGCCCCAGTTCCCGGATCACCGCCATGCCCAGGATGTTGACGATAAAGGTGCTGGCGCCGAACGTGCGCAACTGGTTGGCCGACAGGTAGGACAGCACGATGCCGATCAGGAACCCGACCAGCGCCGTGATCCCGAGTGCCTTATAGCCGACGTTGTAGACATTCGCGGAGATCTCGCGCCACGGGCCGCGATGCGGCGCGCGCGCAAACCGCAGCAGGTCGAATGCCAGCTGGCCCAGCATGGTGATGCCGTTGGCCAGCTGGGCGAAGAACGACAGAAGTTTGGCACCCAGCAAGGTCACCGGATTGAAACGGTCGACCATCGTCTTGCGCCAGCCGTCGGTGCGCAGGTTTTCAATGCGCTCGAACACCCGGCGCTGGCCGTCGTTCAGTGCCACGCGCTCGGGCATGCGGCCGTTCCAGGCCTGCCAGATCAGTTGCGCGCCGATATGGTCGAGCCGCGTCACGCCGGCCAGCGACCATTCGGCATGCTGCGGCGCCTCGGTCAGTTCATGCAGCTGGGCGCGCAGGCCGCGGGCCTCATGGCAGCCGGCAAGTGCAAGAGCCGTCCAGTCCCCTTGCAGCTGTATGCTGCAGGCTCCGTCCTGGCGCGAGATATCAATGGCGGGCGTCGGCTGGCGATCCAAAAGCGGCGATGATGTGATGGCGGAGTCTCGATTCTATGCTACCAACCGGGGACACGCGACCGGACATCCGCTGACACGGCCACGGCTACAATCTCGCCAGACTCCGCGCCATGCTTCGCCCCGCCGGATGAATTCCAGATGCCTGCCGTCCCCATGCCAGACTTTCCCGATGCCGCCGCCAACCACCGTGCCGCCGATGCCGCCACCCTGCCGGCATGGCGGATCGACACCGACACCCTGCGCCAGGCGCTCGCTGGCGGCCCCGCCCGGTCATGGCAGGTCGAGGTCGTGGCGGAAACCGGCTCGACCAATGCCGACCTGACCCAGGCCAGCCGCAGCGCGCCATGGGCCGACGACGCCGCGCGCGTGCGCGTGGCCTACCGCCAGACCGCCGGTCGTGGCCGGCAGGGGCGGCCCTGGCAGGGCGCCGGGCTGATGTTTTCGGTGTCGATGCCGCTGGCGCTGGCACCGGCGCGGCTCAGCGGCCTGAGCCTGGCCGTGGGGTTGGCCGTGGCTCAGGGGCTGGAAGACTGCGACGCCGCCTGCGGCGCGCGCGTGGGCCTGAAGTGGCCCAACGACCTGCAGATCGACGGTCGCAAGCTGGCCGGCATCCTGATCGAATCGGTGCCGGCCGGGCCGCAGCGGCTGTGGGCGGTGATCGGCATCGGGCTGAACCTGATACGCGACGCCGGCATGGAAGCGGCGCTGGGCCGCGAACTGGCAGGTGTGTCCGAGGCCATGGCGTCGTTCGATCCGCAGCGCGACCCCACGCGCATCCTGGCCGCCGTGCTGAACCGGCTGGCGGCCATGCGTGCCACGTTTCTGGCCCAGGGCTTTGCGCCGCTGGCGCCGGCGTGGTCGGCGCGCGATGCCTTCCGCAACGAGCCTGTGCGCCTGCTGCATGACGGGCAGGTGCTGGCCGAAGGCCTGGCGCGTGGCGTGGACAGCGACGGCCACCTGCTGCTGGAAACCGCCGATGGATTGCAACGCATTGCCAGCGGCGAGGTGTCGCTGCGCGGAGCCACCGCATGAGTACGCTGCTGATCGACATCGGCAATACCCGGCTCAAATGGGCCTGGTGCGACGATGACGTGCCCGCTCAGGCCCCTGCGGCCGGCGCACTGCCCACGCCCTGGCAGCACGCCGGCGCGACCGCACATGCCGCGCCCGCCGAGCGGGCCGCGCTGCTTGGCACGTGGCAGCAACTGGCTGGCGGCCGCGTGCCGGCGGTGTGGATCGCCAACGTGGCCGGCCCGACGCTGGCGGGCAAGGTCGATGCGTTGCTGGTGGAGGCCTTCGGCAGCGCGGCCGCGCTGACATGGGTACGCACCACGGCCGCGCATGGCGGGCTGGCCAACGGCTATCGGGAGCCGACGCAGCTGGGGGTGGACCGCTGGGTGGGCAGCATCGGCGCGCATCGCTGGCTGCCGGATCAGACATTGCTGATCGTCACGGCGGGCACGGCCACGACACTCGACATCGTGACCCCCACGCCCGATGGCGCCCGGTTCGAGGGCGGCCTGATCCTGCCTGGCCTGCAACTGATGCTGGGCACGCTGGCGCGCAATACCGCGCAGCTGCCCGAACTCGATGTGCGCGATACCGGCGCCGGCGCCACGCGCGCGGTGCGGGCGTTGGGCTCAGACAACACTCACGATGCGATTGCGGCGGGCTGCCTGGCCGCGCAGGCCGGCGCCGTCGAGCGGACATGGCGGGCGCTGGCCGAACGCGGCCCGGTACGCTGCCTGCTGTCGGGCGGCGCGCGGCACGCGGTGGCCGGAGCGCTCGCGATGCCGTTCGAGATGCACGATAATCTTGTGCTGCTTGGGCTGCATGCGATGGCGCTGCCCGCCTGAGCCCCTGTCATCATCGCCGGCCAGCCTTTGCCGGTGCCCATCACTCGACCGACTCGCGCCAAATGTCCCGGAGAGGCCTGACTGTCCTGCTGCTGATCCTGCTGATCGCCAACCTGCTGATGCTGGCGGCCGTGCTGGGCGTTTTCGGGCCGCATCCGCTTGGCGGCACGCTGGAGAGCCCACGCGAGCCGCAACGTGTGGATCAGCAGGTGCGCCGCGAGCGCATGGAGATGCTGCCCCAGCCCGCCGAGGCGTCGGCGCCTGCGCCACGCAGCGAGATGCCCGCCAGCGCAGCGCCCGCGGGCAAGGCGGCGCCGGGCAGCGTGACGCTGGCCGCCACACCGGCCGATGCCTGCCTGGAGATGGGCGGCTTCACGTCGCAGACCGTGCAGCGCGCGAAGGAAGACCTGGCAGCCATCGCGGCGGGTTCGCCGCTGACGGTGGAACAGTTCGAACGCAGCGAGCAGGTGCGCTGGTGGGTCCATCTGCCGCCCCAGCCCACGCGCGAGAACGCCGACCGCAAGCTGGCCGAGCTGCGCCGCCGCAAGGTGACCGATGTGTCGGTCGTGAGCGCCGATGACCCCGAGTCGTACACGGTATCGCTGGGCCTGTTCCGCGAGCGCGAACGGGCCGACCGATTCCTGGAAACGCTACGCGGGTTGGGGGTGCGCACCGCGCTGGTCAGCGACGCGCCGCGTGCCGTGTCGCGCCAGTGGCTGCGCGTGGCGCACGCCGACGAGGCCGTGCGGACCCGCATGGATGAAGTCCGCCTGCGCTACGGCGCGGAGTTGCTGCAGTCCTGCAAGGGGATGACGCAGGCGCGCGGCGAAGGGAGCGCCGCGCGGGCGGGGTAGGGGGAGCCGCGTCACCAGGGCCGCATCACCATGGCGGCGGCCAAGGTGTCAGCCGTGCGCCCGCACCTTCGTCAGCAGCTTGGTCGTCGAGCGGTCGTGCAGGAACGGGATGGCATAGGCCTGGCCGCTCCAGCTGCGCACCAGGCGGGTTTCTTCCAGCGTGTCGATGTCGTAGTCGCCGCCCTTCACGTAGATGTCCGGACGCACCAGGCGGATCAGTTCCACCGGGGTCTGCTCGCGGAACATCGCCACCAGGTCCACCGATTCCAGCGCGGCCAGCAGGGCCATGCGGTCCGCTTCGTGATTGAGCGGACGGTCGTCGCCCTTGCCCAGCATCTTCACCGACGCGTCGCTGTTTACGCCCACCACCATGCTGGCGCCCAGTTCGCGCGCCTGGGCCAGGTACGTGGCGTGGCCGCGATGGAGGATGTCGAACACGCCATTGGTAAAGACCAGCGGACGCGGCAGCGCGGCCACGGCGGCGTGCAGCGCGGCGATGTCGTCGGCGGGTACCAGCTTGGATTCGAAGGCGGGTGCGGTCATGGATCGGGTCGGAAGAGGGCGGCGGCGCCCAAAATGAAAAACCCCATCGTAGCCGACGGGGTCTCGTTGCAGCGGCTGGAACCGGAAAATCCGTCAGGCCTGGGCGGCCTGCAGGTTTGCGTTCAGTTCCTTGCGGTAGCGGTTCAGGTCCTGCACCGATTCGAACGTGCGCTCGAACAGCAGCGACATATTGTGCAGAATCCGCTCGATCACCTTCTTTTCCCAGACCTCGTCGAAGCGGATCTGCTCGTCGAGCCAGTGTTCCAGCCAGTCCGGGTCCGGCAGGCGCGACTGCACGGTGTCGTTCGGGAACAGCGCCTTGTTCACGTGCAGGTTGGTCGGGTGCAGCGGCTTTTCCGTGCGGCGGGCCGATGCCATCAGCACGCCGATCTTGGCGAAAGCTGCGCGGGCGTTGTCGCCGAACTGGTGCAGGTACTTCTTCATGTAGCGCAGGTAGGCGCCGCCATGGCGCGCTTCGTCCTGCGACAGCGTGCGGTAGATGTGCTTGATGACCGGTTCCGAGTGCCATTCGGCGGCGCGGCGGTACCAGTGATTCAGGCGGATCTCGCCGCAGAAGTGCAGCATCAGCGTTTCCAGCGGCGGGGCCGGGTCGAACTCGAAGCGCACGGCGTGCAGTTCCTCTTCGGTCGGCACCAGGTCCGGGCGGAAGCGGCGCAGGTACTCCATCAGCACCAGCGAATGCTTCTGCTCTTCGAAGAACCAGATGCTCATGAAGGCCGAAAAGTCGGAGTCGTGGCGGTTGTCGCGCAGGAACATCTCCGTGGCGGGCAGGGCCGACCACTCGGTGATCGCATTCATGCGGATGGTCTTCGCCTGGTCGTCAGTCAGCAGGCTCGGGTCGAAGGTATCCCAGGGGATGTCCTTGTCCATGTGCCAGCGGACCGCTTCCAACGATTTGAACAGTTCGGGGTAGAGCATGCTAAGCCTTTGAAATTACGGGCGGATTCTACCAGACAAGAATCATTCTCGAATGTTTTCTCTACTCCGTTTTAGCCCTGATGCGATGGATTGCATAGGCGGAGCGCCTGGCAGGCGTTGAAAATGTAGCGGCTACGACACTTCCGACATTTCCTGTGCCGTGGGCCTGGTTTCCGGCACCACGCCGTACAGGAAGGCGGCAATCTCGTCGGCCTGCGCGGCCGCGTCGCGTTCGCCCAGCGCCAGCAGCGCCTGCGTGAATTCGGGCTCGAACAGCAGGTAGCTGGCGAACGCGGCGCCGCGTGCCTCGGTGCCGCCCAGCGGCGACAGCAGCGCGCGCACGGTGCGCGGCAGCCGGTGCAGGTGCTCGGCGGCAATGGCCTCGATGGGTTCGCTGGGCGAGACGGTCATCACCTGCACGGGGCGCCAGCCTTCGGCATCGTTGGCCATCTCGGGCATGCGCGACAGCAGCCGGTTGATATGCATGAGCCGTTCGATATCGGCCTGCAGGCCATCGAGGAAGATGCTGGCCAGCGCCTGGCCACCCACTTGCGCCAGCGACGGGTAACCGCCTGAGGGCACCGTATCGAACCAGCCCGCGCGCTGGCGCGACGCCGCGCCGATGGCCAGGATGCGCGAGGCGCCCAGGTGGATGGCCGGCGACAGCGGCGACATCTGCCGCATCGTGCCATCGCCGAACCATTCGTGATGGCCTTCGATTTCCAGCGGCATGGCCGGGAACAGGAACGGGATCGACGACGAGGCCAGCAGGTGATCCACGCCAATGGCGGCCTCCACGGCCAGCCGCTGGCTGCGCTGCCACGGATGGATGCGTCGGTGCGACTGGTAAAACGTGATGTGGCGCCCGGTGCTGTACGACAGCGCCGTCACGGCGAACGCGTGCAGCGCGCCGCTGTCGAGGCTGGCCTGTACCCGCCCCGGTTCGAACAGTTCGGTCAGGAAGCTGCCCAGGGGCGCGTTGTCGAACAGCGCGCGCGGTGCGCGGCGGGTGATCCAGCCGAAGGCCAGCGAGGACAGCCAGCGCGCGCCCGACACACCCATCTGGACCGCATCGGTCCGGTACACGTCGTCGGCATGCAGGCTGTGCCAGAGCGCCGCCAGCGTGTCGGCCGCGGTGCGGAAATCGGCCGCGCCGGTAGCCAGCCCGGCGCCATTGATGGCCCCGGCCGACGTGCCGGCAATGATGCCGAACGGCAGCGGGCAGTGGTCCAGCCCATGGCGCGCGGCGATCTTTGCGATGCCTGACAGCACGCCGGCCTGATATGCGGCGCGGGCGCCGCCGCCCATCATCACCAGCGCCGTGCTCTGGCGCTGGCTGGCACGTGCGAAGGCGCTGGCGGGCGAGGCCGTGGTCACTCGGAGCCGTCCTCGGGCGCGTCCGGCGTGCCGGTGTGGGATCGGGTGGCGGCACCCTTGGCCGGCGCCTTGCCTGCGGCGCCCTTGGCCGTACCCGTTGCAGCGGCCTTCTTCGATGCAGGTTTCCTTGCCGCTGGCTTCTTCGCCGCGGCCTTGCCCGCTGCAGGCCGGGCCTTGCCATTGGCGTCCGGCTTGCGCTGCGCGGGCGGATCGCCTTTCACGCCGGGCTCCACGCCCTCGGCACCGGGGGCTGCCCCCGCGCCGAAGCCAGCCATGCCGGCAAATGGCGTGGCGCCGGCTGCCGCGGCACTGGCGGCCGCTGCGCTGCTGGCGATCTGCGAGAACTGCTGCTGCAGCAGGTTCCACCACAGCGACGCGTTGGGCGGCAGCGGGGCCGCGCCGGGCTGGGCCGATGCCGCGTCGCCGTCAGCCGGGGCCGGGGCCGCGGCCTCGGCGGCTTCCGCGCCGTCGGGCGGCGCGTCATCGTCGTCCGGCTCGTCGTTTTCGGCGTCGGCCTGTGCCTCGGACACGGTCTGGCCCGTGCTGAACGGGTGGTGATGCTGCGGGGGATGCGCGCTGGGCGCGTTGGCGGCGCGGGCGACGTTTTCCATCGCGTTCTGCATGGCCTCGGGCGACAGCGCGTTGCCGAACGTCTGCAGGGCGACCAGCGTGGCCCGCTGTACCTCCAGGCCCTGGATGGTCGTGCGCAGCAGGTTCGCGTTCAACTGCAGCCAGCTTTCCACGGCCTTGAGGTCGTGGATGCGCTTGTCCACCTCGTCGAGATCCATCGGCGGCGTCATGGCGCCCAGGCCTGGCATCAGGCCGCCGGGCATGCCGCTGCCGGTGGCCCAGAGCTTGCGCAGGAACTCGAAGCTGTTGCCGAAATCGGGAATCTGTCCAAACATGGTGCGGCACCCCTGTCGTGTGGGCCATCCGCGCGCAAGGGCGACGGCCGGTTACTGGAATTCGGGCGGCCGCTTCTGACGCAGGCTCGCCATGCCTTCGTGCACGTCGGGGCCGGCAAAGCCCATGAATTCGAGCGCCAGCGAGGTATCGAACGCGGGACCGGCCATGCGCAGCCAGTTGTTGAGCGCGTACTTGGTCCAGCGGATGGCGGTTTGCGACCCCGCCGCGAGACGGTTGGCCACCTCGAACGCCTTGGCCACCAGTTCGTCTTCCTCCACCGCCAGCGATACCAGGCCGATCCGCTCGGCTTCCTCGCCGCTGACCGACTCGCACAGCATCAGATAGTACTTGGCCTTGGCCATTCCGCACAGCAGGGGCCACACGATGGCGGCATGATCGCCGGCGGCCACGCCCAGGCGGGTATGGCCGTCGACGATGCGTGCGGTCTTCGACGCGATCGAGATATCGGCCAGCAGCCCCGCCACCAGCCCCGCGCCCACCGCCGGGCCGTGCATGGCGGAGACGATCGGCTTGTCGCAGTTGATGACGTTGTAGACCAGATCGCGGGCCTCGTGCCAGACCCGCGTGCGGGTTTCGAAATCGTTGGCCATGTCCTCGACCAGCGCCAGGTCCCCGCCGGCCGAAAATCCCTTGCCTTCGCCACGGATCAGGGCCACCCGGATGTCGGGATCGGCCGAGACGTCGCGCCAGATCTCGGCCAGCTCGCGGTGCATGTTGGCGTCGGCCGTGGCCAGCTTCTGGTTGGCCGACTGCGCCGCGCCCATGATCACTTCCAGGACCGGGCCGTGGCGGCGCAGCGTCAGGGCCTGGTAGCGGGCCAGGCGGGGGGAGAGCGTGTTGGCGTCGGCGGTCATGGGGCGAATTCCGGAAAGAAGGCGCCGGCAAGGGCGCGGGGCAAGGCGATGATCCGGTCGATTTCCCGACCGGGCGGTCGGGAAATTATAGGCGCAACCGTGCGGTGTGCCGCAAGCCGGGTTTGGCCCGATGCGCCCGCCCGCGGCGCCGGCTGGCCGCCCCGGTCAGCGGGCCGCCACCACCTGGTCGATGGCGCCGAAAATCGACTTGCCGTCGGCATCGAACATCTCGATGCGCACGGCGTCGCCGAACTTCATGAATTCGGTCTCGGGCTTGCCATGTTCGATGGTCTCGATCATGCGCTTTTCGGCGATGCAGGCGTACCCCTTGCTGCGGTCGACGTTCGAGATGGTGCCCGAGCCGACGATGCTGCCGGCGCGCACATTGCGGGTCTTGCAGATGTGGGCGATCAGCTGGCCGAAGTCGAACACCATGTCGGTGCCGCAGTCGGGCGCGCCCACCTTCTTGCTGTTCCAGTGCACGATCATGGGCCGATGGACCTTGCGGTCGCGCCAGGCGTCGCCGAGTTCGTCGGGCGTGACCGCCACGGGCGAGAACGCGGTGGCCGGCTTGCTCTGGAAGAAGCCGAAGCCCTTGCCCAGTTCGGCCGGAATCAGGTTGCGCAGCGACACGTCGTTGGCCAGCATCACCAGGCGGATGGCCTCGGCGGCCCGCTCGGGCGTGGCGCCCATGCGCACGTCGCCGGTGATCACGGCCACTTCGGCCTCGAAGTCGATGCCGAACGCCTCGTTCGGGCAGACGATGTCGTCCTGCGGACCGATGAAGTCGTCGGACCCGCCCTGGTACATCAGCGGATCGGTCCAGAATTCGGGCGGCATCTCGGCGCCGCGCGCGCGGCGTACCAGTTCCACGTGGTTCACGTAGGCGGAGCCGTCCGCCCACTGGTAGGCGCGCGGCAGCGGGGCCATGCAGTCCTTCGGCTGGAACGGGAACGGATGGCGCGCCCGGCCTGCGTTCAGCGCGTCGTACAGGTCCTGCAGCTGCGGCGCGTAAAAGGGCCAGTCGTCCAGCGCGGTCTGCAGCTTGCCGGCGATTTCGGTGGCAAAGTGCGCGGTCTTCAGGTCACGCGAGACAACGACCAGCTGGCCGTCGCGCGTACCGTCCTTCAGGGTGGCGAGTTTCATGCGAAATCGAACATTGGCGGGAATGAATGGCCGGTAGTCTACCGGAGCGGCCCGGGCTGGCCGCGGGCCGCGTATAGAATGGCCGGCATCACATTCCTGTTTCCCGAGCTGCGCATGACCGCTGTGGACGATGACGATTCCCGCGACGACCTGGCACAAGAGGATGGCCGCGACGACGCCAAACGCGCCGGCATCCAGTCCATCGAGGTGGGATTCCGGCTGCTGCAGGCGCTGGCCGCATCGCCGCGCGCGATGATGCTGCGCGACCTGGCCGCCGCCGCCGGCATGAGCCCGGCCAAGGCGCATCGCTACCTCGTCAGTTTCCAGCGCCTGGGTGCCGTCACGCAGGACGCCGTGAGCCAGCGCTACGACCTGGGGCCGTTCGCGCTGCAGCTTGGCCTTGCCGGGCTGAACCGGCTGGACCCGGTGCGCAAGGCGCGGCCCATCCTGTCGCAACTGCGCGACGAGATCGACCAGACCGCCGGCATTGCCGTGTGGGGCAACCATGGACCCACCATCGTCCACTGGG
This sequence comes from Cupriavidus sp. 86D6, assembly GCF_057815095.1. Lineage (NCBI taxonomy): Bacteria > Pseudomonadati > Pseudomonadota > Betaproteobacteria > Burkholderiales > Burkholderiaceae > Cupriavidus > Cupriavidus sp. 86D6. The sequence goes on along the minus strand of NZ_JBYPSB010000006.1, from coordinate 92,889 downwards.
AAGAATCGAGTCATCCGGTCAGCGTGAGCCTGCGGCTGGGCGATGTGATGCCGCTGCTCAATTCCGCCACGGGCCGGCTCTATGGGGCGTACCTTTCCCGGCGCCAGACGCTGCCGCTGATCGAGCGCGAACTGGCCACGCGCGGCGATGCCGCCCTGCCCGACATGCCCGCGTCGCTGGCCGACTACGATGCCATCTGCGCCGACGTGCGCAAGCGCGGCGCGGCGCGTACGCGTGGCGGCGTGCTGCCGGGCATCAATGCCATCTCGACGCCGGTGTTCGACGCCAACGGTCATTTGGCGATGGCGCTGATCGTGCTGGGCGCGCAGAGCGTATTCGATGCAGAATGGGGCGGCGCGGTAGACCGCCGTGTGCGCGATATCGCGCGGCAGATTTCGTCGGAACTTGGTTATCTTGGCGACAGCCAGCCGTCCGCAAGGGACGGAGACCCCTCATAAGCGTCCACGGCGCCTGCGCCGATGGATGGCGGTGATCGCACTGGTGGCGATCGTGCACGCGCTGTTGCTGTTCAGCCTGGTGCGCGTGCCGATCCCGGCATTGCCCGATCCGCGCGAGACGCCGCCGGTCGAGGCGGTGCTGCTGCCTCCGCCCAAGCCCCCGGCGCCGCCCGCCCCGCCGCGTCCGGCGCCAAAGCCCGCGCCGAAGACCCAAACGCCCGTTCCAGCCCCCGAACCTGCCAGGGAGCCTGCCGCGCCCGCGCTGGCCACGGCCGAGAGCGGCGATACCTCGGCCAGCACGGGCGCCGGCGGCACCGGCACCGCCAGCCCCAGCGCCCAGCCGGCGCCGGCCGAGACGCCGGCACCCCCCGCGCCCCCCGCGCCCCCCGGGCCGCGCTATATGGCCCCCCCTTCGGTCACCCTGCGCTACGCCAGCTTCGTCAACGGCGTGCAAAACCCCGACGGCATCATCCGATGGGAACAGGACGGCAAGCACTACAGGCTGGCCGTTGAAACGCGCGTGCTGTGGTTCCGCTTTGCATTCCAGAGCAGCGGCGACATAACCGATCGCGGACTGGCACCCACGCGCTACGAGGAAGCGCGCCGGAGCAAGGTGGAAGTGGCACGCTTCGACCGCACGGCCAATACCGTGGTGTTTGAAACGCGGGGCGGCCAGGTGCCGATGCCCACCGCCTTCCAGGACCGCTTCAGCATTTTCCTGCAGCTGGTGGGCTGGGCGCGCGGCGACCCGCAGCGTTATGCCACGCCGGGTGTGGTGGAGTCGTTCAACGTGGCGGACACCCGCGAAGTCGAGCCGATGCAGGTCCAGTACGTGGGCGAAGAAGATATCGACATCGGCACCGACGTGGTGCGCGCGCGACACTTCGTGAGGCTTGCGCGTCACCCCAATGACAAGCGGCGCGTGGAAATCTGGCTGGCGCCGTCGCTGAACTGGATGCCTGCGCGGCTTCGTCAGACGGAGCCCGATGGCACTCAGATCGATCTGGTCTATCGTAGTAGTGAAGGGCGGTGATGCCGTAGCCGCGGTGACACGTGTTGACCACGCGGGAGACTGAAACATGCCTGACACATTGGCGCAGCGAATACGGGCTGGCGACGTCCAGCTGCAGGCGCGCATCGATGGCCGGGAAGGGCCATGGGTGGTCCTGATGCATGCGCTCGGTGCGAATCTGACACTGTGGGACGATACCGCCCGTCATTTGTCTGACCGCTATCGCGTGTTGCGCTTCGACCTGCGCGGCCACGGCGGCAGCGACGCGCCAGTGGGCGCCTACACCATGACCCGGCTGGCGGACGACGCCGTGGCGCTGATGGACGCGCTCGACATCGGACAGGCCCATGTCTGCGGCGTATCGGTTGGCGGCATGGTGGCCCAGACGCTGGGGGTACGCCATCCGGACCGCCTGCTGTCGCTGACCCTCGTGGACACGATCGACCATACGCCGATGGAAGCCCACCCGATGTGGGCCAACCGGATCGGACAGGCCGAGGCCCATGGCATGGCGGGCATGGCGCCGGCGACGATGGAACGCTGGCTGACGCAGCCGTTCCGCGCGCAGCATCCCGACCAGGTGGAACGTATCAACCGGATGCTGCTGGCCACGCCCGTGCAGGGTTTTGTGGGCGTGGCGCAGGCCATCGTGGCCTTCGACCTGGCGGACGCGATCGGCCGTATCCATTGTCCGACCCTGGTGGTGACAGGGGATCAGGACGAAGGCGCGCCGGTTTCGATGGCCCAATCCATTGCACGGAAAATTCACGGTGCGAAGCTGGAGGTACTACCCGACGCCGCGCACCTGTCGTTTATCGAACAACCGGAACGCTTCCATGCGATCTTCGATGCGTTCCTGGGGCATGCGGCATGTGGCGGGCAGTGTGATATTCCGTAACGCCATTGGGAAGATCGCAACACAGTAATGTCAGGCGCTCAAGAAACTTGCGGCGGGCGCCGATGCCCAACATAGGAGGGAAGCAACGGCACGCAAAGGTTCGTCCGGGCAGCAAAAACTTGAATTACGGACGACTACCCTCAGCTTGGAGAGGAAATCGCGTCATCCCGGCAGGCTTGGGACCGGCGCCAACCATACGCCAGGAGGTAGTGCGATGCAAATGATCTACAACAGCGACAACTATTGCATTGTCGAGTTTGGCGCAGATGTCGAGCATGCGACCCTTGCCTCGGGCGGCTACGAAATCGTCGACAAGAACCTGAAACGCGAAATTTTCCTCGGCGGTCATATGGCCGAGACCTTCCGCGCCGACGTGACGCGTCTGATCGAAAGCGAGCCATCCGTGGAGGAAGTCGACGAGTTTCTGGGCAAGTTCGACACCGTCATGAACAATCCGCTGGTGATGCACTGAGCATTGCCGGCACGGCCCGAACGAAAGCCGCCCGCTTGCCAAGCGGGCGTTTTTTATTGGCGCGCCAGGGCGGCGGGGTGCTTCAGTATTGCTCCCACGGCAGCCCTTCGTGCCGCCAGCCGTTGACGGTATTGCGGTGGCGATGGGCGTCGAGATCGCCCTCGAAACCGTGCAGCACGTTGTAGACGGTGGTGAAGCCGGCCCCCTCCAGCGCGCGGGCGGCCGCCGACGAGCGGTTGCCGCTGCGGCAGATCAGCACCACGGGGCGCGCCGATACCTGTCCGGCCAGTTTCTTCACGGCCTGGACGAAGTGCGGATTGACCTCCCAGTCGGGGCCGTCGTTCCAGGGCACGTTGTGCGCGCCTTGCGGATGGCCGACGAACAGGTATTCCATCTCGCTGCGGCAGTCGATAAACAGCGCATCGGGCTCGGAGCCGAGCAGCGCCAGGGCATCGTTGGGGCTCAAGTGTTGCATGGGAACTGACGAAAATCGGACGAAAGCGAACGATAGCCGACCGGACCGAAGGTTGGTTCGTGGCGAATACGTCTCCTAGTGTAGGCGCGCTGTCTCCGGCTGACAACCGCGCCGGGCGCAGCGGGCCGGGGCCGGGCGCCCGCCCGCAATCCCTTGATCTACCTGATAAAATCGCCCTCTTGCCCAAATTTGCGCATTCGGCCCGACGGCCGGGCGCGCGCATCACGACCAGGCCCCACCATGAGCGCAGTCCATTCCGCCCCCCGCCCCTATACCCGGGCCGCCAGCCTGCCCCGGCTGCTGCGTGAACGCATCCTGATTCTCGACGGCGCCATGGGCACGATGATCCAGCGCTACAAGCTGGGCGAGGCCGAGTACCGTGGCACGCGTTTCGCCGACCATCCGGTCGATGTGAAGGGCAACAATGAACTGCTGCTGCTGACGCGTCCGCAGGTCATCAGCGAGATCCACGAGCAGTACCTGGCCGCCGGCGCCGACCTGATCGAGACCAATACCTTCGGTGCCACCGGCGTGGCGCAGGAAGACTACAAGATGGCGTCGCTGGCGTACGAGATGAACGTCGAGGCGGCCCGCCTGGCGCGCGCTGCCTGCGACAAGTACAGCACGCCCGAGAAGCCGCGCTTCGTGGCCGGCGCATTCGGCCCGACGCCGAAGACGGCCAGCATCAGCCCCGACGTCAACGACCCCGGCGCGCGCAATATCACCTTCGAGGAACTGCGCGATTCGTATTACGAACAGGGCAAGGCGCTGCTCGAAGGCGGCGCCGATGTGTTCCTGGTCGAGACGATCTTCGACACGCTGAATGCCAAGGCCGCGCTGTTCGCGATCGACCAGCTGTTCGAGGACACCGGCGAGCGCGTGCCCGTGATGATCTCGGGCACCGTGACCGACGCATCGGGCCGCATCCTGTCGGGCCAGACCGTGGAAGCGTTCTGGAACAGCCTGCGCCATGCCAGGCCGGTCACGTTCGGCCTGAACTGCGCGCTGGGCGCCACGCTGATGCGCCCGTACATCGCCGAACTGGCCAAGGTGTGCGACGCCGCGGTGTCGTGCTATCCGAACGCCGGCCTGCCGAATCCGATGAGCGACACGGGCTTCGACGAAACGCCCGATGTCACGTCCGCGCTGGTGGAGGAATTCGCCGCCTCGGGCCTGGTGAACCTGGTGGGCGGCTGCTGCGGCACCACGCCCGATCACATCGCCGCCATCGCCCGCCGCGTGGCCGACAAGACGCCGCGTGCCTGGCCGGGCCAGTATCGCGAAGACGCCGAACAGGCCGCCTGAACACATCGTACGCACCGAGCATTAGAGAAGACACATCATGAGCCAGAGCAAGCTGCCCCCGCGTCCGATGCGCCTGTCCGGCCTGGAGCCGTTCCTGATCGATGACGACACGCTGTTCGTCAACGTCGGCGAGCGCACCAACGTCACCGGTTCCAAGGCATTCGCCCGCATGATCCTGAACGGCCAGTTCGACGAGGCGCTGGCCGTGGCCCGCCAGCAGGTCGAGAACGGCGCGCAGATCATCGACATCAACATGGACGAGGCGATGCTCGATTCCAAGGCGGCGATGGTCCGGTTCCTGAACCTGATCGCGTCGGAGCCGGACATCGCGCGCGTCCCGATCATGATCGATTCGTCGAAGTGGGACGTGATCGAGGCCGGCCTGCAGTGCGTGCAGGGCAAGGCCGTGGTGAACTCGATCTCGCTCAAGGAAGGCGAGGAGCAGTTCCGCCACCACGCCACGCTGATCCGTCGCTATGGCGCCGCCAGCGTGGTGATGGCCTTCGACGAAAAGGGCCAGGCCGACACCTTCGAACGCAAGACCGAGATCTGCAAGCGCAGCTACGACGTGCTGGTGAACGAGGTGGGATTCCCGCCCGAGGACATCATCTTCGACCCGAACATCTTCGCGGTGGCCACGGGTATCGAGGAACACAACAACTACGCGGTGGACTTCATCGAAGCCACGCGCTGGATCAAGCAGAACCTGCCCTATGCCAAGGTGAGCGGCGGCGTGTCGAACGTGTCGTTCTCGTTCCGCGGCAATGACACGGTGCGCGAGGCCATCCACACCGTGTTCCTGTACCACGCGATCGAAGCGGGCATGGACATGGGCATCGTCAACGCCGGCCAGCTTGGCGTGTACGACCAGCTGGACCCGGAACTGCGCGAGCGCGTGGAAGACGTGGTGCTGAACCGCCGCGACGACGCCACCGACCGTCTGCTGGAGATTGCCGACCGCTTCAAGGGCGGCGGCCAGAAGAAGGAAGAGAACCTGGCCTGGCGCGGCACGCCCGAGGCGCCGGTGCCCGTGGGCGAGCGTCTGGCCCATGCGCTGGTGCACGGCATCACCACGTTCATCGTCGAGGACACCGAGGAAGTGCGCCAGCAGGTGGCGGCGCGCGGCGGCCGGCCGATCGAGGTGATCGAGGGCCCGCTGATGGACGGCATGAACATCGTCGGCGACCTGTTCGGCGCGGGCAAGATGTTCCTGCCGCAGGTGGTCAAGAGCGCCCGCGTGATGAAGCAGGCCGTGGCGCACCTGCTGCCGTTCATCGAGGAAGAAAAGCGCCTGCTGGCCGAGGCCGGCGGCGACGTGCGCGCACGCGGCAAGATCGTGATCGCCACCGTGAAGGGCGACGTGCACGACATCGGCAAGAACATCGTGTCGGTGGTGCTCCAGTGCAACAACTTCGAAGTGGTGAACATGGGCGTGATGGTGCCGTGCAACGAGATCCTGGCGCGGGCCAAGGTCGAGGGTGCGGACATCGTCGGCCTGTCAGGGCTGATCACGCCGTCGCTCGAGGAAATGGCCTACGTGGCCTCGGAGATGCAGCGCGACGACTACTTCCGCGTGAAGAAGATTCCGCTGCTGATCGGCGGCGCCACCACGTCGCGCGTGCACACGGCGGTCAAGATCGCGCCGAACTACGAGGGCCCGGTGGTCTACGTGCCGGATGCCTCGCGCTCGGTCAGCGTGGCGTCGAGCCTGCTGTCCGACGAGGGCGCGGCGAAGTACCTGGACGACCTGAAGTCCGACTACGACCGCATCCGCGCCCAGCACGCCAACAGAAAGGCTACGCCGATGGTGTCGCTGGCCGAGGCGCGCGCCAACAAGACGCCGCTGGACTGGAGCAGCTACGTGCCGCCGAAGCCGAAATTCATCGGCCGGCGGGTATTCCGCAACTACGACCTGTCCGAGCTGGCCAATTTCATCGACTGGGGCCCGTTCTTCCAGACATGGGACCTGGCCGGCAAATTCCCGGACATCCTCAATGACGAGATCGTCGGGGAGTCGGCTCGCCGCGTGTATTCGGACGGCAAGAGCATGCTGGCCCGCCTGATCCAGGGCCGCTGGCTGACCGCCAACGGCGTGATGGCGCTGCTGCCGGCCAACACCGTCAATGACGACGACATCGAGATCTACACGGACGAGTCGCGCAGCAAGGTGGCACTGACCTGGCACAACCTGCGCCAGCAGAGCGAACGCCCGGTGGTGGACGGCGTGCGCCGTCCGAACCGCTGCCTGGCCGACTTCGTCGCGCCGAAGTCGAGCGGCGTGGCGGACTACATCGGCGTGTTCGCGGTCACGGCGGGCATTGGCGTGGACAAGAAGGAGGCGCAGTTCGAAGCCGACCACGACGACTACAGCGCGATCATGCTCAAGGCGCTGGCCGACCGGCTGGCCGAGGCCTTTGCCGAATGCCTGCACCAGCGCGTGCGGACCGACCTCTGGGGCTACGACGCCGCCGAGACGCTGAACAACGACCAGCTGATCGCCGAGGCGTATCGCGGCATCCGCCCGGCGCCCGGCTATCCGGCCTGCCCGGAGCACACTGTCAAGGCGCCGATGTTCGAATTGCTGGACGCCGCCGAGATCGGCATGGGCATTACCGAGTCGCTGGCCATGACGCCGGCCGCGTCGGTGAGCGGTTTCTACCTGTCGCACCCGGACTCGACGTACTTCAGCGTCGGCAAGATTGGCCAGGACCAGCTGGACGACATGGTGGCGCGTCGCGGCGAAGACCGTACGACGCTGGAACGCGCGCTCGCGCCGAACCTGTAAGCCGCTTCGCTGCAGCTGTAAGCAGTTGCAATGACCGGGGCGCCGCGTAACAGCGGCGCCCCGGTTTTTTTATGGCCCGCGCCCGCTGCCGATAACACTGCGATGGCCGTTGAAACATAAGGAAAATACGATGAAATCGTTGGCCGGCCGGCGTGCATGGCGATCGGCAGGCAATGTTTGCAATGTCTTCACGACTGCTTACAGAAGCTGACAAGTGCTCACACCCGGCCCGGGCCGGCTCCATAGACTGGAACCCAGTTCACGTGACACCGCGTGAATGCCGCAGCGAATGTTTCGCTGCGGAGCATTCAGTAAAGGAGTCTCTCCCATGAAGAAGCTGCTGATCTCCCTGTCCGCCCTGTCGATTGCTGCCGCCTCGTCGTTTGCGATGGCCCAAGGCACTGGTGCCTCGGTTGGCACCCAAGCGGGCGTCGGCGCCTCCGTGAACGCCCCCTCGCAGAATGCCAGCCCGAATGCCGGGCTGAATGCCGGCGGCGCGGCCGGTGGCGCGGTGACCCCGGCCAGCCCGAGTTCGGCGGACCCGGGCAGCAAGGCCGGCCTGGGTGCGAAGTCGGGCGCCGACACCTCGCTGTCGTCGACCCCGACCGACAAGGAAAACAAGGGCAAGCACACCGGCCACGCCAAGGCCAAGTCGAAGAAGGGTGACCTGGGCGCCAATGCCGGAGCCGGCGCGGACGCCGGCACCAAGATCCAGTAAGCGCCGGACGGGATGCGGGCGGGCCCCTCCAGACCGCCCCATCCCGGCAGTATGCAAATGGACTGACGGACGCCTTCGGGCGTCCGTCTTGCATTTGGTGGAGCGTCACGTGGCAAGCGTCGCACTGCAGCATTTTCCGGCCGCCTGCGCCGGCGCGCGGCGCGGCGCCGCCCGGGTTGCGGATGTCGCCGTGGCGCGTCATGTCAGCCTGACACCGACATATTCGGCGTCGCGCCGGCACTACAATGCAGGAAACCGGCCCGGGCCGTGCTTCGGCAGGCGGGCCGCCCCCCTCACCGTGGAGACACCGATGATCCGCGTCTTGATCGCCGACGATCATGAGATCGTGCGTGCCGGTCTGCGCCAGTTCATTTCAGAGGAACCCGACATCAAGGTGACGGGCGAAGCCGCCAGCGGCGACGAAGTGATGGCGCAGTTGCGCGACAGCGAGTTCGACGTACTCGTACTCGATATTTCCATGCCGGACCGAAACGGCATCGATGTGCTGAAGCTGATCCGGCAGCGGTTGCCCAACCTGCCTGTGCTGATCCTGTCCACCTATCCCGAAGACCAGTACGCGATCAACCTGATCCGTGCCGGCGCGTCGGGCTACCTGACCAAGGAATCGGCGCCGGACGACCTGGTGAAGGCCATCCGCACGGTGGCCCAGGGCCGCCGCTACGTGAGCCCCACCGTGGCGGACCTGCTGATCGGCGGGCTCGACAAGCCGACCGAACAGCCGGTGCACCAGACGCTTTCCGAGCGCGAATTCCAGATCTTCTGCAAGCTGTCACGCGGCCAGTCGGTCTCGGTGATCGCCGACGAACTGTTCCTGAGCGTGAAAACCGTGAGCACCTACCGCTCCCGCATCCTGGAGAAGATGGGCATGAAGACCAATGCCGACCTGACCTACTACGCCATCAAGAACGGGCTCGTGGAATAGGGCGGACCTTGGATTTCTCGTGCCAGAACCGTTGATCGTCCATTTCTTCGCCTGACAGGTGCCAAGCGCCATGCCGGAGCAAGCCACGGCCTCCTCGAACCGTTCGCTGCGGGTCCTCCTGATCGAGGACTCCGAAGTCTTGCGGGGCATGCTGCTGGAATATCTGACGGCCTTTCCGTTCGTCGAGTCGGTGGACTGGGCCGATACCGAAAGCGGGGCGGTGAAGCTGGCCACCCATGGCCGGTACGATGTGTCGATCGTCGACCTGCAACTGCGCCAGGGCAATGGCATCAACGTGCTGCGCGAAATGCAGAAGGCCGGCCTGTCCGGCATCCGCATCGTCTACACCAACCATGCGCAGGTGTCGATGTACCGCCGTCAATGCACCGAGGCCGGCGCCGACTATTTCTTCGACAAGTCGCTCGAACTGGAGCAGGTGTTCCGCGTGATCGAGGACTACGCGACCTCCGCCTCCTAGCTTGCACTTGTGGATGGCCGTTTGACGAAGCGGGCCCACGCCCACGGCTTGTGATCCGCCCTGGCCGGGCGCTCAGATTTCGGTGGTCTCTTCCGGCGGCGCCAGGACCGACGTGGTCAGCGGCACCTCGACGCGGATCGATACCCCCTGGCCAGGCGCCGAATCGATATGCATCGTGCCGCCGAGCGCCAGCACCCGCTGTTCCATCCCCAGTAGCCCATGATGGCCGGCGGTACTGCCCGCGTCGAAATCGGGCGGCAGGCCGCGGCCGTCGTCGCGGATCGTCAGCGTCAGTTGCTGCGGCGTGCAGGCCAGCGACACGGAGATATGCCGCGCCTCGGCGTACTTGCTGGCGTTGTTCAGCGATTCCTGCACGATCCGGTACAGCGCGATGGCCGCGTTGTCGCGCAGCGGTGGCAGCGACTCGGGCAGGTCGACCTGGGTTTCCCACTGGTTGCGGGTGCCCACGTCTTCCACCTGCTGCACGATGGCCTCGCGCAGCCCCAGGTTCAGCAGCACCGTGGGCCGCAGGTCCTCGATCAGCCGGCGCTTGATCTGGATGGCCTGGTCGGCATGCTGCATCACGCGCGTGATCTTGTCGCGCGCCTCGGGGTGTGTCTGCTGCACCCGCATCTTCACCCAGTGCAGGTCGAGCTTGATGGCGGTCAGGATGGCGCCCAGTTCGTCGTGCAGTTCGCGCGACAGCCGCGTCTTTTCTTCCTCGGTCACGCGCTGCAGGTGGGCCGCCAGCGCCGACAGCTGGCGCGTGCGCGCGCGCACCTTGCGATCCAGTCGCGCGCTTTCCTCTTCCAGTTGTTCGCGGGCCGCCTCGGCCATCGTCATGCGGCGCTGATGGCCCATGCCCACGGCCACCAGCAGCAGGATGTTGATGGCCGTCAGCAGCCCGATGCCGTAGCGCGACAATTGCAGGTCGTGCTCGGCGGCTTCGAGGTTGTGGGTGACCGTGCCCGATTCGCGCACCTGCAGGTGTTCCAGGCCGCGCCGCGCGCTTTCCATGGTTTGCTTGCCGAAGTCGGTGCGAATCATGTCCAGCGCCACATCGACGTCGCGCTTGCCGTAGACCAGCGTCAGCGCCATCTCGTTGAGCTTGCGCGTGACAAACTGCGACGCCTCGCCGAACTGGCGCAGCCCTTCGGGATCATTGGCGTAGTGCTGGCGGATGCGCGACATCAGTTCGCTGATATGGGGCAGCGCCTTGTAGTACGGGTCCAGGTAGCTTTCCTTGCCGGTCAGCAGGTATCCGCGCTGGCCGGCCTCGGCGTTGACCAGTTCGGCGATCAGCTCGCCCAGGTCGCTTTGCAGCTGCTGCGAGCGGATGGCTTCGGTGTAGCCCTCGCGCAGGCGCAGGTTGCCGGTCTCCGACGCAATCAGCACGGCCAGTGTCAGCACGATGCCGCCGGCGAGCAGCAGGGTGTTTCTCAGGAGTAGGGAATGCTTGGCCATCGGAGGTTGCTGGTGGATGCGCCGCCGCGCCGGGGCGGAAGAGCGGCCATGGAATCACATCGCCATGGTGCGGTCAATCGTACCGGGGCGGCTGGCGTACCGCATCCGGCGCGAAGCGGCGCGCGCTGTAGGACTTGGCTGACATCTGAATCGGTCTCGAATCGGTGTGCGGTCCAAGGGTGGAACCCTACGATGAGGCTATGAGCTTGCGCACCGTGGCGCAAGCCGAACGCAGCACCGGCCGCCAGGCGGGTGTGCTCGCTAACCTCGGGAGACTGGTCATGCTGTACTACGCACTCGTCTTTTTCATTGTCGCCCTGGTGGCGGCGCTTTTCGGCTTTGGTGGTATTGCTGCCGGCGCGGTGGAAATCGCGAAGATCCTGTTCTTTATCTTCCTGGTCGTGGCGCTGGTCGCCGCGGTAATGGGGCTGGTGCGTCGACGGTAAGCGCAGCAGCACGCGTTGCCTGACCGGGGGACCGGCGGGCAACTCCGCCAGGGACTGGACATAGGAGGACCCATGCTCACGCAGAATCCAAAGATCCGCAAGGAAATCAATCATTTGCAGGACAGCGCCGATTCGGCTGTGCGCCAGATCCGGAGTGCCGCGCGTGATACCCGCGATGCGGTTGGGCCGGTGTCGGGCGAGGTCAAGGCGCTGATCGCGCAACTGCAGCAAACGATCGACGTGCTGGCGCACGAAGGCTCCGCCGAAGGCATGGCCGCTGGCCGTCGCCTGCGGGCCCGCGCGCAGGAGCTGAGCGGTCGCGTTCGCGATCGCAGCCTCGACGGCATGCACTGGGCACGCGATCAGGTGGATGTGGCCGTCGACCACGGCCGGCAGCGCGTGGTGGATTCGCCACTGAAGGCGGTCGGCGTGGCCGCGCTGGTCGGCGCCTGTATCGGCCTGCTGCTGGCCGGCCGGCGCAACGGCGAATAGATCACCGGCGGCTGGCGGCCCAGGTCGCCGGCGCCCCAGGGATACGCAGGTAGAACAAGACGTTCAAGGGTCTCTCCCCCTTACCCCTGCAGCAACCCCCTTTCCGGATATATCCCTGATCCGGGGCGCCCGGGCACCAAGCGGTGTCCGGGTTCTTTTTTTGCGCGCCACGCATCGATGGCGACAACCTTTCAGTTTGCTTTCTGCGGGGCGGCGAATCGGGGCGGGCGGCGCGGACGGGCCGCCGTTCGGAGGCGCGCACCGGCGTCGCGCATGGCGCGCCGGTGGGGTAACGATCAGCCCGAAGGCAGGCGATGCGGGCTCAGACGCCCCACATCACGTCGGAGCCTTCCTTCTGCGACAGGCGCAGCATGTCCAGGAACGGGTAGGCGCGCTGCCCCAGGTGCAGGGGCTCTTCTTCCCGGTCGTCTTCCGGGCCAGGGTGTATCGTGGTGTCGGCCGGGTGGACCTTCCTGGCGTCCTGGACGGCGGCTTCCAGCTTGCGGATCGCCGCCGGCAGTTCCTCGGTCGTGATCACCCCACGTTCGCCCAGATGCTTGCCAATGATGCCAAGCAGCGTGATGGCAAGATCCTTCATCATGATCAGGTCTTGCGCCGCGTGGGATTTGAAGGTGATCAGCATGATGTTTCCTTTCACGAGTGGCGACATGGGTGGCGCGGGGCGCAGAGGTCGTCGCATGATGTCAGCATAGCACCTGATAAAATTCCGCGTTTCCCGATTTCCACTGCCGGCGCGCGGGGCGGGGCCTTCACTTTTTGGCCCGCCCGAGCCCCGGCGGCATTTCCGCTTTCGAAGGCCCAGACATCCATGCTGCCTGTTCAGACCTCCCAACTCGCCGCCGCATTCACCGATGCCGTACGCGCGCTCGCCCCGGCCGACGCCGCCCTGCCCGCGGTCACGTTCGAGCGCCCCAAGCAGGCGGCTCACGGCGATCTGGCGTGCAACATCGCCATGCAGGTGGCCAAGGCGCTGAAGACCAACCCGCGCGAACTGGCGCAGAAGGTGGTGGACGCGGTTGCCGCCGATCCGCGCGCATCGGCGCTGGTGGCGGGGCTTGAGATCGCCGGTCCCGGCTTCATCAACCTGCGCCTGAGCCCGGCGGCCCGCGCGGAGGTGCTGCGCGCGGTGCTGAGCGACGGTGACCGCTACGGGGCCCGTCCGTCCGGCGAGCATGGCCAGGTGCTGGTGGAGTTCGTGTCGGCCAACCCGACCGGCCCGCTGCATGTCGGCCACGGCCGCCAGGCCGCGCTGGGCGACGCGCTGGCCAACCTGCTGGCCTGGCAGGGCTGGAAGGTCCATCGCGAGTTCTATTACAACGACGCCGGCGTGCAGATCCACACCCTGGCGGTGTCGGTCCAGGCACGGGCGCGCGGCCTGAAGCCGGGCGACGCCGGCTGGCCCGAATCGGCCTACAACGGCGACTACATCGCCGACATCGCCGCCGACTTCCTGGCCGGCAAGACGGTCTCGGCATCGGACGGCGAGCCGGTGACGGCGTCGGGCAACGTCGAGGATCTGGAGTCGATCCGCAAGTTTGCCGTGACCTACCTGCGCAACGAGCAGGACATCGACCTGCAGGCGTTCGGCGTGAAGTTCGACCGCTACTACCTGGAATCGTCGCTGTATAGCGACGGCCGCGTGGAAGCCGCCGTGCAGTCGCTGATCGGCCGCGGCAAGACGTACGAGAGCGAAGGCGCGCTGTGGCTGCGCACGACCGACGATGGCGACGACAAGGACCGCGTCATGAAGAAGAGCGACGGCACCTATACGTACTTCGTGCCGGACGTGGCCTACCACACCACCAAGTGGGAGCGCGGCTTCGCCAAGGTCATCAACGTGCAGGGCAGCGACCACCACGGCACCATCGCCCGCGTGCGCGCCGGCCTGCAGGGCCTGGATATCGGCATCCCGCAGGGCTACCCCGACTACGTGCTGCACAAGATGGTCACCGTGATGAAGAACGGCGAGGAGGTGAAGATCTCCAAGCGCGCCGGCTCGTACGTGACCGTGCGCGACCTGATCGAGTGGAGCAACGGCGGTGACGAGACCATCCGCGGCTGCCTGGAAGCCGGCGTGGCCGACTGGCCGGCACACTTCACGCGCGGGCGCGACGCCGTGCGCTTCTTCCTGCTGTCGCGCAAGGCCGACACCGAATTCGTGTTCGACGTGGACCTGGCGCTGAAGCAGAACGACGAGAACCCGGTGTACTACGTGCAGTACGCCCACGCGCGCATCTGCTCGATCTTCGAGGCCTGGGGCGGCGCCGACTGGCAGGCGCGCCTGCCGGAATTGGCCAGCGTGGACCTGGCCGCCGTTACCGCCTCCGACGTGAGCCCGCAGGCCATCGCGCTGGGCCGCCGCCTGGCCGAGTTCCCGGACATGCTGGCCGCCGCCGCCAGCGAACTGGCGCCGCACGCCGTGGCGTTCTACCTGCGCGACCTGGCGGGCGACTTCCACGCGTTCTACAACGCCGACCGCGTGCTGGTGGACGATGAAACGGTCAAGCGCGCCCGCCTGGCGCTGCTGGCTGCCACCCGGCAGGTGCTCAAGAACGGCCTGGCCGTCATCGGCGTATCGGCGCCGCAACGGATGGACCGTGCCCCCGAGCAGGAAACGCCCGCGGCCTGAACTGCGCGTCATCGGACTGGCTCTATAATCCCCGGCAACACCGAAGAGGACTCCATGCAACACAATGCAAAGCGCGCCCCGCGCGCCGTCCGCCATCGCCAGACGCAGCGTGGCGGCACGTTCCTGGGCCTGGTGCTCGGGCTGATCGTCGGCCTGGCCATTGCCGTGGTCATCGCGCTGTACATCACCAAGTCGCCCGCGCCGTTCAAGGGCAACGGCAACAGCGGCCCGGCGCCGCGTCCAACCGAGCCCGGCAACGTGGCCAGCACGCTGCCCAACCCGACCCAGCAGGCGCAACAGGCCCAGCCGGGCGCCGAGCCGGCCGATCCGAACAAGCCGCTGTGGAGCAAGACGCCCGCCAAGCCGGTGGGCCAGCCCGAACAGCCGGCCGCACAGGCGCCCGTGGCCCCCAGCCGTCCGCCCGAGGCGCCGGCCAGCAATGGCGCGGTGGCCAGCAAGCCGGCCGAGAAGCCGGCGGAAAAGCCCGCCGCGCGTCCGGCCGAAAAGCCGGTGGCCGACCCCATCGCCGAGATTGCCCAGGCCGATGCCAACAAGGTGGGCTACCTGCTGCAGGTGGGCGCGTTCCGGTCCCAGGACGACGCCGACCGCCAGAAGGCCAACCTGGCCATGCAGGGCTTCGAGGCCAAGGTGACCGACCGCGACGTTAACGGCGTCAAGATGTACCGCGTCCGCCTGGGGCCGTTCAACCGGATCGAAGACATGAACCGTGCGCGCGACCGCCTGCAGTCGGCCGGCTTCGACGCTTCGGTGATCCGTTTCACGAAGCAGTAATCCGGCGAAATATTCTGTCCGGGGCGGGCTGGCGCGAACCATGTGCCGCCGCTCCGGTCTTAGACGCTATCCCATCGCTCGTCGAGCACGTTCAACCCGTAAGGCCCTTCTGACATGAAGAAAATCGCCGCACTGATCGCCACCGCTGCCGCCGTAGGCGGCCTGCTGATGTCCGCGCCCGCCGCCATGGCCGCGCCGACCGAAGGCAAGGACTACACGGTTCTGAAAGCCCCGCAGCCGGTGCCGGCTGGCAAGATCGAGGTGACCGAGTTCTTCTGGTACGGCTGCCCGCACTGCTACGATTTCGAGCCCGAGCTGGAAGCCTGGGTCAAGAAGCAGGGCAAGGACGTGGTGTTCAAGCGCGTGCCGGTGGCCTTCCGCGACGACCTGTTGCCGCATACGAAGATCTTCTATGCGCTGGAGTCGCTGGGCAAGGTCGATGCCATGCACACCAAGGTGTTCGACGCCATCCACAAGCAGCGCAAGCGCCTGCTGACCGCCGATGAAATCGCCGATTTCATGGCCGCCAACGGCATCGACCGCAAGCAGTGGCTGGACACCTACAACTCGTTCTCGGTGACCACCAACGCGCAGCGCGCCAACAAGATCGCCGACGCCTACAAGATCGATGGCGTGCCGACCGTGGTGGTGCAGGGCAAGTACGAGACCTCGCCGTCGATCGCCGGCACCAAGTCCGCGGCCGTCCAGGCCATGGACTTCCTGGTCACCGGCGTGCGCGACAAGAAGCTCTGATCGACCGCCGTCCCGGCCGGATCGACACCAACAGCCCGGTGCAGCCGATGCACCGGGCTGTTTTGCTTCTGGCGCTTCCGGCACCTTGACGCGCCGGCCTCTCGACGGCCACCCGCGCTATATTCCCACCCATGAACCCCCAGAAAATCTTCCTGACCGGCGCGTCCAGCGGCATTGGCCAGGCCCTTGCGCGCGCCTATGCCGAACAGGGCGCGACGCTTGGCCTGGTGGGCCGACGTGAGGACGCGCTTCGCGCCTTTGCCGCCAGCCTGCCCGATCCCGCCGCCGTGCGCATCTACGCCGTCGATGTCCGCGACGCCGACGCCATGAACGCGGCGGCGTCCGACTTCCTG
This sequence comes from Cupriavidus sp. 86D6, assembly GCF_057815095.1. Taxonomy (NCBI): domain Bacteria; kingdom Pseudomonadati; phylum Pseudomonadota; class Betaproteobacteria; order Burkholderiales; family Burkholderiaceae; genus Cupriavidus; species Cupriavidus sp. 86D6. Next base: position 76,395 of record NZ_JBYPSB010000006.1, on the reverse strand, counting down.
GCCAATGTCGGATGCCCCGACGTGGTCGTCGCCAACGCCGGTGTCTCGGTGGGCACCGTCGCCAGCGAGCGCGAAGACCTGGAAGTCTTCCGCACGGTGATGGATACCAACTGGTTTGGCACACTGACCACATTTCAGCCATTTCTGGCGCCGATGCGCGCGCAGCCGGTCGGGCCGGACGGCTGGCGCGGCACGCTGGTCGGCATTGCCAGCGTGGCGGGCGTGCGTGGCCTGCCGGGGGGCGGCGCGTACAGCGCATCGAAGTCGGCCGTGATCAAGCTGCTGGAAAGCTTGCGGCTGGAACAGTCGCGCGAGCGGATTCGCGTGGTAACGATCGCGCCGGGCTATATCCGTACGCCGATGACCGCGCATAACCCGTACAAGATGCCGTTCCTGATGGACGCCGACGTGTTTGCGCGCAAGGCCCTGCGCAAGATCGGCGCCGGTACGCGATTTGCGGTGATTCCGTGGCAGATGGGCGTGGTGGCGTCGCTGCTGCACGTGATGCCGCGCTGGCTCTACGACGCGCTGTTTCGGCGCGCGCCGCGCAAGCCGCGGCAGTCCAGGCGCGCATGATGTGGACCGATGCGGTTGGCCAGTCTCATGGCCCGGCCGAAGGCGCCGTGCGCATCGCGTCGCTGGTGCCGTCCATCACCGAATTGCTGTTCGACCTGGGGCTGGCTGACCAGATCGTGGCGCGCACCGGGTTCTGCGTCCATCCGGAACCGGCAGTCCGCGCGGTGGCGAAGGTGGGCGGCACCAAGGACGTCAAGCTCGACCGCCTGCGCGCGCTGGCGCCGACGCATGTGATCGTCAATATCGACGAGAACCGGCGCGAGACCGTGGACGATATCCGAAGCTTCGTGCCGCACGTGATCGTCACCCATCCGTGCCTGCCGGCGGACAACTTCGCGCTTTACGCGCTGCTGGGCGGCATCTTCGGGCGGCAGGCCGAGGCGGACCGGCTGGCGGCCGACCTGCGGGCCGGGCTCGATGCATTGCGCAGCCGGCCATGGCCCGCGCGGCGGGTGCTCTACGCAGTCTGGCAGGACCCGTGGATGACGGTGTCGCGCGATACCTATATCAGCCAGATGCTGGCGCTGGTGAACTGGGCCACCTGGCCGGACGCCACGCCGCAGGTGTGTGTCGATGGCGATTGCAGCCGGCCCAACGCGGCTGGCGACCGGTATCCGACCTTCCGCTGGAGCGATGCGCTGGTGCGCGACCTGGACGCCGTGCTGCTGTCCACCGAGCCGTACCGCTTCACCGAGGACCACGCCGATGCGCTGGAGCGGCAGATCGGCAAGCCGGTGCTGCTGGTGGATGGCGAGATGCTGTCGTGGTACGGCAGCCGCGCCGTGGCCGGCGCGCGCTACCTGAAGACGCTGGCGGAAGGGTTCTAGGCCTTCGTAAAGCGGACGACGCCGTCGTCGCCCACCTGCCGCACCAGTTCGCCGCGATGCCACAGCGCGTGCAGGTGCGCCAGCGCCTCGCCCATCGCGAATGTCAGCTGGTGGATGTCGAACTGGCGGCGGAAGATCACGCCGACGATGTCGTGCGCGTTGCACGGTTTCTCGGCGCAGGCGGCCAGCGTCTCGGCCAGGCGGTCGACATGGTGTTCGCGCAGTTGCTGGATGCGCGTGTGGAGATTGCGGAACGGCCGGCCATGCGACGGCAGGATCAGCACGTCTTCGGGCAGGTCAAGGTACTTGCCCAGTGAATCGACATAGAGCTGCAGCGGATTGGCCTCGGGCTCCATGTCGAACACGCTGACATTCGTCGAAATACGAGGCAGCACCATATCGCCCGAGATCAGCACGTGGGTGGCTGCGTTGTACAGCGCCACATGTTCAGGGGCGTGGCCGTAGCCGGTGATCACGCGCCACGACGCACTGGCCGGATCGGCGCCGATCTGGACGGTGTCGCCATCCATCAGTCGGCGGTACTGGGTCGGCAGGTCCGGCACCAGCGACGGGTAGTAGCTCTTGCGGCCACGCAGCTTTTCGAGATTGTCGGGGTCGGTCAGTCCGTGGCGCGCGAAGTGGCTGGCCGCGAAGTCGCCGCCGGCATTGGAACCGACGCCCGAGCCGCCTGCCATCACGCGGGCCGACATGTAGTCGCCCAGGCTCATCCACAGCCGCACATCCCACCGCTTGCAGATCCAGTGCGCCAGGCCGACGTGGTCGGGGTGGCAGTGCGTGACCAGCACCCGCAGCACCGGCAGGCCTTCCAGCTCATTGGCGAAGATGGTTTCCCAGTGCGCCTGGATGGTGTCGTTGGTGATCCCGCAATCGACGATGGTCCAGCCGTCGCGGCCGTCGATGCGGTCCCGCAGCAGCCACAGGTTGATGTGATCCAGCGCGAAGGGCAGCGGCATGCGCAGCCAGTACACGCCCGGCGCGACTTCCTGGCGCGTGCCGGGTTCGGGCATGGTGTCGCCAAACGGATATTGGAGCTGATGTTCGAGTGCGTTCATGGGGTTTGTCTCGTCGATAGCGGCGTGCTCGGCGGGCACGCTCTTGTTCGGATTGTCATGCGCGACAGTTGACGCTAACGTTAACGTCAATTCGCAAGCCATGCACGTCATCTTAGACGAAAAAGTTGATGATGCAACGAATCCGCGAACGACCGTTCATTTTTGCAGGACGCCATATGTCGGCTCAGCCATCTTCCGCCACCTACACGATTACCGATCTTGCGCGCGAATTCGAAGTGACGCCGCGCGCGATCCGCTTCTACGAGGACCAGGGCCTGCTGTCGCCGGACCGGGAAGGCCCCAGCGGCCGCAAACGCGTCTACAACGGCCGCGAACGCACGCGCCTGAAGCTCACGCTGCGCGGCAAGAGGTTAGGGCTTACTCTCAATGAAATCCGCGAAATTCTGGACCTCTACGAGTCGCCGCGTGACACCGCCCCGCAGCTTGAACGCTTCCTGCACCTGCTGGCCCAGCATCGCGGCACGCTGGAGCGGCAGCTCGACGACCTCCAGGCCCAGCTGGCCGAGATCGACCAGCACGAACGCCAGTGCAAGGCGCTGCTGGCGGCACACCATGACGCGGGCCACACCCATACGGCGTGATCCCGCCGCGAAGCCGACACTTCGTGGCAACGCCAATTGACGTTTACGTAAACGTCAATAAAATAGCTCCCGACATCCCGATACCGAACCCTGCGCCGACCGCGACCGTACTGGCGACAGAACCGGCGACAGAGACAGACCCAGCGACAGAACCAGGAGACAACACCATGACCGAACTTCCCGGCCTCAAATTCGACCTTGGCGAAGACATCGAAATGCTGCGCGAATCGGTGCGTAGCTGGGCCCAGGCCGAACTGGCGCCGCGCGCTGGCGAGATCGACCGGACCGACCAGTTTCCCATGGATGCCTGGAAGAAGATGGGCGACCTGGGCGTGCTGGGCATCACCGTGGCCGAGGAGTACGGCGGCGCCAACATGGGCTACCTGGCCCATATGATCGCGATGGAGGAAATCAGCCGCGCGTCGGCATCGGTGGGCCTGTCGTACGGCGCCCACTCGAACCTGTGCGTGAACCAGATCCACCGCAATGGCACGGCCGCGCAGAAGGCAAAGTACCTGCCCAGGCTGGTGTCGGGCGAATGGATTGGCGCGCTGGCCATGAGCGAGCCGAACGCCGGGTCCGACGTGGTCAGCATGAAGCTGCGCGCCGACTTCAAGGGCGACCGCTTCGTGCTGAACGGCACCAAGATGTGGATCACCAACGGCCCGGACTGCGACGTGCTGGTGGTCTACGCCAAGACGGAGCCCGACCTGGGCGCGCGCGGCATGACCGCCTTCATCGTCGAAAAGGGCATGAAGGGGTTCTCGGTGGCGCAGAAGCTCGACAAGCTCGGCATGCGCGGGTCGCACACCGGCGAACTGGTGTTCCAGGACGTGGAGGTGCCGGTGGAGAACATCCTCGGGGCTGAAAACGGCGGCGCCAAGGTGCTGATGAGCGGGCTGGACTACGAGCGCGCCGTGCTGTCGGGCGGGCCGGTCGGCATCATGCAGGCCTGCATGGACGTGGTCACGCCGTATATCCACGACCGCAAGCAGTTCGGCCAGAGCATCGGCGAATTCCAGCTGATCCAGGGCAAGGTGGCCGACATGTACACGACGCTGCAGGCCGCCCGCAGCTACCTGTACACGGTGGGCAAGAACCTGGACGCCCTGGGCACCGACCACGTGCGCCAGGTGCGCAAGGACTGCGCGGCCGTCATCCTGTACACGGCCGAGAAGGCGACCTGGATGGCCGGCGAATCGGTGCAGATCCTGGGCGGCAACGGCTATATCAACGAATATCCGGTGGGCCGCCTGTGGCGCGATGCCAAGCTGTACGAGATCGGCGCGGGTACATCGGAAATCCGCCGCATGCTGATTGGGCGCGAACTGTTCGCGGAGACGATGTAAACCGCGGTAGAACGCAGAAAGTGCTTCATAAGGCGTTCGTGGATGCCCCCACGGGGGACCCACCCGAACGCCGTTACAATTTCGACTGCCAGCCGTCTCTCGCGCCCGTCCGGAACCTTCGCGTCATGTCCCACTTCCCCAAGCTGCTCGCCTCGCAGATTGCCTACGATGTGGCGCGGACCCTGCTCGACGGATTCGACAAGCACTACCGGCTGTTCCGCGAGGCCGGCGTCACGGCCAAGGCGCGTTTCGAGGCCCGCGACTGGCACGGCCTGCAGTCGCTGCAGCGCGACCGCATCGCGTTCTACAACGACCGGGTGCACGAGGCCGTGGTGACGCTGCAGGACGAATACGACGCCGAGCAACTCGACGACGACATCTGGCAGCAGGTCAAGCTGCACTACATCGGCCTGCTGACCAACCACCACCAGCCCGAACTGGCCGAGACGTTTTTCAACTCGGTCTGCACGCGCATCCTGCACCGGTCGTACTTCAACAACGACTTCATCTTCGTGCGTCCGGCCGTCTCCACGGAATACATCGAGAACGAGGAGTCGCCCACCCGGCCGACCTACCGGGCCTACTACCCGGGCAGCCGCGAGGGCATGGCCGTTTGCTTCGAGCGGATCGTCCACAATTTCCAGCTCGATACGCCGTTCGAGGACCTGAAGCGCGACGTCGGCTATGTCCTGCGCGCGCTCGACGAGCATGCCGGCGAATTCCGCGTGGCGCCGAATTTCCAGGTGCATACGCTGTCGTCGCTGTTCTTCCGCAACAAGACTGCGTTCATCATCGGCCGGGTGCTGAATGGCGACCAGACCTATCCGATGGCAATTCCGGTGATCCACGGGCCGTCCGGCAAGCTGGTCCTCGACACCGTGCTGCTGCGCCCGGAACAGCTGCTGGTGCTATTCTCGTTCGCGCATGCCTATTTCCTGGTCGACATGGAAATCCCGTCGGCCTACGTGACCTTCCTGGCCGACCTGCTGCCGCGCAAGTCGCGCGCCGAGATCTACACGTCGCTGGGCCTGCAGAAGCAAGGCAAGAACCTGTTCTACCGCGACTTCCTGCACCATCTGCAGCATTCGTCGGACAAGTTCGTCGTGGCGCCCGGCATCCAGGGGCTGGTGATGCTGGTGTTCACGCTGCCGTCGTTCCCCTATGTGTTCAAGGTGATCCGCGATGCATTTCCGCCGCCCAAGGAAACCACGCGCGCGCTCGTGAAATCGAAGTACCAGCTCGTGAAGCAGCACGACCGCGTGGGCCGCATGGCCGATACGCTCGAATACTCGAACGTGGCGTTCCCGCTATCGCGCTTTGACGATGCGCTGCTGCGCGAGCTGACCCGGCACGTGCCGTCGATGCTCGAATACCAGCGCAGCAGCGACGGCAGCGACGAAATCGTGGTGCGCCACCTGTATATCGAACGGCGCATGACCCCGCTCAACATCTGGCTGCAGGAAGGCACCGACGCCCAGGTGGACCACGGCATCCGCGAGTATGGCGACGCCATCAAGGAGTTGATCGCCGCGAACATCTTCCCGGGCGACATGCTCTACAAGAACTTCGGCGTCACCCGGCACGGCCGCGTGGTGTTCTACGACTACGACGAAATCGAGTACCTGACCGACTGCAATATCCGCCGCGTGCCCGAGCCGCGCAACGAGGAAGAGGAAATGTCCGGCGAGGTGTGGTACACCGTACATCCGCACGACATCTTCCCGGAGACCTATCGCACGTTCCTGCTGGGGGACCCGCGCGTGCGGGCCGCGTTCCTGCGGCACCATTCCGACTTCTTTGACGCTGCCATGTGGCAGCAACACAAGGACCGGCTGCTGGCCGGCCATGTACATGACTTCTTTGCCTATCCACAACAAGAACGCTTCATCCATCGCTACGGCGCAGCAACAACCGACGACGCAAGGAGGGCAGCATGAGTGATGCCATCGCCCAATTGTTCCGCAACAATCGCGAGTGGGTAGATCGCGTCAACGCGGAAGACCCCACATTCTTCACGCGCCTGGCCAACCAGCAGGCGCCCGAATACCTGTGGATCGGCTGCTCCGATTCACGCGTGCCCGCCAACCAGATCCTGGGCCTGGCACCGGGCGAGGTGTTCGTACATCGCAATATCGCCAATGTGATCTCGCACAGCGACCTGAATGCGCTGTCGGTGATCCAGTTCGCCGTGGAAGTGCTGAAGGTGCGCCACATCACCGTGGTGGGCCACTATGGCTGCGGCGGCGTGAAGGTGGCGCTCAAGCGCGAGCGCGTAGGCCTGTGCGACAACTGGCTGCGCCACGTGCAGGACGTGGCCGACAAGCATTCGGCCTACCTGGGCACCGTGCTGCGCGAGGACGACGCCCACACGCGCCTGTGCGAGCTCAACGTGATCGAGCAGGTCAACAACATCTGCCAGACCACCGTGCTGCAGGACGCCTGGGACCGGGGCCAGCAGGTGACCGTGCACGGCTGGATCTACGGCGTGTCCGACGGCCTGCTGCGCGACCTGGGCATGGCCGCCAGCAGCAACGAGGAACTGCAGACGCAGATTGCCGCGGCCCTGCAGCAATACGGCGATCCGCCACAAGCATCGATTCGCTGAATTACTACGACTGAAGCCTACCTGCTTCGAGGAGACACAGACATGCAACACCCGAACGACCCGACCGTCATCGTTTCCGCGGCGCGCACCCCGATGGGTGCGTTCCAGAGCGAACTGAGCAGTCTGACCGCGCCGCAGCTTGGCGCCGCCGCCATCCGCGCGGCGGTGGAGCGGGCCGGTATCAAGCCGGAGCAGGTGCAGGAAGTGGTGTTCGGCTGCGTGCTGCCGGCCGGGCAGGGGCAGGCGCCGGCCCGCCAGGCCGCGCTGGGCGCGGGTCTGCCGCTGGACGTCGCCTGTACCACGGTCAACAAGATGTGCGGCTCGGGCATGCGCGCGGCCATGTCGGTCTACGACGGCCTGCTGGCCGGCTCGTTCGACATCGCCGTGGCCGGCGGCATGGAAAGCATGACCAACGCGCCGTACCTGATTCCGAAGGGCCGGGGCGGTTATCGCATCGGCCACGGCATGATCTACGACCACATGATGCTGGACGGGCTCGAAGACGCCTACGACAAGGGCCGCGCCATGGGCACGTTTGGCGAGGACTGTGCCGCCAAGTACCAGTTCACGCGCGAGCAGCAGGATGCCTTCGCGATGGAATCGGTGCGCCGCGCCCAGCGTGCCACCGAGGGCGGCGATTTCCGCTGGGAGATCACCCCTGTCACGGTGTCGGGCAAGGGCGGCGACACGGTCGTCGATACAGACGAAGGCCCGCGCCGCATCAAGGTGGACAAGATTCCGTCGCTGAAGCCGGCCTTTGCCAGGGACGGCACGATCACCGCCGCCTCGTCTTCGTCGATCAACGATGGCGCCGCCGCGCTGGTGATGATGCGCGAATCCACCGCGAAGCAGCTGGGCCTGGTGCCGGTCGCGCGCATGCTGGGCCATACCTCGCACGCACAGGCGCCGGGCTGGTTCACGACCGCGCCGGTGGAGGCCATCGCCAAGCTGTACCGCAAGCTGGACTGGACCACCGACAGCGTGGACCTGTTCGAGATCAACGAAGCGTTCGCCGTCGTACCGATGGCTGCCATGCATGACCTCAAGATTCCGCATGACAAGGTCAATATCCATGGCGGGGCCTGCGCATTGGGCCATCCGATCGGCGCCTCGGGCGCGCGCATCATGACCACGCTGATCGGCGCGCTGCGCAAGACCGGCGGCAAGCGCGGCGTGGCCAGCCTGTGCATCGGCGGGGGCGAGGCCACGGCGGTCGGCATCGAAATCGTCTGATCGACACACGCCACAGCAAACGACAACGAGAAGGAGTCTCGCCATGCCTGCCGCGCTCATCCTTGGTGCTTCCCGGGGTCTCGGCCTTGAATTCGTCCGGCAGTACCGTGCCGATGGCTGGCGCGTGGTGGCTGCCGCGCGCAGTGCCGACGGCGTGGCGGCGCTCAAGGCGCTGGGCGCCGAAGCCCACCAGCTTGACCTGACCGACGCCGGTGCGGTGGCGGGGCTGGGCTGGAAGCTCGATGGCGAGTCGTTCGACGTGGCGATCTACAACGCCGGCGTGATCGGCCCGCGCACCGAGGGCGCGCAGCCCATCGCGCAGCCGGAGTTCGATGCCGTGATGCACACCAACGTGCTGGGACCGATGATGGCGCTGCCGCTGCTGCTGCCGTTCGTCGAGGCCGGCAACCACGGCCGGGGCGGCGTGCTGGCCGTCCTGTCGTCGAAGATGGGCAGTATCGGCGGCATGGACAGCAACGGCGCGTGGATGTACCGCGTCAGCAAGGCGGCGGCCAACGCGGTGCTCAAGGGCGTGTCGCTGGACGCCCGCCATGCGATCTGCGTGGCGTTGCATCCGGGCTGGGTGCAGACCGACATGGGCGGCCCGAACGCCGACCTGACCCCGCAGCAGAGCGTGGCCGGCATGCGCCGCACGCTGGCTGGCCTGACGCACAACGACAACGGCAGCTTCCACAACTACGATGGCACGACCATCCCCTGGTAAGGACCGACGCTCATGCTGCTGACCCCCGAGCAGGAAATGATCCGCGACGCCGTGCGGCAGTTCGCGCAGGAAGTCATTGCGCCGCAGGCGGCCCAGTGGGACCGCGACAAGACCTTCCCCAAGGACGTGCACAAGGAACTGGCCCGCCTGGGCGCCTACGGCGTGGCGGTGCCCGAGGAACTGGGCGGCGCGGGGCTCGACTACCTGTCGCTGGCGCTGATCCTGGAAGAGATCGCGGCCGGCGACGGCGGCACGTCCACCGTCATCAGCGTCAACAACTGCCCGGTCTGCAGCATGCTGATGGCCTTCGCCAACGACGCGCAGAAGCAGCGTTGGCTGGTGCCGCTGGCCCGTGGCGAGATGCTGGGCGCGTTCTGCCTGACCGAGCCGCATGTGGGCTCCGATGCCTCGGCGCTGCGCACCACGGCCACGCGCGATGGCGATCACTACGTGCTGAACGGCGTGAAGCAGTTCATCACCAGCGGCAAGCATGCCGACGTGGCGATCGTGATGGCCGTGACCGACAAGGCGGCCGGCAAGCGCGGCATCAGCGCCTTCCTGGTGCCGACCAGCACGCCGGGCTACATCGTCGCCCGTCTGGAAGACAAGCTCGGGCAACATTCGTCCGATACGGCGCAGATCGTGTTCGAGGACTGCCGCATTCCGGCCGACTGCCTGCTGGGCGAGGAAGGCGCCGGCTACAAGATGGCGCTGTCGGGGCTGGAAGGCGGCCGTATCGGCATCGCGTCGCAGAGCATCGGCATGGCGCGCGCCGCGTTCGACGCGGCACTGGCCTATGCCAAGGAGCGCGAGAGCTTCGGCCAGCCGCTGTTCCAGCACCAGGCCGTGCAGTTCCGCCTGGCCGACATGGCCACCCGGATCGACGTGGCACGGCAGATGGTGTGGCACGCGGCATCGCTCAAGGACGCCGGCCGGCCGTGCCTGAAGGAGGCCGCCATGGCCAAGCTGTTCGCCAGTGAAATGGCCGAGCGCGTCTGCTCGGATGCCATCCAGGTGTTCGGCGGCTACGGCTATGTGAACGATTTCCCGGTCGAACGGATCTATCGGGATGTGCGGGTGTGCCAGATCTACGAAGGCACCAGCGACATCCAGAAGATTCTGATCGCCCGCGCGCTTGGATGACAGACCAGCCGTTCCCCCAAACCGTCGCCCCCTGAACCGGAGCCACCCGCGATGACCGCACCGATCGATTTCTACTTCGACTTTTCCTCGCCCTACGGCTATTTCGCCAGCACCCGCATCGACGAACTGGCCCAGAAGTATGGCCGGGGCGTGATGTGGCATCCGGTGCTGCTGGGCGTGGTGTTCAAGACCACCGGCTCGTCGCCGCTGCCTTCGATTCCGCTCAAGGGCGAGTACTGCTGGCGCGATTTCGAGCGCACCGCGCAGTTCCACGGCATCGAGTACAAGCGCCCGACGCACTTCCCGCTGCCGACGCAGCACGCCGCCCGCGCCATGCTGTGGCTGCAGAACCACCACGGCGCCGACCTGGCGGCCGCGTTTGCCAAGGCGGTGTACCGCGCGCTGTTCGTCGACGACCTGAACATCGCGGAGCCGGCCGAACTGGCAAAGCTGGTCGAGGCGCTGGGCGTCGATCCGGTGGCGATGAACGAAGGCGCCACGAGCTACCCGATCAAGGACCAGCTCAAGGCCGAGATCGACGTGGCGATGGCCAAGGGCGTGTTTGGCTCGCCGTTCGTGATCATCGACGGCGAACCGTTCTGGGGCTTCGACCGTTTCGATCAGATCGAGGCCCACCTGAAAAGCCGGCGGCAGACCGAACTGCGCGCCGTTGGCGGCAACGAACTCAACAAGGAAAAGAAACCCGCATGACCGCAGCAAACCAGGCCGCACGCTTCGATTGCGTGATCTTCGACTGTGACGGCGTGCTCGTCGACAGCGAGCCGATCGTCCATCGCGTGCTGAACCGCGTGCTCAACGAGCTTGGCATCGAGATCACGCTGGAGGAATCGATGAAGTGGTTCCTCGGCCGCGCGGTGCGCGACGAGCTTGGCAATATCGAGGCGCGGCTCGGCAAGCCGCTGCCGCGCAACTTCCTGTCCGAATGGTTCGTGCGGCGCGATGCCGCGCTGATCGAGGAACTGGAAGCGGTGCCGCATATCCGCCAGACGATCGAGGCGATCAAGGCAAGCGGCCTGCCGGTGTGCGTGGCATCGGGCGCGGACCGCATCAAGGTCAAGCTCCAGCTGACGCATACCGACCTGCTGGGGCTGTTCGTCGATCCGCAGGACCAGCGCGAGCACATCTTCTCGGCCACCGAAGTCGAGCACAGCAAGCCCGCGCCGGACGTCTACCTGCTGGCCGCACGGACGATGGGCGTGGAGCCGTCGCGCTGCGCCGTGGTGGAAGACAGCCCCACCGGCGCCACCGCCGGCGTGGCCGCGGGCATGACCGTGTTCGGCTATGCCGCGCGCACCGACGCCGACGAACTCCGGGCAGCGGGCGTAAAGACCATCTTCACCGACATGCGCGACCTGCCGGAGCTGATCGCATGACAAGGAAGCGCCAGTCCGGTGCCGGCGTGGAGCCTTGCCCCTGCGGCAATGGCGCCTACGCCACATGCTGCGGCCGTTTTCATCGCGGCGAGGCGGTGCCGCCCACGGCCGAGGCGCTGATGCGCTCGCGCTACAGCGCCTATGTGCTGGGCGACGAAAGCTGGCTGCGCCAGACCTGGCATGTGTCGACATGTCCGCAGGACCTGTCCGCCGATGCCGGCACGCGCTGGCTTGGGCTGACGGTGAAGTCCCACGCGCAGCAGGACGACACGCATGCCACGGTGGCCTTCGTGGCGCGCTACAAGGTGGGCGGGCGCGCGCACCGGCTGGAAGAGCTGAGCCGCTTCGTCTTCGAGCCGCGCGAGCCCGGCACCCCGGCCCGCTGGCTCTACGTGGATGGCGACCTGAAGGAACAGGAAGGAAAGGAATGACGTGCGACGCCCGCGCGGCGCACGTTACCGGCTGAACTGGCACGACAAGCAAGAGAACACAGGAAGAGACATGCCCACGCTGGAAACCAAACTGAACGCACGCTCGGAATCGTTCAAGGCCAATGCCGAGGCCATGCAGGCGCTGGTGGCCGACCTCAGGCAGAAGATCGCCAGGCTGGCCGAAGGCGGCGGCGAGGATGCCCGCGCCAAGCACCTGGGCCGTGGCAAGCTGCTGCCGCGCGACCGCGTGCAGCAACTGCTCGATCCGGGCACGCCGTTCCTGGAGCTGTCGCAACTGGCCGCGTACGACATGTACGACAATGCCGCCCCGGGCGCGGGCGTCATCACCGGCATCGGCCGCGTGGCCGGGCAGGAGTGCGTGATCGTCTGCAACGACGCCACGGTCAAGGGCGGCACCTACTACCCGATGACGGTCAAGAAGCACGTGCGGGCGCAGGAGATCGCCGAGCAGAACAACCTGCCGTGCATCTACCTGGTGGACTCCGGCGGCGCGAACCTGCCGAACCAGGACGACGTGTTCCCCGACCGCGACCACTTCGGCCGCATCTTTTACAACCAGGCGAACCTGTCGGCCAAGGGCATCCCGCAGATCGCCGTGGTGATGGGCTCGTGCACGGCCGGCGGCGCCTACGTGCCGGCGATGAGCGACGAATCGATCATCGTCAAGAACCAGGGCACGATCTTCCTGGGCGGCCCGCCGCTGGTGAAGGCCGCCACGGGCGAGGAAGTCAGCGCCGAAGACCTGGGCGGCGCCGACGTGCATACGCGGCTGTCCGGCGTGGCCGACTACTTTGCGCAGAATGACCACCATGCGCTGAGCCTGGCCCGCAATATCGTGCAGCACCTGAACCGCCGCAAGCCGGACCAGATCCGCCTGCACGAACCCCAGGAGCCGCTGTACCCGGTGGAGGAACTCTATGGCGTGATCCCCACCGACACGCGCAAGCCGTACGACGTGCGCGAGGTCATCGCGCGCATCGTCGACGCATCGGAATTCGACGAATTCAAGGCGCGCTACGGCACCACGCTGGTCTGCGGCTTCGCACGGATCTGGGGCTACCCGGTGGGCATCATCGCCAACAACGGCATCCTGTTCTCGGAGTCGGCGCTCAAGGGCGCGCACTTCATCGAACTGTGCTGCCAGCGCAAGATCCCGCTGGTGTTCCTGCAGAACATCACCGGCTTCATGGTAGGCCGCAAGTACGAGAACGAAGGCATCGCCCGCAACGGCGCCAAGATGGTGACCGCCGTGGCCACCGCCCAGGTGCCCAAGTTCACGGTCATCATCGGCGGCTCGTTCGGCGCCGGCAACTACGGCATGTGCGGCCGCGCCTATTCGCCGCGCTTCCTGTGGATGTGGCCGAACGCGCGCATCTCGGTGATGGGCGGCGAGCAGGCGGCCAGCGTGCTGGCCACGGTGCGCCGCGACGGTATCGAAGCGAAGGGCGGCCAGTGGAGCGCCGACGACGAAGAAGCGTTCAAGGCGCCGATCCGCGACCAGTACGAGCGCCAGGGGCATCCGTACTACGCCAGCGCGCGGCTCTGGGACGATGGCGTCATCGACCCGGCGCAGACGCGCACCGTGCTGGGCCTTGGTCTTTCCGCCAGCCTCAATGCGCCGATCGGCGACATGAAGTTCGGCGTGTTCCGCATGTAGTTTTTTATTGGCTGATCGGTTTTTTCTGGAAGGTTGGTTGTTGTCATGTCCCGAGTTGTCCCCACCACCTGCCGCGCAGTGGTTGCGCTGGTCGCGCTGGCCTTCACCGTCGGGTGCGGCCCGGCCATCGCGCAGGTGGCGATGCCGGCGCAGTCGGTCGAGCAGGTGGTGATGGTGCCGAAGGTGGGAATGGACGCCACCGTCGACCTGGAGACCACGATCTTCCGCCCGGCCGGCGAAGGTCCGTTTCCGATGGTGGTGATCAACCACGGCAAGGCGCCGGGCAAGCCCGCGTTCCAGGGCCGTGCGCGCTTTGCGGCGCAGACCGCCGAGTTCGTACGGCGCGGCTATGTGGTGGCGCTGCCGATGCGGCAGGGGTTTTCCAAGTCGGGCGGCCAGTACGTGGGCGGCAGTTGCGACGTGCGCCGCAACGGCATGATGCAGGCCGAGGATGTGGTGGCCGCGCTGGACTACCTGGTGCAGCAGCCCTATGTCGATGCCACGCGCATCGTCGTCATCGGGCAGTCGCATGGCGGGCTGTCGACCATGGCGCTGTCGGCCATCGGCTACCCCGGCGTGGTGGGCGTGGTCAATTTCGCGGGCGGCCTGCGCAACGACAACTGCGTGGGCTGGGAGAACAACCTGATCGACGCGTTTGGGGATTACGGGCGCGGGGCGCGCTATCCGTCGCTGTGGATCTACGGCGACAACGACAGCTACTGGCCGTGGCCGCTGCCCGAGCGCATGTTCAACAGCTACAAGGCCAACGCGAGCGGGGCGGCAAAGGATGCGCGCTTCGTCGATGTGGGCGAGTTCGACGGCGATTCGCACCGCCTGTTCAGCAACCGCGCGGGCGTGGCGGTGTGGCTGCCCGAGGTGGACGCGTTCTTCCGGCAGCTGGGTTTGCCGTTCGACGAAATACCCGAACGGACCCAGCCCGCCAGATCGAAGACCGCCGGCCAGACATCCTGACAATCGAAGAACCCGGAGGAGACATGCAATTCACGACGCTTTCAGTGACCGCCGAGCGCCATATCGCCACGGTCACGCTGAACCGGCCCGATGTCCGCAATGCGTTCAACGAGACGGTCATCGCCGAACTGACCGGCGCCTTCCGGGCGCTGGGCGACACCCCCGAGGTGCGCGCGATCGTGCTGACCGGCAACGGCCCGGCCTTCTGCGCCGGCGCCGATCTGAACTGGATGAAGAAGATGGCCGGCTACTCGGACGACGAGAACCGTGCCGATGCGCTGACGCTGGCGCAGATGCTCCACACGGTCTGGGTCTGCCCCAAGCCGGTGATCGCGCGCGTGCAGGGTGACACCTACGCCGGCGGCATGGGCCTGGTGGCCGCCTGCGACATCGCGGTGGCGTCGGCCACGGCCAACTTCTGCCTGTCCGAGGCGAAGCTGGGCCTGCTGCCGGCCACGATCAGCCCGTATGTGGTCCGCGCGATGGGCGAGCAGGCCGCGCGCCGCTACTTCATCACGGCCGAGCGGTTCGATGCCGCCGAGGCGCTGCGCCTGGGCTTCCTGCACGCGGTGGTGCCGCCGCAGGACCTGGACGAAAAAGTGGCCGAGATTGCCGCCACGCTTGCCAGCAACAGCCCCAACGCCGTGCGCGAAAGCAAACGACTGGTGCAGGAAGTGGCGGGGCGCGAGATCGACAGCGACCTGCTGGCCGACACCGCCAACCGCATCGCCGCCATCCGCGCGTCGGAAGAAGGGCGCGAAGGCGTACGGTCGTTCCTGGAAAAGCGCGCCCCATCGTGGAAGCCGCAGTAGGGGGGATGGCGGATCTGCTCCCCTCTCCCACTTGTGGGAGAGGGGTTGGGGGAGAGGGTGAGCCGCGCAAGATTCGACGGTGGCAATTTGAACCGCAATGCCCTCTCCCCCGCCCCTCTCCCGCTGTGCGGGAGAGGGGAGAACACCAGCAGCGTTTCATCGTCACATTTTTTTAACCCCCATTTACCAGACGTTACCCGCGAGAAGCAGGATTCCAGGTGCCATGCGCGGCACGGCAGCCAGCAACATCGCGCTATTTCGCTCAACCTGACGCCAACGCGCTGACAGCGCCTGGTTTGCCAAGACAAGACGGACCTTCCTAACATGAGCCTCCCCAATCCGCCCGCAGCCCCAGCGCGTCCCGGCCTTGCCGTGACCGGCGCCGGCATGGGCGGACCTGGCAATCAAAGGAGGGTCCCCTTGACACATCCTGTCCCCAATCCCGCCGGCGTAGCAGCCGATGACATGACGCTCGCGGCACGCAGCCAGCGGGCTGTCTGGCATCCGTGTACGCGCCTGCGCCCCGATGCGGCCGCCAACGAGCCGCCGCTGGCCATCGCCCGTGGCGAAGGCCCGTGGCTGATCGATGCCAATGGCCGCCGTTATTTCGACGCCATCAGCTCGTGGTGGGTCAACCTGTTCGGCCACGCCAACCCGGCGATCAACGCCGCGCTGGTCGCGCAGCTGAACACGCTCGAACACGTGATGCTGGCCGGCTGCACCCACGCGCCGGCCGTGGAACTGGCCGAACGGCTCGAAGCATTGACCGGCGGCGTGCTGGGCAACGCGTTCTATGCGTCCGATGGCGCCTCCGCAGTGGAAATCGCGCTCAAGATGAGCTTCCACTACTGGCGCAACACGGGCCTGTCGGCCAAGCGCGAATTCGTGTGCCTGCGCCATGGCTACCACGGCGAAACCGTGGGCGCGCTGGCCGTGACCGACGTGGAGATCTTCCGCGACGCCTACGACCCGCTCACGCGCCGCGCCCATGTGGTGATGTCGCCCGATGCGCGGCAGGCCGGTCGTGGCGAATCGGCCGCCGACGTGGCCCGGCGCGCACTGGCCGAACTGGAAACCCTGCTGCGCGAGCGTGCCGGCCAGATTGCCGCGCTGATCGTCGAGCCGCTGGTGCAGGGCGCCGCCGGCATGGCGATGTACGACCCGTCGTACCTGGAAGGCGCCCGCGCGCTGTGCGACCGCTACCGCGTGCACCTGATCGCCGACGAGATCGCTGTAGGTTGCGGCCGCACCGGCACGTTCTTCGCCTGGGAGCAGGCCCGCGACGGCGATCCGGTTCCGGCGCATGCCTGGCCCGACTTCCTGTGCCTGTCCAAGGGCATCACGGGCGGCTACCTGCCGCTGTCGCTGGTGCTGTCGCGCCCGGAAATCCAGCGGGCCTTCGTGGCCGACGACATCGCGCGCAGCTTCCTGCATTCGCACTCGTACACGGGCAATCCGCTGGCCTGCCGCGCCGCGCTGGCCACGCTGGACCTGTTCGATGCCGACGACGTGCTGGCCCGCAACCGCGAGCGCGCGCAATGGCTGGCTGACGCGATGGCAGGCATTGCCGCCGATCCCCGCGTGTCCCATGTGCGGCAGCGCGGCATGATCTGGGCCGCCGATATCGAACCGGAGGCGGCCGGCACCGACTTTGCCGCGCGCTTCCACCTGGCCGCGCGCGAACGCGGCGTGCTGGCGCGGCCCATCGGCAATACGCTGTACGTGATGCCGCCCTACGTGTTCGACGCCGCGCTGGCCAACTGGCTCGGCACGCAACTGCTGGACACGCTGCAGGCAGTGCTGGCACCCGCCGAGGAGGCCCGCCATGCTGCTTGAGCACCTGAAACGCGCCGCCGCCGACCGCGAAGCGCAGTCGCTGACGCGCCGCCGCCGCATCGCGCATACGGCCTGCGCCCCGCACCAGTCGGTCGGGGCCGTCGGCGCCACGCCCACGCCGCTGCTGACCTTCTGCAGCAACGACTACCTGGGCCTGGCCAATCACGCGTCCATCGCCCACGCGTTGGCCGAGGGCGCGCACCGCTACGGCGCCGGCAGCGGCGCCTCGCACCTGGTCAGCGGCCACTCGCTGGCGCACGCCGCGCTGGAACACGTGCTGGCGCGCTGGCTGGCGCCCTATATCCCGCAGGCGCAGGCGCTGTACTTCTGCACCGGCTACATGGCCAACCTGGCGGTGCTGACGTCGCTGGGCACGGCCGAGGCCACGCTGTTCTGCGAGACGCTCAACCATGCGTCGCTGATCGATGGCGCGCGGCTGGCCCGTGCCGACGTGCAGCGATATCCGCACGGCGACACCCAGGCACTCGATGCGCTGCTGCAGGCAAGCCAGAGCAAGCTGAAGCTGATCGTCACCGACAGCGTGTTCAGCATGGACGGCGACCTCGCGCCGCTGGCCGCGCTGCTGGCACTGGCCGAGCGCCACGACGCCTGGATCATCGTCGACGATGCGCACGGCTTCGGCGTGCTGGGCGACAACGGCCACGGCGTGCTGGAGCATCTGGGCCTGCGCTCGGAACGGCTGATCTATATCGGCACGCTGGGCAAGGCCGCCGGGGTGGCCGGTGCCTTCGTGGCGGCGCACGAGACCGTCATCGAACACCTGGTCAACACGGCGCGCCCGTACATCTATACGACGGCCGCGCCACCGGCCGTGGCGCACGCGCTGCTGACCAGCCTGGAAATCATCGCCGGCGACGAAGGGCGCAGCCGCCGGGCGCACCTGGCCGGACTGATCGCGCAATTGCGCCAGGGGCTGGCGACGCTGGCCGCGCAGGCCGGCTGGACGCTGGGCCACAGCGATACCGCGATCCAGCCGCTGATCGTCGGCGACAACGCCGCATCCTTGGCGCTGTCGGCGGCGCTGGAAGCCGATGGCATCCGCGTGGGCGCGATCCGGCCGCCCACGGTGCCGGCCGGCACGGCACGGCTGCGCATCACGCTGTCGGCCTCGCATACGGCCGCCGACGTGACGCGCCTGCTCGACGCCATCGCGCGCGCCATGCCGCGCCGGCACAAGGAGGCCGCATGATCGCCAACAAGCCTGAACGCTTTGCCTGCTTCGTCACCGGCACCGATACCGGCGTGGGCAAGACCCACGCCACCGCCACGCTGCTGCACGCCCTGTACGGGGCCGGCTACAGCACGGTGGGCATGAAGCCTGTGGCGGCCGGCGGCGAGTGGCTCGACGACCGCTGGCAGAACGACGATGTCGATCAGCTGCGCGCGGCGGGCTCGGTAATCGTGCCGCAGGAAGAGATGTGCCCGTTCTTCTTCCGCACGCCGGCATCGCCGCACCTGGCCGCCGCGCTGGAAGGCGAGCGCATCACGCGCGGGCCGATCCGCGCCGCGTTCGATTCGCTGTGCACCAAGGCCGATGCGGTGGTGGTGGAGGGCGTGGGCGGCTTTGTCGTGCCGCTGGACGTGGGCGCGGTGCGGTGGAATACCGCCGACCTGGCCGTGATGCTGGACCTGCCCGTGATCCTGGTGGTGGGGGTGCGGCTGGGCTGCCTCAGCCACGCCATGCTGACCGCCGAGGCGGTGCGCGCACGTGGGCTGAAGCTGGCCGGCTGGATCGCCAACCGCATCGACCCCGACATGCTGCTGCTCACCGAGAACATCGTCACGCTGCAGGACGCGCTGGACGCACCGATGCTGGGCGAGCTGCCCTGGCAGGTGGCGCCGGCCGTCGCCGCCCAACACCTGGACCTTGCGCCGCTGCTGGCCAGCATGCCGCCGGTTGCACCGTCCAGCCTCGCCGCGCCGCGTCACGCCTGACCCGCGCATCGTGAAACCGAATACGTATTCCCAGAACATGACCCAAATCGCTGAAACCCAAACCGTCGCCACCATCTCCGCCGAAGCACTGC
Organism: Cupriavidus sp. 86D6; assembly: GCF_057815095.1. NCBI lineage: Bacteria > Pseudomonadati > Pseudomonadota > Betaproteobacteria > Burkholderiales > Burkholderiaceae > Cupriavidus > Cupriavidus sp. 86D6. The sequence goes on along the minus strand of NZ_JBYPSB010000006.1, from coordinate 57,092 downwards.
GCCAGTCGGCCCGCAACATCGCCGCCGCCGCGCCCCGGGCGGGCGACGCCTGGCGCGTGGACGACGTGGCCGCGCTGTTTGCGCTGCCGTTCAACGACCTGCTGTTCCGTGCGCAGCAGGTGCATCGCGAGAACTTCGACGCCAACACGGTCCAGCTGTCCACGCTGCTGTCAATCAAGACCGGCGGCTGCGAGGAAGATTGCGGCTACTGCCCGCAGAGCGCGCACCATGACGCCGGCGTGACGGCCGAGAAGCTGATGGACCTGGAGGCCGTGCTCGATGCTGCCAAGGCAGCCAAGGCCAACGGCGCCACGCGGTTCTGCATGGGCGCCGCCTGGCGCAGCCCGAAGGACCGCCATCTGGAGCCCGTGATCGACATGGTGCGCGAGGTGAAGGCAATGGGCCTGGAAACCTGCGTGACGCTGGGCATGCTCAAGGCCGAACAGGCGCAGCGCCTGAAGGACGCGGGCCTGGACTACTACAACCACAACCTCGATACGTCGCCCGAGTTCTACGGCAAGATCATCACCACGCGCACGTACCAGGACCGCCTGGACACCATCGGCCATGTGCGCGATGCGGGCATCAACGTCTGCTGCGGCGGCATCGTGGGCATGGGCGAAGCGCGCGAGGCGCGGGCCGGCCTGATCGCGCAGCTGGCCAACATGGACCCGTACCCCGAGTCGGTGCCCATCAACAACCTGGTGCAGGTGGAGGGCACCCCGCTGGCGGCCACCGAAGCCCTGGACCCGTTCGAGTTCGTACGCACGATCGCCGTGGCACGCATCACGATGCCGCGCGCGATGGTGCGCCTGTCCGCCGGCCGCGAGGCCATGGACGAAGCGTTGCAGGCGCTGTGCTTCATGGCCGGCGCCAATTCCATTTTCTATGGCGAGAAGCTGCTGACGACCGGCAATCCGCAAGCCGAGCGCGACCGCGCCCTGCTGGCACGTCTCGATATCCGCACCGAAGGTTACGCGGGGTAAGCGACGTACAACCTGCCGATCCGAAGGAGCCTGGCTCGCCTTGACCCGGAGACAAAGGGAGGAGCCATGTTCAACAAGATCCTGATCGCCAACCGTGGCGAGATTGCCTGCCGTGTGGCGGCCACGTGCCGCCGGCTCGGCATTCGTACGGTGGCCGTCTATTCCGACGCCGATGCCGACGCGCGTCACGTCGCGTTCTGCGACGAAGCCGTGCATATCGGCGGTGCGGCCGCGCGCGACAGCTACCTGCGCGCGGACCACATCATCGAGATGGCGAAGGAGACCGGCGCCCAGGCCATCCACCCGGGCTATGGCTTCCTGTCGGAGAACGAGGACTTCGCGCGCGCCTGCGCCGAGGCCGGGCTGGTGTTCATCGGCCCGCCAGCGGATGCCATCCATGCGATGGGCAGCAAGAGCGCGGCCAAGCAGCTGATGGAAAAGGCCGCGGTGCCGCTGGTGCCCGGCTATCACGGCGAAGACCAGGATGCGGCGCTGCTGCGGCGCGAGGCCGACCGCATCGGCTATCCGGTGCTGCTCAAGGCCAGCGCCGGCGGCGGTGGCAAGGGCATGCGCGTGGTGGAGGCGGGTGACGGCTTCGAGGCCGCGCTGGCGTCGGTCAAGCGCGAGGCGTCGGCCAGCTTTGGCGACGACAAGGTGCTGGTCGAGAAATACCTGACGCGCCCGCGCCATATCGAAATCCAGGTGTTCGCCGACACGCACGGCAACTGCGTCTACCTGTTCGAGCGCGACTGCTCGGTGCAGCGCCGCCATCAGAAGGTGCTCGAAGAAGCGCCGGCCCCCGGCATGACCGAAGAACGCCGCCGCGCGATGGGCGATGCCGCCGTGGCCGCCGCGCGCGCCGTGGGCTACGTGGGCGCCGGCACCGTGGAGTTCATCGCCAACCAGGACGGTTCGTTCTACTTCATGGAGATGAACACGCGCCTGCAGGTGGAACACCCGGTTACCGAGATGATCACCGGCCAGGATCTCGTCGAATGGCAGTTGCGCGTGGCGGCCGGCGAGCCGCTGCCGCTGTCGCAGGACCAACTGAAGATCGACGGCCATGCGCTGGAGGCGCGTATCTACGCCGAGAACCCGGACAAGGGCTTCCTGCCTTCGACGGGCACGCTGCGCTTCCTGCGCACACCGCCGGCCGTGCAGTTCATGCGCGGCGGCGACGCCCATGGCCCGGCCGGCGTGCGGATCGACGCCGGCGTGCGCGAGGGCGACACCATCAGCCCGTTCTACGACCCGATGATCGCCAAGCTGATCGTCTGGGGCCGCGATCGCGACGAGGCGCTGTCGCGCATGGCGCAGGCGCTGGCCCAATATCACGTGGTGGGCCTGTCCACCAACGTGGCGTTCCTGCAGCGGCTGGTCAAGTCCGAGGCCTTCCGTACCGCCGATCTCGATACGGGCCTGATCGAGCGCAACCAGACCGTGCTGTTCCCGCCGCAGAAGTCGGTCGGCATCGAGGCCATTGCACTGGCCGTGGCGGCGCTGCTCGAACGCGAGACGCGCGAGCGCCGCGTGGACGAGGCCGACCGCCACTCGCCATGGACCCACGCCGGCGGCTGGCGCCTGAACGCGCGCGACGTGCGCACGCTGTACTTCGAGGGCGCCGGCCACAAGCTGGAGGTGGTACTCAAGGGCGATGCGCGCGCGATACCGGATCAGCGCCGCAACACGCTGATCTACGCCGACCAGGCCGCACCGTTCGCCTACACCTTCAACGCCGACGACATCCGCGTGGATCTGGGCACGCGCCGCACGCACGGCCAGGTGCACCTGGAGGGCGACACCTTCCACGTGTTCCACGCGGGCCGCCATACGGTGCTGGAGTGGCTCGATCCGCTGTCCCACGCCGGGGAAGCCGAGGGCGAGGGCGGCAAGCTGACCGCGCCAATGCCGGGCAAGGTCATCGCCGTGATGGTGGAGCCCGGTAGCAAGGTCACGCGCGGCACACCGCTGCTGGTGATGGAGGCCATGAAGATGGAGCACACCATCGCCGCCCCGGCCGACGGCGTGGTCAGCGAGGTGCTCTACGGCGTGGGCGAACAGGTGACCGAGGGCGCGCAGCTGCTGGCGTTCGCGCAGGCGGAAGACGCGACTGCCTGACGGTTTGCTGCCCTCGCGCAGGCGGAAGACACGACTGCCTTGCTCCCCTCTCCCGCCAGGCGGGAGAGGGGCCAGGGGAGAGGGCGCGGCGGTGCAAAAGTCGACAAGTCGGCAAGCAGACCCTCGATGCCCTCTCCCCCCACCCCTCTCCCATTGCATGGGAGAGGGGAGCAAAACCGCCGGTCTCGTGCGCATCGGAGAGGGGAGCAGAACCGGGACGCGCATCCTCCTGCCGGTAATCGCACACCCGCCCGACGGCGAAACCGAAAGCGCGCATAATCGTTGGCCTAACCCGTATAACGATGGAGTCGAGATGAAGTTGCAGCTGTACGTGCCGGATGGCCGCTACGCGCCGTGGATCGAGGGCTTTGCCGAAGTGTTGCCCGAAGCGCAATGCGTGACCTGGGAGGAAAGCCAGGGCCAGCGCGCGGACTACGCCGTGGTGTGGCGCCCGCCGCTGGAAATGCTGCGCGGCCGCACGGACCTGAAGGCCGTCTTCAATCTCGGCGCCGGCGTGGACGGCATCCTGCGCCTGCGCGACAACGACCCCGCGGCGCTGCCCGCTGGCGTGCCGATCGTGCGCCTGGACGACGCCGGCATGGCCGCCCAGATGAGCGAATACGTGGCCGCCGCCGTGCTGCGCTACTTCCGCAAGCTCGACGCCTACGCCGCGCAGGAACAGGCCGGCACGTGGAAATTCCTGAAGCCGCACCGCCGCGCCGATTTCGCGATCGGCGTGATGGGCATCGGCACGCTGGGCTCGCACATCGCGCGCACGCTGGCCGGCTTCGGCTTCCCGGTGCGCGGCTGGAGCCGGTCGGCCAGGACGGTCGAGGGCGTGCAGTCGTTCCATGGCGCGGACGGCCAGGCGGCGTTCCTGAACGGCCTGAAGGTGCTGGTCAACGTGCTGCCGCTGACGCCCGACACCGAGAACATCATCGACACCGGCCTGCTGTACAAGCTGGCCAGGGGCGCCTACGTGATCAACGTGGCGCGTGGCCAGCACCTGGTGGAAGCCGACCTGCTGGCGGCGGTGCAGGACGGGCAGATCGCAGGCGCCACGCTGGATGTGTTCCGCACCGAGCCACTACCGGCCGACCATCCGTACTGGCAGGAGCCGCGCATCACGATCACGCCGCATATTTCCGCGCTGACGCTGCGCGAGGACAGCATCGCGCAGATCGCCGGCAAGATCCGCCTGCTGGCGCAAGGCAAGCCGATTGCCGGCGTAGTGGACCTGCAGCGCGGCTACTAGACCACGGCCGGCCCAGGAACGCCACGGCGGCAGGACAAGAGGACAGAGGGACCGAGGAGACAAGCATGACCATCCCCCAATACGTGAAGATCGTCGAAGTGGGGCCGCGCGACGGCCTGCAGAACGAGAAAGCGATGGTGCCAGCCGACGTCAAGGTGGCGCTGATCAACAAGCTGACCGACGCCGGCTTCGTCAATATCGAGGCCGCGTCGTTCGTGTCGCCCAAATGGGTGCCGCAGATGGCCGACGGGGCCGAGGTGATGGCCCGCATCGAACGCCGGCCCGGCACGCTGTATTCGGTGCTGACGCCGAACATGAAGGGCTTCGAGGGCGCGGTAGCGGCCAATGCCGACGAGGTGGTGATCTTCGGCGCGGCCAGCGAGGCGTTCTCGCAGAAGAACATCAACTGCTCGATCGCCGAGTCGATCGCGCGTTTCGAGCCGGTGGCAGTCGCCGCCAAGGAGGCGGGCATCCGCCTGCGCGGCAGCATCTCTTGCGCGCTGGGCTGCCCATACCAGGGCGAGGTGCCGGTGCATGCCGTGGTCGATGTGGTGCGCCGCATGCGCGAGCTGGGCTGCGACGAGATCGACATTGCCGACACCATCGGCGTGGGCACGCCGCTGAAGGTGCAGGAAGTGATGCGCGCGGCGTCGGCCGAATTCGCGATCGACCGGCTGTCCGGGCATTTCCATGACACCTACGGGCAGGCGCTGTCGAACATCCTGGCCAGCCTGGAAGTGGGCATCGCCATCTTCCACGCATCGGTGGCGGGCCTGGGCGGCTGCCCCTATGCCAAGGGCGCCACCGGCAACGTGGCCACCGAAGACGTGCTGTACATGCTGCAAGGCATGGGCTTGCACACCGGCATCGATCTGGAGGCCGTGGTGCGGGCCGGCGACTATATCTCGCAGGCCATCGGCCGGGCCAACAGCTCGCGCGTGGGCAAGGCGCTGCTGACCAAGTGGGCGGCGGCGGCCGACGCCACGGTCTGTGTCTGAACCAGGAGAACAACAAGCATGAGCGAAAATCCGACGCTTCCCGAATCCGCGCAGCGCGTGGCGGACCTGCTGGCCGGCATCGGCCACGACCGGCCGGTGGTGATGCTGCCGGCCACCGGCAAGACCTCGGCCGAGGCCGCTGCCGGTCTGGGCTGCACCGTGGCGGAGATCGCCAAGTCGATTATCTTCCGCCGCGTGGAGGACGATGTGCCGGTGCTGGTGATCGCCAGCGGCAGCAATCGCGTGGACGAATCGAAGGTGGAAGCCCGCGTGGGCAAGCTGGGCAAGGCCGACGCGAAGTTCGTGCGCGAGAAGACCGGCTACGCCATTGGCGGCGTCTGCCCGATCGGCCATGCGGTGAAGCCGGTGATGCTGCTGGACGCCGACCTGTTCCGGTACGACAGCGTGTGGGCCGCTGCCGGCCATCCCCATGCGGTGTTCAACCTGACGCCGCAACAGCTGCAGGCCATGACCGGCGCCGAAGTGGCCGACGTGGCGCAAGGCCCGCAGGCCCAGGCATGACGCCCGCCCGTCGCCGGCTGCTGGCTGACCTGGTGCGCGGTGCGGCGGCGGCGCAGATCGTGTCGCCGGTGCCGTCACCGTGCCGCAGCATCTGCAAGATGGACCGCGACAGCGGTTACTGCGAGGGCTGCCTGCGGACCATCGCCGAGATCGCCGCCTGGTCAGGTGCCGATGACGAAGAACGCCGCCGCGTGTGGGCCTTGTTGCCGGCGCGCGTGCCGCAGCTTTGCGAAGGCAGCGCGGCATGAGCGCGGCAAGCGCGGGGGTGCGGTTGGGGCTGCCCGCCACGATGCGCGTCTTCGAACGCGGCTGGCTGTCCGCGAACAACGTGCTGTGGATCGACGATGCCACGCAGGACACCACGCTGGTCGATAGCGGCTACGTCACCCATGCCGCCCAGACCGTGGCGCTGGTGGAAGCCGCGCTCGATGGCAGGCCACTGCGGCGCGTGATCAACACCCATCTGCATTCCGACCACTGCGGCGGCAACGCGGCGCTGCAGCAACGCTGGCAACCGCGCACGGCCATCCCTGCCGCCGAGGCCGCGGCGGTCTCGGCCTGGGATGCCGATGCGCTGACCTTCGACGCCACGGGCCAGCAGTGCGCGCGCTTCACGTTCGACGACGTGCTGCACGACGGCGACACGCTGCGGCTGGGCGGCATCGACTGGCACGTGGTCGCCGCACCGGGGCACGACCCGCACGCGGTGATGCTGTTCGCGCCGGCCGAGCGCATCCTGATTTCGGGCGACGCGCTGTGGGAAAACGGCTTTGGCGTGATCTTTCCCGAGCTTGACGGCGAAAGTGGGTTTGCCGAGCAGGCAGCGGTCCTGTCGCGGATCGACACGCTGGACGTCCGGCTGGTGATTCCCGGCCATGGCCGCCTGTTCGACGATGTGGCCGGCGCCGTGGCCCGTGCGCGAAGCCGGCTCGACTATCTGCGGGCCGATCCGCTGCGCAACGCCACGCACGCGATGCGCGTGCTGGCCAAGTTCAAGCTGCTGGAAGCCCAGGCACTGCCGCGCGACGCGCTGTTCGCCTGGTTCGCCGCCACGCCGCTGATGCAGCGCATGCATGCGCGCTTTACGCCTGGCCAGTCGCTGGAAGCGGTGTTCGACCAGACCCTGCTGGCGCTGGAAAAAGTGGGCGCGCTGCAGCGTGACGGCAACCTGGTGGCCAACCGGGACTGACCATGCAGCCGCTGCGCAGCCAGGCGTTCCAGCTCAGGCCGTTCCGGGCCAGCGACGAGGCCCAGTTCGTGATGGCGGTGCGCGAGTCGATGCCGACGGTGGGGCTGTGGATGCCGTGGGCGCGGGCCGACTACAGCATCTACGATGCGCGCGAGTGGTTCGATCGGTGCGCAATGATGATGGATGAGGGCGCGGCGTACGACATCGGCGTGTTCTCGCCCGATGGCCGCGAACTTTACGGCGGCGTGGCCATCAATCAGATCCGCCGCGAGGACAACACGGGCAACCTGGGCTACTGGATCCGCCAAAGCCAGCAGCACAAGGGGCTGGCTTCGGGCGCGGCGTCCATGATGGCCTGCTACGGCTTTCACACGCTAGGGCTCACGCGGCTGGAGATCGTGGCAGTCGAGACCAACCTCGCAAGCCGCGCCGTCGCCGAGAAGATCGGTGCCGCGTTTGAGTGCATCGCCCGTAATCGCCTGATCCTGCGCGGGCGGCCCGTGCCGGCGGCGGTGTATTCGCTGGTACCCGAGTCATTTTCGATGGGGCGATAGCGCCAGTAGGGCGTTCGCACACTGACGGTTTGCTCCCCTCTCCCATGCAATGGGATCGAGGCCCTGCTTGCCGACATGTCGTTAATCGAAGCGCCGTGCCCTCTCCCCCGGCCCCTCTCCCGCCTGGCGGGAGAGGGGAGCAAACCAGGCCGCCGCAATTGCGCCGTCAGAACTGCGCCCGCATCCCGATCCGCACGCTGCGACCGGGCAGCGGCGCGTTCGCGCACTGCCGGTTTGCTCCCCTCTCCCATGTAATGGGAGAGGGGTTGGGGGAGAGGGCATCGAGGCTCTGCTTGCCGACATGTCGTTAATGGAAGCGCCGCGCCCTCTCCCCCGGCCCCTCTCCCGCGATGCGGGAGAGGGGAGCAAACCAAGCCGCGGCAATTGCGTCCGCACCCCGATCCGCAAGCTGCCCGGTTTGCTCCCCTCTCCCATGCAATGGGAGAGGGGTTGGGGGAGAGGGCATCGAGGCCCTGCTTGCCGACATGCCGTCAAGTGAAGCGCCGCGCCCTCTCCCGCGATGCGGGAGAGGGCGCAAACCAAGCCGCCGCAATGCAGCCGTCAGAACTGCGTCCGCATCCCGATCCGCACGCTGCGGCCGGGTAGTGGCGCGATATCGCGCAGGATCGACGTGGCGCTGCGTGCCTCGGTGTTGGTCAGGTTGTCGCCGCGGACATAGAACAGCGTCTGCGTGCCCGACAGCTTCATCTTGTAGGTCAGCGCCACGCCCAGCATCGTGTACGCGTCGGTCGGCGTATCGCCGGTCGGCACACGGCTCTGGCGCGCATTCCAGTCCACGTTGACGCGGGCGCCCCACGGGCCGGCGGCGTAGACCAGCGACCCGCCCAGACGCAGTGGAGACAGGCGCGGCAGCGGCTGGCCGTTGCTGCGGTTCTCGCCATGGACGTAGTCGGCGCGCGCTTCGAAGTCGAGCGAATCGCTGGTGGTGAGCATCTTCTGCAGCAGGCGCGTCTTGCCTTCGGCCTCGAAGCCGTACAGCGTGGCGGGTACCCCCGCGTACTGGAGTTCGGGCAGCGCGCCGTCGCTGCCGGCGGCCACCACGTTGCCTTCGGCGTCGCGATAGCCGCCCGTGTTCAGCAGCGCCAGGTAGTTCTGGAAGCGGCTGTAGTAGCCCGACAGGCTGCCGCTATGGTTGCCCTGCTTGAAGCGCATGCCAAGGTCGATCGACGTGGCGCGTTCCTTGGCGGCGTTCGGGTCGCCCACTTCGAACGATCCCGTGGCCAGGTGCGGGCCGTTGGCGTACAGCTCGTAGAACGTGGGCGCGCGTTCGGTGTACGACAGGTTCGAGGTGACCGTCCAGACCGGGTTGAGCTTGTAAAGCAGGCCGGCCGATGCGCTGCCGGCGTTGAAGCTGCGCTCGGCATCGCTGAAGCGGTCGTTGCCGTTGGCGCTGGACTTCACCTTGCTGTGGTCCAGGCGGCCACCGAAGTTCAGCTTCAGGTCGCCCGACGGGATCAGCGGCAGTTCCTCGAACACGAAGAACGCGGCGTTGTCGGTGGTCGTGCTCGGCACGAACGCCTCTTCGCCCAGGGCAGAGAAGTCGGTATGGCCGAACTGCGTGCCGATCACGCCGGTCATGTTGCCGATCTTGCCGTGCGTGGCTTCCAGGCGGGCGTCCCAGCCGTGGTTCTTGAAGGTCGTGCCGGTTTCGCCGCCCTCGATCTCGCGGTGCTCGTAGTCGGTGTAGCTGAACTTGCCCTTGACCGATTCGAAGATGCCGTTGGTGGCACTGGCCAGGTTGCGCGACTCGCCCTCCAGCGCAAAGCGGTCCTGGCGCATCTTGATGCGCGCGTGTTCTTCGGCCGGCGTGCCGTAGTCGTTGCGATAGGTCGACCAGTTGGCGCCCACGAAGCCGTCCGCCCACGTGTAAGAGCCGCCCATCGAGCCGCCTTCCTGGTGGGCGTTGGTGTTCGGGATCTTGCCGTAGGCTTCGCTCTCGCCTTCGGGCAGCGGCTGGTTGGCGCGCTGCGTGCCGCTGCGGGCGTAGCCCGGAATCCGCAGGTCGCTGGTCTGGCGCACGAAGGCATCGGCGTGCACCGCGAACTTGCCGTTGCCGGCTTCCAGCAGGCCGCTGGCATTGCGGCCCTTGTCGCCGCCAATGGTGCCGCTGACGTCGGCCGCGCCGCCGACGCCGGTAATCGGATCGCGCGGAATGCGGTTGTCGATCACGTTGACCACGCCTCCCACGGCGTTGCCGCCGTACATCAGCGCGGCCGGGCCACGCACCACTTCGATCTTCTCGGCCACGAGCGGGTCGATGGGCACCGCGTGGTCATAGGACAGCGTGGAGGCGTCCAGCGTCGAGCCGCCGTTCTGCAGCACCTTGATGCGGTCGCCGTCCAGGCCCCGGATGATCGGCCGGCTGGCGTTCGGGCCGAAGTAGCTCGATGTGACACCCGGCATGCTGTTCAGCGTTTCGCCGAGCGTGCTGGCCTGGCGCACGGCCAGCGCGTCGCCGCCCAGCGTGGACACCGGGGCGACCATGTCGTTCAGGTCGCTGCCGAGCGGGTTGGCGGTGACCACCACTTCCTTCAGTGTCGGGGTGGCGGGCTGCGCGGCAGGTTGTTGTGCGGCAGCGGCCGGTGCGGCCGGTGCGGCCTCGGGGCCGGCCGGAGCGGCGGCCTGGGCGATGGCGTGCGAGGACAGGCCCGCGGTGATCAATGCGGCAAGTGCCGCCAGCGGGGTGCGGCGCACCGCCAGAGTACGGTTGGAGTTCGAGTACATGGCTCGCGATTCGAATTCGGTATGGGCGGGCGCGGCCACGGCAATGCGGGGCGCGCCCGGTCAGGCGTGCGCGGGCGCGGGGTGTCACCCCGCACACGCGGCTGCAAGTCAGGCGAATGCGAACGCGGCCGGCGGGGCGCGGGACTGGAAGGCGTGGGCCGCGGGCAGATCAGGCCAGCGGTAGGCCAGGTTGGCCGGCTTGACCGGCTTGCCGAAGGCGAGCGACGGCAGCACGAAGCTGCCAAAGTGGGTGTCGGCCAGCGTGGCGCCGTCGAACAGCACGCACGAGTGGAGGCCGATTTTCAGCGAAAACGGTTCGGCATGGCCCGCGTCGGCGGCGCCATCCATGGCATCGGTGGAATCGGTGGATTGCAGCTGTGCGGCGGCCTGCGGGGCGTTCAGCAGCCCGCCGTGCACCACGCGGTGGACCAGGCCCACGTGCTGCGCCAGCAGCAGGCACGCAACCAGGCACAGCGCCGGCCAGAAGCCGATGCCACGCGCGCGCCAGCGAGAGAGGAGCGGGAACTCAGTGCGCATGCCCGCAGTCGCACGGCCCGTCGCCATGCTCATGGTCATGATCGTGACCGTGGTCGTGGCCATGATCGTGATCGTCGTCGAACGCATCGCCCCAATCCGGGAACGGATCGGGATACGCCGCCCAGGCCTCGGGGCCGGCCGCCATTTCGTCGTCGGTCAGCAGGCAGGTGTCCAGGCGAGCTTCCAGCGCGGGCGCGTCCAGGTCGGCGCCGATCAGCACCAGTTCCTGGCGGCGATCGCCATAGGCGGCGGGCAGGCCGTCTTCGAGCAGATCGGCCTCGATGGCGGCGCGGGCCAGGCCCTCGGCCGGCCATTCCTCGGCATCGATCGCGGCCCACCACGCACCGGCCGCGCCAGGGCGGCAGACACCGCCGGCCTGGCTCCAGTCGCCGGCAATGTCCATGCGGCTGGCCAGCCAGAACAGGCCCTTGGAACGCAGCACGTCGCCGTGCTCACGCATCCATTCGGTGTGGATCAGGTCGGCAAACCGCTGCGGATGGAACGGGCGCCGGCGGCGGTACACCAGCGTGGCAATGCCGGCGGCATCGGGCACCGCATCGTTCTGCAGCGCCGCCTGCCATCCGGCCGCGTTGGGCGTGGCTTCCATGTCGAAGCGGCCGGTGCCCAGGACCTGGGCGGCTGGCACGTTGCCATGGCTGGCATCGACAATGCTGGCGCGAGGGTTCAGCGCGCGCAGCACCACGTGCAGGCGGCCCAGCTGGCCGGCGTCGACCAGATCGATCTTGTTGATGACGATGACGTCGCAGACTTCGATCTGGTCGATCAGTACGTCCACCACCGTGCGGTCGTCGTCATCGTGGGCGGCCAGCCCGCGCGCCGACAGGAAGTCGGCGTCGTGATAGTCGGTCAGGAAGCGGCTGGCATCGACCACGGTCACCAGCGTGTCCAGGTGCGCCACGCCGGGCGACTGCTCGCCGTGGGCGTCCTCGAACGCGAAGCCTTCGGCGATACCGAGCGGTTCGTCGGTCGGATCGGCCTCGATCACGGCGAAATCGTACTGGCCCGTGTGGGCCAGCCGGTCCACTTCGGCCAGCAGGTCGGCACGGCTGTCGACCACGGCCAGGCGTACCCCGGGCTGCGACATCAGTTGATGCAGCACGGTGGTCTTGCCGGCGCCGGTAAATCCGGACAACACGGTGACGGGCAGGCGAGCGGCCATGACGAAAGGACGTTGTTATTGCAACAAAGTTGCGACTGTAGCAGAAAGCCGGCTGCGGCAACAGGCTGGTGGTATTCCGCAATGGTAGTGCCGTAGCCGTGACGCCACAAAGGCAATTGCAATCGGCACGATGCGGGCGCGCAAAGCAAAACGGCCCGGAAGACCGGGCCGTTGGGCGTCGGAGCGGGTCAGCCGCGCGGGTGACCGCCGGAGACGATCAGTCGCCGAACAGCTTCTGGCGCAGTTCGCGGCGCTGCTGGGCTTCCAGCGACAGCGTGGCGGTCGGGCGGGCCAGCAGGCGCGGCACGCCGATCGGCTCGCCGGTTTCCTCGCACCAGCCGTAGTCGCCGGACTCGATGCGCTGCAGCGACTGCTCCACCTTCTTCAGCAGCTTGCGCTCACGGTCGCGCGTGCGCAGTTCGAGTGCGTGTTCTTCTTCGATCGTCGCGCGGTCCGCCGGATCCGGCACGATGACCGTCTCGCGCAGGTGTTCCGTGGTCTGGTCCGCATTCTTGAGGATCTCGTCGCGAAGCTGCTCAAGGCGATTCTTGAAGAAGGCGAGCTGCGCCTCGTTCATGTAATCCTTGTCGCTCATCTTCAGGATTTCAGCTTCAGTCAGAAGTTTGTTGCTGCTCATGGTTCCTGCTGATTCTCTTGTTGATGCGACCGGCGGCGTCTTCGTCCGCTCGGGTGCAGTGGCCGCCCGCTTGCGCGGAGCGGCTGTTTCACTCTGGCTGGCTGCAGTCTTGCTGCTTCGCGTGCCTCCCTTGGCCTCGCCCGCATCGGCGTGCGCCGTACTGCCGCGGGGAGCTGGCGTCGCCTTTTCGGGCGGCGCCTTGAGCGTCTCCGCCGCAGCGGTACCTGTCTTGCTGCGGCTTTCCTTGGTCTTTGTTGCGGCTGTCATGGGGACACCTCTCTCAACGCGTCGAAGAGTGACGGCGCATCGATCGTTGGTCCCCACGCGGAGGGCGGTCTCCGCACGAAGCCAACGACCGCGCCTGCTGGCGGCTGTGCCTCATGCTGACGACGACCGCCGCCCTGCAAATACCGGCTACGCCCAGAGGTGCGCCGCCCGTATCAAATCCGGCCTATTGTACTTGAACAAATTTTTCGGAGATATGGGAGAAAGACCGACAAGAGACAGGAGTTTTCCCGATATTCCCACCCAAGGGGAGGGTAGCGGGCGCTGCCGGGGATGGCCCGGCGCCCGGCCGCCCAAGCGGCGGCGGGCGCACCTGGCGGCGCGCCCGGGGGAAAGTCAGGCCAGGCAGGCGGCCAGGCCCTTCAGGATGGCGTCGCGCGGCAGGTCCACGCCGATGAACACCATCTTGGTGCCCGGGGTTTCGTCTTCCCACTTGGCGCCCACGTCACTGCCCATCAGCTGGTGCACGCCCTGGAACACCACCTTGCGGTCCACGCCTTCCATATAGAGCACGCCCTTGTAGCGCAGCAGCTTCTCGCCGTAGACCGACAGGATGGCCGACAGGAATTCCTCCAGCTTGCCGTAGTGGAACGGCTTGTCGCTGCGGAAGACGAACGACGCGATGCGGTCGGTGTGGTGATGGTGATGATGGTGGTCGTGCGCGGGGCCATGGCCATGGCCATGGCCGTGATCGTGGTCGTGGCCGTGATCGTGGTCGTGGCCGTGATCGTGGTCGTGGCCGCAGTCGGTGCCGCAGTGCTCGCCATGCTCGTGGTCATGGTCGTGCGCGTCGGCGTGCAGGAATTCCGGGTCGATCTCCAGCTTCTCGTTCAGATTGAAGCCGCGCAGGTCGAAAATCGTGTCGATCGGCGTTTCGCCAAAATTGGCCGTGCGGATCGGCGCGCGCGGGTTCATGTGCTTCAGGCGGTGGCGCAGGTCGTCGATGGCGGCCGCGTCGACCAGGTCGGACTTCGTGATGAAGATCGCGTCGGCAAAGCCCACCTGGCGCTGGGCCTCTTCCTGCTTGTCCAGCTGCAGGTTGCCGTGCTTGGCATCGACCAGCGTGATCACGGCGTCCAGCAGGTAGCGCGAGGCGATTTCCTCGTCCATGAAGAAGGTCTGCGCCACCGGGCCCGGATTGGCCACGCCGGTGGTCTCGATCACCACGCGGTCAAAGTCGAGCTTGCCTTCGTCGCGCTGGGTGACCAGGTCGGACAGCGCCTGCACCAGGTCGCCCCGGATCGTGCAGCAGATGCAGCCATTGCTCATCTGCACGATCTGCTCGCGGCCGTCCTGCACCAGGATCTCGTTGTCGATGTTCTCCTCGCCGAATTCGTTTTCGATCACGGCGATCTTCATGCCGTGCTGCTCGTTGAGGATGCGCTTGAGCAGCGTGGTCTTGCCGCTGCCTAGGAAGCCGGTCAGGATCGTGACCGGAATCAGTTTGGACATATTGTTCTGCTCCGAGGAAAGCCGGGATCGAGAGGTCGCCCGTATCTAATATCTATTCAGTGATCGGCATGGCCGCCGGGCTCCGCGCGAACCTTGCCGCATTCCGCGCAGACCCCATTGACCGTCAGTTCCACGTGATCGACCGCGAATCCGCTGGGGACCTTCGGCGCCACGGACTTTCCGGCCGATTCCAGGCAGAACGTGCGGTCGCAGCGCGTGCAATGGAAGTGGCTGTGCTGGCGATGCACTTCGGCGCGCGCCGCCTCGTGCTCCAGCAGCGTGAAACGGAAGACGCGGTCGTTGCCGGCGCGCTTCTGCGCCAGGCCCTGGTCCACCAGCCAGTCCAGCACCCGGTACACCGTCACTCGGTCCACGTCGCCATCGGCCGGCAGGCGGTCGATCACTTCCTGGTGCGTCAGCGCCGCCTGGGCGTCGATCAGGCACGCCAGGATGGCCACGCGCGGTTGCGTCACACGTGCGCCAAGTTGGCGCAGGCGCGCTTGCGCCGCGTCAAGGCGGCCGGCGCCTGCGCTGGCGTCGTCGGGCGCGGGCGCGGGCGTGGCGGGCGGATGAGGGGTGGGGCGGTTCATGCCGACGATTTAACCATAGGCCCCGGCGAGTTGCAATTCAGTTGCACAAACAGGGTTTTTGGCCAGGGCGGGAGGCAGCCGGGCGGCGTCCGGGGGGCGCATCGGAAGTCTTTGGGCGGTGTCCGGGCAACCTCTGGTCCGCGGAAAAAAGCCTATGATCGGCAGGCAGGCCAGACCACAACCCGGAGACCTTGTCATGCAGAACGACGCCAGCGCGTTGCTGTTTCCCAATTTCGAGTGGTTTCGCCTGAAGGTGGGCGACGTCGAGATAGGGGGCGTCCGGGGCGGGTCGGGGCCGCCACTGCTGCTGTTGCACGGATTCCCGCAGAGCCATCTGATCTGGCACAAGGTGGCGCCGGCGCTGGCCGACCGCTTCACCGTCATCGCCACCGACCTGCGCGGCTACGGCAGCAGCAGCGCGCCGCCGGGCAGCGCCACCCACGATGTCTACAGCAAGCGCGCGATGGCGCAGGACCAGGTCGAGGTGATGCGCCAGCTTGGCTACCGGCGCTTTGCGCTGTGCGCCCATGATCGCGGTGCCCGCGTGGCGCATCGGCTCTGCATGGATCATCCCGACGCGGTCAGCCAGTTGATGCTGCTGGACATCGCGCCGACGCTGGCCATGTACGAGGCCACCGACATGGCATTCGCCGTCGCCTACTGGCACTGGTTCTTCCTGATCCAGCCGGCGCCGTTTCCCGAAACGCTGATCAATGCCGAGCCCGCGTTCCTGATCGAACGGCTGCTGGGGCTGCGGCATCCGGGCGCGGGGCCGAGCCCGTTCGTGCCCGATGCCATGGCCGCCTACGTTGCCGCGATGCGCGAACCGGCGCGCGTGCATGCCATGTGCGAGGACTATCGCGCCGCCGCCACCATCGACCTCGATCACGATCGCGCGGACCGCGACGCCGGCCGCAAGCTGCAGATGCCGGTGCGCGTGCTGTGGGGCGAGCACGGTGTGGTGGCCCGCTGCTTCGAGCCGTTGCAACTCTGGCAGGAAGTGGGCACAAACGTCACGGGCGGCACGCTGCCGTGCGGTCACTACCTGCCCGAAGAAGCGCCCGAGCCGCTGCGCGAAGACATCCTCAGTTTCATTACATTCTCGTAAGAAACGCCACTTTCTCGCGGGTTAGCCCCTATATCTGGTGCTTGTTCGCGATTGCTAACATCCACCTCCGGCTCCGCCTGTCGGCGGGGCTGGACGCTGCATGGAATCCATACATCGTGCCGATGGTCAGCGCGTTTTTCCGATATGGATCGACGCGTGCGGGGGTCGCGAACCACGACGAAGCCCGGCGGCACCCACAGCGTTGGAACGGGGAATCCAAGAGGGAACAGGAGAGACGTAATGAAACGAGTTGCATTGAATATTGCAGCCGCGCTGGCCGTTGCCGGCGTGGGTGCCTTCACGGGAGCGCAGGCGCAGGAATACCCGGGCGGCAAGCCGGTGCAGGCGGTGGTGCCGTTTGCCGCGGGCGGCCCGACCGACAAGGTGGCGCGCGAACTGACGATGATCATGTCCAAGCATCTGGGCACGACCATCGTGATCGAAAACCTGGGCGGTGCCGGCGGCACCATCGGCGCCAAGAAGGTGGCGCAGGCCAAGGGCGATGGCTACACGATCCTGATCCACCATATCGGCATGTCCACGGCGCCGGCGCTGTACCGCAACCTGGGCTTCGATCCGCTGAAGGATTTCGAGATGGTCGGTGAAGTGGCCGACGTGCCGATGGTGATGGTGGGCAACAAGCAACTGCCGCCTGCCACATTCAAGGACCTGGTGCCGTACATCAAGGCCAATGCCAGCAAGCTGTCGCTGGCCAACGCCGGCATCGGCTCGGCCTCGCACCTGTGCGGCCTGCTGTTCCAGAGCGCGCTCCAGACAGAACTGACCACCGTGCCGTACAAGGGTACCGCCCCGGCGCTGACCGATATCCTCGGCGGCCAGGTCAACCTGATGTGCGACCAGACCACCAACATCGCCGGCCAGCTGAAGGCGGGCGCGCTGAAGCCGTACGCCGCGATGCAGTCGCGCCGCGTGGAAGCGTTCAAGGACATCCCGACCGCCGCCGAACAGGGCATGCCGGGCGTGGAAGTGAAGATCTGGCACGCCATGTACGCGCCGAAGGGCACGCCGAAGCCGATCATCGACAAGCTGTCCGCCGCGCTGCAGAAGTCGGTGCAAGACCCGACCTTCCGCGCCAAGATGGCGGAACTGGGTGCCGAGGCCGTACCGGCCCAGCGCGCCACGCCGGATTCGCTGCGCACGTTCCTGACGTCGGAAATCAACAAGTGGACGCCGGTGATCAAGAAGGCCGGCGTGTACGCTGACTGATCTGCTGACCGATCAGCCGATTGCCCCCGGGGAATTCCTCCCGGTGCCGAAAAGGCCACGCCATGCGTGGCCTTTTTTCCATTTGCGGGTACCTGCCGCGGCGCGATGTGCTGCCGGCGCCGGTCGGGTCCGATCCGACGTCCGGATCGGCGATTTCCTATATTGGAAGATCGTTGCCGGCATAGCCGCCTCTTGAAAGACGGTCATGTGGCGCCACCTAGCCGCAGAACACCTCTCACGCAAAGGCACCATGGAACAGTATCACGGCACCACCATCGTCAGCGTCCGCCGCGGCAATCAGGTCGCACTGGGCGGTGACGGCCAGGTCACGCTCGGCAATATCGTGATGAAGGGAACGGCCCGCAAGGTCCGGCGCATTTATAACGGCAAGGTGCTGGTCGGGTTTGCCGGCAGCACGGCCGATGCCTTCTCGCTGCTCGACCGCTTCGAGGCGAAGCTGGAGAAATACCAGGGCAACCTGACCCGCGCGGCAGTGGACCTGGCCAAGGACTGGCGTTCGGACCGCGCGCTGCGCCGCCTGGAGGCCATGCTGATCACGGCGGACCGCGACACCACGCTGGTCATCACCGGCAACGGCGACGTGCTCGACCCCGAAGGCGGCATCGCGGCCATCGGTTCGGGCGGCGCGTATGCGCAATCGGCCGCCAAGGCGCTGGTCGAGAACACCGAGCTGTCGCCGAAGGACGTGGTCGAAAAGGCCCTGACCATCGCCGGCGAACTCTGCATCTATACGAACACCAACTTCGTCATCGAGACCATCGACTGACGCGCCCCAACGGATTCCCATGTCGCAAACCATGACCCCGTCGGAAATCGTTTCCGAACTCGACAAGCACATCATCGGCCAGAACAAGGCCAAGAAGGCCGTGGCCGTGGCGCTGCGCAACCGCTGGCGCCGCCAGCAGGTGGAAGAGCCGCTGCGCCAGGAAATCACGCCCAAGAACATCCTGATGATCGGACCCACGGGCGTGGGCAAGACCGAGATCGCGCGCCGCCTGGCCAAGCTGGCCGACGCGCCATTCATCAAGATCGAGGCCACCAAGTTCACCGAGGTGGGCTATGTGGGCCGCGACGTCGATACGATCGTGCGCGACCTGGCCGAAATGGCCGTCAAGCAGACGCGCGAATCGGAAATGAAGAAGGTGCGCACCAAGGCCGAGGACGCCGCCGAGGACCGCCTGCTGGACGTGCTGCTGCCGCCGCCGCGCGACATCGGCTTCCAGCAGCAGGAGGACAAGGACTCCAACACGCGCCAGGTATTCCGCAAGAAGCTGCGCCAGGGCGAACTCGACGACAAGGACATCGAGCTGGAAGTGGCCGCCGGCATGCCGAACATGGACATCATGGGGCCGCCGGGCATGGAAGACATGACCGAGCAGATCCGCACGATGTTTGCCGGGCTGGGCCAGGGCAAGAAGGCGCGCCGCAAGATGAAGGTCAGGGAAGCATTCAGGCTGCTGATCGACGAAGAGGCCGCCAAGCTGCTGAACGAGGAAGAGCTCAAGCACAAGGCCATCGCCAACGTCGAGCAGAACGGCATCGTGTTCCTGGACGAGATCGACAAGATCGCCAGCCGCAGCGACGTGGGCGGCGGCGAGGTGTCGCGCCAGGGCGTGCAGCGCGACCTGCTGCCGCTGGTGGAAGGCACCACCGTCAACACGAAGTACGGGATGATCAAGACCGACCACATCCTGTTCATCGCGTCGGGCGCGTTCCATCTGTCCAAGCCGAGCGACCTGATCCCCGAACTGCAGGGCCGCTTCCCGATCCGCGTGGAACTGGAATCACTGTCGGTGCAGGACTTCGAGGCCATCCTGACGCAGACCGACGCCAGCCTGACCAAGCAGTACCAGGCGCTGCTGAAGACCGAGGAGGTCGACCTGCAGTTCGCGCCGGACGGCATCCGCCGCCTGGCCGAGATCGCGTTCTCGGTCAACGAGAAGGTCGAGAATATTGGCGCGCGCCGCCTCTACACGGTGATGGAGCGTCTGCTCGAAGACCTGTCGTTCCACGCCACGAAGTCGTCGGGCAACACCGTGACGATCGACGCCGCGTATGTGGATGAACGCCTGGGCGACCTGGCGGGCAACGAGGACCTGTCGCGCTACGTGCTGTAACGCGCGGCGCTTCGCCGCAAAACAGAAGAGCCGGACAGTCTGCACCGTCCGGCTCTTTTTTTGCCTGCGCAAGGCCGAGCCGCCCCGCTCAGTGCGCGTGGCCGGCGTGCCCGGCATGGGCATCGACCGGGATCACCTCAAGCGCCGGCGCGGGCGACTTCAGCTCGCGCGGGTTCTGGCCTTCGGCCGGAACCTGGGTCCATTCCGACTTGCCGTTCTCGCACTCCTGCACCACCGGGAAGTACAGCTTGCCGCCTTGCTCGGGCAGCTTCATCAGCAGGCGGAACTCGTCGAAATGCTGGTCGGCCAGCGTGTTGCCATACCAGCGGATGGTGCGCACATCGTCCTCGACCGTCTTGCCATGCGAGGCATAGGGCCTGGTCAGCTTCGCGCGCTGGACGTCGAGTTGCCAGCCCGGCTTCGGCTGCGGATGCGCACCCTGCACGCCTTCGGGGATGGTCACCGTGACCGACTTCGTGGCGCTGCCATTGCAGCCATGGCCCACCATCAGCACGCCCTTGAAGTAGCTGCCGGCGGGCGCCTGCTTCTGTTCGAAGACGATATGGGCAGAGGCCAGCGGCGCGGCGACAAGCAGGGCCAGGGACAGGGCGGAGGGCAGGGCGGCAGCGAGGAGGCGCGGGGTCATGGAGCGGGAGTCGTCCGAGAATGTGACAAAGTGCATCAGTCTAACTTTGCGCACCGGGCGCCGGCGTGCGACGTGGTGCCGCAGCGCGGCAGGCGGTCGCGCGTGGCCCGTTTCAAGTCAGCGGTGTTTCAACGGCGGCCCGCCCGTTGTCGCACCCGTAACCCGCGTAAGCATTGGTAAGCACACTGGCGCCGATCCTGAAGAAAATGCGACCCTTGCGCACCTTGTCTGTCACCGTCCTGGTCGATGGGACCGATGCGGGAGCCACCGCATCCTGCGCAAACACCTAAAAGGGAGTCAGCCATGCGTACCACCTTCTTCAAGCGCAACCGCGTGCGCAAGCGCCGGGTGGCCATGGCCGCCACGGGCGTCGTGGCTGCCATTACCGCCGCCACCGTATTCCTCTGCATCCGCCCCGGCGTGATGACCAACGCCCATGCGGCGGCGGTGCCTGCCGCCAACGTGGCCAGGGCCGCGGACCAGACCGAGCGCAGTGCGGTCGTGGCCGCCACGGCCATGGCCTCGGGCGCGCTGGTGACGCTGGCCGACCGCCACGCCAGCGATGCCGTGCGCATGGCCGATGCGTCGGACGACGACCTGGGCTGGGACTACGTGCAACTGCGCCTGTAACACCGCGCGCCAGGCCGGGAAGTCAGTTCAGCCGGAATCAGCGCGACACCGGCCGCTTGCCCAGCTTGCGCTGCAGCGTGCGTCGATGCATGTTCAGCGCCCGCGCCGTGGCGGAGATATTGCCGCCATGCTCGGTCAGCACCCGCTGGATGTGCTCCCATTCGAGCCGGGCCACCGACAGCGGCACCGGTTCTTCCAGCGCGGCCTCGGCCGCCTCTTCCGACACGCCCGCCATCAGCGCGGTCAGGATCGAATCGACGTTGGCCGGCTTGGCCAGGTATTCGTCGGCCCCCTGTTTGACCGCTGCCACGGCCGTGGCAATGCTCGCGTAGCCCGTCAGCACCAGGATGCGCGCGTCGGGCAGCGCCTGGCGCAGCGGCGCCACCAGATGCAGCCCCGATTCGGCCGGCGCGGTGCCGCTGGCCTCCGGCGGCGGACCCAGATGCAGATCCAGCGTGACATAGGCGAACGGCGTTTTCGCGGCCAGGGCCAGCGCGCTGCCGCCGTTGTGCGCCACCTGCACGGCATAGCCGCGGCGCGTCAGCGCACGGGCCAGCGTGCCGGAAAACACCTCGTCGTCATCGATCACGAGGAAGGGCGTGGCGTCGGGTGCAGGTACGGCGGCCAGTGCGTCGGCAGGTGCGTCGGTCATTACGGTTGGAAATCGGATTGCAGGGAGAGCGGGTTTGCGGCCGCGCCGGCCAGCGGCAGGCGCAGCTCTGTCACCGTGCCGCCCGCGGGGTTGTCGAGCCATGCCAGCCCGCCCCCAAGCTGGCGGGCGGCGCTTTGCGCCAGATACAGGCCGATGCCCTGGCCGCCGTGACTGCTGGCCACCGGCGCTTCGCCCAGCTGCGCGCGCAGCGCGGGCGCAATGCCGCTGCCGTGGTCGGTCACGCGCCAGACCAGCGCGTCGTCGTCCACCGATACGGTCAGCGCCAGCGGCGGGGCCTGACGGGTGCCGCCGCCCTCGCCGTACTGGCTGCGCGCGGCGTTGTCCAGCACGATGGTCAGGATCTGGCTCACGCGCGCCGTATCCACGGCCTGCGCCGCGGCATCGGGCAGCACGTCGGCCTGCAGGCTGGCCTGCGGATGGCGCAACTGCCAGCGTTCCACAAACGAAGCGATCCAGGCGTCGATGCGCTGCGGGGCCAGCGTCTCGTGGTCCTCGCGCAGCCGCGCCAGGATCGATCGGCACAGTTCGAGCTGCTGCTCCATCGTGCGCAAATCGGGCAGGTAGCCGGCCACGGCGGTAGCGCCGCGCCGGGCATCCTCGGCATCGGCGCGCAATTCGCCGGCGATCACGGCCAGCGTGGCCAGCGGCGTGCCGATTTCATGCGCCACGGCGGCGGCCTGGTCGTTGAGCGCCTCGACGCGCGCCTCGCGCAGCAGCAGTTCGCGCGCATGGTTGAGCTGGGCGTCGCGCTGGCGCAGCACGTTCGACAGCCGCGCCACGAAGAACGCGATCATCACGGCACTGGCCACGAAGTTCAGCCACATCCCGGCCAGGTGATAGTTCACCGCGTTGTCGGGGTTGTGCAGGTGCAGCGGCAGGTATTCGAGCAGCAGCAGCGAATAGCAGGACAGCGCGTAGACCGCCAGCACCACCACCAGCCGCCACGGCAGGATGGCCGCCGCAATGGC
This sequence comes from Cupriavidus sp. 86D6, assembly GCF_057815095.1. Taxonomy (NCBI): domain Bacteria; kingdom Pseudomonadati; phylum Pseudomonadota; class Betaproteobacteria; order Burkholderiales; family Burkholderiaceae; genus Cupriavidus; species Cupriavidus sp. 86D6. The sequence goes on along the minus strand of NZ_JBYPSB010000006.1, from coordinate 34,654 downwards.
CAGCCCGGGCAGGTAGAACGACACGAATGGGTTGGTGGCGCCCCCCGTATAGAACAGGATGGCCGACAGCGCGGTCAGGTCCACCATCATCTGCACCATCAGCTCGCCGTCGCCGGGCATGGAGCCGCGTGTGGCGTGCCAGCGCAGCCGCGCCACCGAATACAGGTTGAACGCGGCCTGGACCGTGAACAGGAACAGCAGCGGCTTGTACGGCAGCATGATGCCGGCCACCGATTCGCACGACACCAGCAGCATGGCCTGGCCGGCCAGCAGGGCCCAGCGCAGCCAGCACAGGCGGCGCAGGCTGACCAGGCTATGGCGTTGCGCCGGCATGCCGAAGATGGCCGGCAGCGGCGTGGGGGACAGGTCGATCGAGGCGTGCATGGCGCGAGTGTAGCAATGCTGCGGCGGGTTGCCCGTCATGCGACACCGTGCCGCATTCTGGGCCGTGGGCGGGGCTGCCAGACTGTCGGGTTACCGGGCGGCGGACCGGGCGACGGCAGGGTCCGCCCAGCCATGGTCTAATGGTCGCCCCCAATATCGTCGTCTTCGATCCGAATCGTGGAGATGTTTCCCATGCAAGCCAAAATCCGTGCGGCGCGTGCCGCTTCCATCGTCACCCTTGGCCTGGCCGGCCTGCTGGCCAGCGCCCACGCCATGGCGCAGGTCGACGTCAGCGACGCCTGGGTGCGCGGCACGGTGCCAGCCCAGACCGCTTCCGGCGCGTTCATGACGCTGCACGCGCACGACGCGGCAAAGCTGGTGGGCGTGTCGTCGCCGGTGGCCACGGCCGAGCTGCACGAAATGAAGATGGACAACAACGTGATGCGGATGCGCCAGATCCAGGCGCTGGACCTGCCGAAGATGCAGGACGTGCAGCTCAAGCCGGGTGGCTACCACGTGATGCTGATGGGCCTGAAGCAGCAGCTCAAGGCCGGCGATACGGTGCCCATCACGCTGAAGATCGAGCAGAACGGCAAGGTGACGGAACAGACCGTCAAGGCCGAGGTGCGCGACGTGACCGCGTCGGCCCAGTCGGGTGGCCACGCCGGCCACATGGACCACAAGCACTGACCGGGACCCCGAGCACTGACCGGCCCGGGCCGGCGGCGCCGGGTCTGGCCCGCCGGGTCAGCCGCGCAGGCTGATGGCGGCGGCTTCGGCGTCCGCGTCGGCTGACGTGGCGGCCTCGCGCACGCGTTCGCGCAGCCAGGTATGGCCGGGATCGGCCTCGGCCTTTTCGGGCCAGATCATGCTGTAGCTGAAGCCCGGGATCGTAAACGGCGCCTCGAAGATGGCCAGGCGCGGGTCGGCCAGGGCTTCCAGGCTGCGCCGGGCCGTGGTCAGGACCATGTTGGTGCCGACGATCAGCCCCGGCGCCACGCTCCAGTGCGGCACCGCGCAGGCAATCTTGCGCCGGCCGCCCAGCCGCGTCACGGCGGCGTCGATGGCCTCGCCGCGCTCGGTGGCGGCCGTCACCAGCACATGCGAGCGCGCCAGGTAGGCCACGTGGTCGAGCCGGCCGGTGTCGCGCACCGTGGCTGCATCCACCGCGCAGGCGAAATCGTCATCGAACAGCACCGCCGTACGCACGCCCTCGGGCTCGAACGAGAACGCGGCCAGCGCCACGTCCAGCTCGCCGTCGGCGATCTGCGCGGTCATGGTCTCGCGGCTGGACTGCGTCACCACCAGGTCGATATTGGGCGCCGCCCGGCGCAGGGCGCGCAGCAGGCGGGGCAACACCACCAGGGCGCCATAGTCGGACATCGCCAGGCGGAACGTGCGCCGGGCCGTGGCCGGCTGGAAGCCGCCCGGCCCCAGCAGGATGCGCACCTGCGCCAGCGCCTCGGCCAGCGGGCCGGTCAGCTCGTGGGCGCGCGGCGTCAACACCAGTCCGCCCTGGCCTCGCACCAGCAGCGGGTCGTCCAGCAACTGCCGCAGCCGCGCCAGCGAATGGCTCACGGCCGGCTGGCTCAGCTGCAGCCGCAGCGCGGCGCGCGAGATATGGCGTTCGGCCAGCAGTGCTTCCAGCACCACCAGCAGGTTGAGATCGATTCCGCGTAGGCTATTCATGTCGCGAATGTTAAACCGGACCGCGTCCGTTTTGTCATTCGCCGAACGCAGGAGCGAAAATTTTCATGATGAAGCGGGCGGTGTCTCGGCCTGACGACGTTTCAGGCAGTCGGGACACAGGCAATGCCGGCCCGGCACGATCTGGCGCGCCGGCAGCAGCGGCAGGCTGGCGCACCAGCATTCCGGCAGCCCCGCGGCATACCCGCAGACGAAGGCCGCCCCGCAGGCGCTGCAATGTTCCACGGGGCGCAGCCGGCCGGTCTGTATCGTCGAGGGGTCGGTCATGGCGTTGTATCCTTGTTGCATTGCCGCGATTGCAATGCCGCCGCCGGTTTCTTGTAGAATCGGCGCCTGCCCGCAATGCCGGCCCGCCCCGTACCGCCTTGTCAGGCGGACGGTTCGTCATGATACCTGCTCCAGATCACACGGAATGTCCGAAGCCATGAACGCTGACAATCCTGGGCCTGCCACCACGTCGGTAGCGGCCATCGCCCCCTCTCTCAAGGCCGAAATCCTTGCCGAGGCGCTCCCCTACATCCGCAAGTTCCACGGCAAGACCATTGTGGTCAAGTACGGCGGCAATGCGATGACCGAGGAAAAGCTCAAGCACGGCTTTGCGCGCGACGTGATCCTGCTGAAGCTCGTGGGCATGAACCCGGTGGTGGTGCACGGCGGCGGTCCGCAGATCGACGAGGCGCTGAAGAAGGTCGGCAAGGTCGGCACATTCATCCAGGGCATGCGCGTCACCGACGAGGAAACCATGGAAGTGGTGGAATGGGTGCTCGGCGGCGAAGTGCAGCAGGACATCGTCATGCTGATCAACCAGTACGGTGGCCAGGCCGTGGGCCTGACCGGCAAGGACGGCGGCCTGATCCGCGCCAAGCGCCTGCAGATGCCCGACCGCGAGAACCCGGGCACCTTCATCGATATCGGCTACGTTGGCGATATCGAGGCGATCAACCCGGCCGTGGTCAAGGCGCTGCAGGACGACGCGTTCATCCCGGTGATCTCGCCGATCGGCTTTTCCGACGATGGCCAGGCGTACAACATCAACGCCGACGTGGTGGCTGGCAAGATGGCCGAGATCCTGAAGGCCGAGAAGCTCGTCATGATGACGAACATCCCGGGCGTGATGGACAAGAAGGGCAACCTGCTGACCGACCTGTCGGCGCGCGAGATCGAGGAACTGTTCGCCGACGGCACGATTTCGGGCGGCATGCTGCCGAAGATCTCGTCGGCGCTGGATGCCGCCAAGAGCGGCGTGCATTCGGTCCACATCATCGACGGCCGCATCGAACATTCGCTGCTGCTGGAAATCCTGACCGAACAGGCCTTCGGCACGATGATCCGCTCGCACTGAGCGCGTCCGTCAGGGAGCCCGCCCGGTGCGGGTTCCCGGTCTTCCTCTCCATTCAGGTTCACAATCCAGGCGTGTTTATCCGTCAGCCCACCCAGCGTCGCGGCAGGGATCGCGCACGCCGTCTTACGTCCGGACAGGCTTCCGTCCACCGTCCGCGCCGGCATCTGCTGCGCGACCCGGCAGGAAATGCCTCCGGCGATACGGTGTGGCTGTTCGACCTCGACAACACGCTGCACGATGCCTCGCATGCGATCTTTCCGGCCATCAACCGGTTGATGACCGCCTACGTGGCACGGGTACTGGGCAGCGACGAGGCCACGGCCAGCCGCGTGCGCGTGGACTACTGGCAGCGTTACGGCGCCACCCTGCTCGGCATGATCCGCCATCACCAGGTGGACCCGGCGGATTTCCTGCGTGCCGCGCATGACTTCCCCGAACTGGCGGACATGGTGCGCGTGCGCCGCGGGCTGGTGGCCGCGCTGCGCCGGTTGCCGGGCCGCAAGATCCTGGTGACCAACGCGCCGCGCGACTACGCGATGGCGGTGATGGCGGTGGCCGGGATCGACCGCTGCTTCGAGCGCGTGGTGGCGATCGAGGACATGTGGGTGCATGGCCATCTGCGGCCCAAGCCCGACCGGCGCATGCTGCGCCGGCTGCTGACGCAGATTGGCGTGGCGCCGCGCCGCGTGGTGCTGGTGGAGGACACCGTGTCGCACCTGAAGCACTATGCGGCCATGGGCATCCGCACGGCGTGGGTCACCGGCTTCCTGCGCACGCTGGCGCCGTCGCGGCCCCATGGGGTGCCGGCCCAGGCTGGCGCCGCGCGCGATGCCGCCACGCGCTCGATGCTGTCGGCCGAGGATCGCCAGCATGTGGGCCACACGGCCCAGGAGCGTTCGGTGACGCTGGTCGCGGCCGAGAGCCAGGACCCGTCGGCCGGCCTGGACGGCGAGTCAAGTGCCCGGACTGCGGCAACGGCGCCACAGATGCAGGCCGATCACGCCCCCAGAATGCGTGCCCGCGTGGTGAATCGCCCGGGATATGTGGACATAAAAGTACAATTGATGCATCAACTCCTACGACAAAAGCGGAGAATCGGGTCATGACGCAAACCATCGCTCGCGAGGCAGAGGCTCTCATGCCAGTCGCCCCATCGGCTATCGAGCCGGAGACCCCGGCGCGCAAGCGACCACGCCCGGGCGAACGCCGCATCCAGATCCTGCAGACGCTGGCCGGCATGCTCGAGCACCCGCGCGGGGAAAAGATCACGACGGCCGCGCTGGCCGCCAGGCTGTCGGTGTCCGAGGCGGCCCTGTATCGCCACTTCGCCAGCAAGGCGCAGATGTTCGAAGGCCTGATCGGCTTTATCGAGCAGACGGTGTTCGGCCTGATCAACCAGATCACCACGCAGGAAGAACACGGCCTGCGCCAAGTGCAGGCCATCGTGCGCATGCTGCTGACGTTTGCCGAAAAGAACCCGGGCATGACGCGCGTGCTGACCGGCGAGGCTCTGGTGGGCGAGCACGAGCGCCTGCAGGAACGCATCAACCAGATGGTGGACCGCATCGAGGCATCGCTGCGCCAGTGCCTGAAGGTGGCAGTCACGCAGGCCGCGTTTCCGGCCGACGCCGATATTCCGGGGCGCGTGGCGCTGATTACCGCCACGGTGCAGGGCCACTGGCACCGCTACGCCCGCAGCGGGTTCCGCAAGCTGCCGAGCGACAACATCGACGCGCAGCTGCGCGTGCTGCTGGGGTAAATGCCGCGCGCCGGCAAGCGGTCATGCGTGCGGCCGGCGCTTTGCACTATAATGTGCGGGTCGCGCCGATTTGATGACTGGCTTGCGGGCGCGCGGCACCCGGGGAAAATGCTCCGGTTGCCAATATAAATGCGGCTAAAGAGGTTGGGTCGGTGCCTCGCGGATGGATCATCCACGCTCCAGCACCGACACGCGGAATCCCGCGAAAAGCCCGACTTGGCTGCGAACCCTACGCATTGGCCGGTCGGGTTTTTTTTCGCCTGCTGACTTGACGCGGGCCTGCTCCATGACCGATGTCGCTCCTCCCGCTGGTGTGCTCGATGTGCCGACCGATTCCGTCGGCGTCGTCACGCCCCAGCGCCTGCATTTCGCCGAACCGCTGAAGCTGCGCAACGGCAGCCAGATCGCCGGCTATGACCTGATGGTCGAGACCTACGGCACGCTCAACGCCTCGCGCAGCAATGCCGTGCTGGTGTGCCACGCCCTGAACGCCTCGCACCACGTGGCCGGCATCGCCGCCGACAACCCGCGCGATATCGGCTGGTGGGACAACATGGTGGGCCCCGGCAAGCCGCTCGATACCAACCGCTTCTTCGTCATCGGCGTGAACAACCTCGGGTCGTGCTTCGGCTCGACGGGGCCGATGAGCGCCAACCCGGCCACCGGCGCCCCCTACGGCGCGCTGTTCCCGGTGGTGACGGTCGAGGACTGGGTCAACGCGCAGGCGCGCGTGGCCGACCACTTCGGCATCGATCAGTTCGCGGCGGTGATGGGCGGCAGCCTGGGGGGCATGCAGGCGCTGGCCTGGAGCCTGATGTACCCGGACCGCCTGCGCCACTGCATCGTGGTGGCCTCCACGCCGAAGCTGTCGGCGCAGAACATCGCGTTCAACGAGGTGGCGCGCAGCGCCATCCTGTCCGACCCCGATTTCCACGGCGGCAACTACTACGCGCACAACGTGAAGCCCAAGCGCGGGCTGCGCGTGGCGCGCATGATCGGCCATATCACGTACCTGTCCGACGAGGACATGGCCGAGAAATTCGGCCGGACGCTGAAGGCCGAGGACATCCAGTTCTCGTTCGACGTCGAATTCCAGGTGGAAAGCTACCTGCGCTACCAGGGCGACAAGTTCGCCGAGTACTTCGACGCGAATACCTACCTGCTGATCACGCGCGCGCTGGACTATTTCGACCCGGCGCTGGCCTTCCAGGGCGACCTGACCAAGACCATGGCCCAGACGCACTCCAAGTTCCTGGTGGTCAGCTTCAGCACGGACTGGCGTTTCGCGCCGAACCGCAGCCGCGAGATCGTCAAGGCGCTGCTCGACAACAAGCGGCAGGTGTCGTACGCCGAGATCGACGCGCCGCATGGCCACGACGCCTTCCTGCTGGAAGATCCGCGCTATCACAACCTGATGCGCGCCTACTACGAACGCATTGCCGAGGAGATCGGTGCATGAACGCCGCCAATCCCAATATCCTCGCGCTGCGCCCCGACTTTCGCGCGATTGCCCGCTGGGTGGAGCCGAACTCCACCGTGCTCGACGCCGGCTGCGGCGATGGCAGCCTGCTGCGCGTGCTGCAGGACGAGCTGGACGTGAAGGCCTACGGCATCGAGATCCGTGACGAAGAGGTGCTGGCCTGCGCCCAGAAGGGTGTCAACGTGATCCAGCAGAACCTGGAGGGCGGCCTGGCGCTGTTCGAGGACAAGAGCTTCGACACGGTGATCCTGTCGCAGACGCTGCAGACCATCCACAACACGGCGCAGGTGCTGCGCGACACGCTGCGCGTGGGCCGCGAGTGCATCGTGTCGTTCCCGAACTTCGGCTACTGGCCGCACCGGCTGTCGGTGTTCCAGGGCCGCATGCCGGTGTCGGAGGCCCTGCCGTACCAGTGGTACAACACGCCGAACGTGCGCGTGCTGACGATCCGCGATTTCGAGGAACTGGCGCCCAAGGTGGGCCTGCGCGTGCTGGACCGCGTGGTGATGCACGAAGGCGTGACCGTGAACTGGGGCGTCAACTGGCGCGGCAGCCTGGCGGTGTACCGGGTGGCGGCCACCTGACATGGGCCTTCCCCGATTCCGCCCAGCGCGCTGCAGGGCGGAATTGAAGCGTCCCTAGCTTGACGCAAGCTTCCGGCGGGCATACCGTACGTCGTTACCGAACGACCGTACTTTTTTTCTGCATCCACCGCCATGACGCAATCGCCCCTGCATCCGCTCGATCACGCCCTGCAACTGGAACCGGCCGGCGAACACCGCTTCCGGGGACATACCAGCCAGGCCTACTGGAACATGATCGGGCCGTTCGGCGGCGCCACGGCGGCAGCGATGCTGCAGGCGGCGCTGATCCATCCCGAGCGGCTGGGCGACCCCAGCGCGCTGACCGTCAATTTTGCCGGCCCGATCGCGGAAGGGGCGTTCGAGATCGTCGCCCGCCCGGCGCGGACCAACCGGTCGACCCAGCACTGGCATCTGGAAGTGCTGCAGAACGGCGAAGTCACCACCACCGGCAGCGCCGTGTTCGCGGTGCGCCGCGAAACATGGAATTGTGGCGAAGCGGCGATGCCGGACGTGCCCGCCGCCCAGACATTGCCGAAAATGGGTGGCTTCGCACCCGTGAAATGGATTAACAGCTATGACATGCGCGCGGTGCGGGGCGCCAAGCCCGCGGCCGCGCCGGGCACGGAGAATCCCGACAGCCTGACGCAATTCTGGATCCGCGACGAACCGGCGCGCACGCCCGACTATGCTTCCGTGGCGGCCTGGTGCGACGCGTTCTATCCGCGCATCTTCCTCAAGCGCGCGGGCTTTGTACCGGCCGGCACGGTATCGCTGACCACGTATTTCCACGCCGATGCGGCCACGCTGGCCGCGCTGGGCGACCGCCACGTGCTGGGCAGCGCCCAGGCGCGCGTGTTCCGGCAGGGCTTCTTCGACCAGACCGCCGAGATCTGGAGCCCCGATGGCGCGTTGCTCGCCACCTCGCACCAGATCGTCTACTACAAGGAGTAAGTCCGGGGCCTGCCCCTGTGCGCCATGGCCGGACGGGCCCGGCGCCTTGAACTATGCGGGCCGGGCCGCCGCCGCCTCTGCCGGCTCGCGCGCCTGGGCTTCGTAGCGGTGGACGGTGTTGCGCATGCCCCAGAGCAGCGCCACGCCGGGCACGGCCGCGATGACGGTACCGAGGTAGAACGGCGCCCAGCCCCACGCCTCGACCATGTAGCCCGAGGTCGGGCCCACGTAGACGCGGCCGATCGACGCCAGCGCCGACAGCAGCGCGTACTGCGTGGCCGAGAACGAGCGGTTGCACAGCGTCATCAGCAGCGCCACGAAGGCCGCGGTGCCCATGCCGCCGCAGATGTTCTCCACCGCGATGGTCGCGGCCATGGTCCACAGGTGCGGCGGCGTCACCGCCAGGACCCAGTAGCCCAGGTTCGACACCCCCTGCAGCACGCCGAACAGCATCAGCGACCGATACAGCCCCAGCCGCACCATCAGCGATCCGCCGAACAGCGCGCCGATGATCGTGGCCGCCAGGCCCAGCGTCTTGTTGACGATGCCGACCTCGCCGGGGTCGAAGCCCAGCCCCCGGATCAGGAAGGTGGTCGACAGGCTGCCCGCGAAAGCATCGCCGAGCTTGTACAGCACGATCAGCAGCAGCAGCCACCAGGCGCCCTGGCGGCCGAAGAAGTCGCGCAGCGGGCCGAGTACCGCCTCTTCCAGCGATCTGGGCGCGCGCGCCGGGGTGTCCGGTTCGGGCGCCCACATCAGCGTAAGCAGGCCCACGCTCATCAGCGCGGCCATCAGCAGGTACATGTTCGACCAGCCCAGCACGCGGTCGGCCAGGTAGAGCGCCAGGCCGCCCGACACCAGCATGGCCAGCCGATAGCCCAGCACCTTGACTGCCGCGCCCGCCCCGCGTTCGGCGGGCCGCAGCACGTCGGTACTGTAGGCATCGAACACGATGTCCTGGGACGCGGACAGGAAGGCCACCAGCGTGGCCAGTGCCGCCAGCGCCCACAGCGCCTGGTGCGGCGGGCAGAAGGCCATCGCCGCGATGCTGCCCACCAGCGCCAGCTGGGTCACCAGCAGCCAGCCGCGCCGCCGTCCCAGCATCGGCGGCGTGTAGCGGTCCATCAGCGGGGCCCACAGGAACTTGAAGATATAGGCCTGGCCCACCAGCGAGAAGAAGCCGATCGTCTTGATGTCGAGCCCTTCCACGGTCATCCAGGCCTGCAGCGTGCCCGAAGTCAGTGCCAGCGGCAGGCCGGAGGCAAAGCCGAGCGTCAGCATGGCGCCGATGCGGCGGTTGCGGAAGATGTCGAGATAGGTCTGGAAATTCATGATGGGGTGGCGCCAAGGCTGGCGTGTATTATTGCATCACCCGTTCGCGCTGCCCCCGAACCCGTCACGACTTATTTCGCATCGAGCCCCGCCGTGAATCCCATCATGCCCGAGACCATGCGTCAGTCCTGCCTGCGCGTCATCCTGGCCGCCGTGGCGCTGGCACCGGCGCTGCCCGTGGTGGCCCAGGAGGTGGCGCTGGTGGCAGCCCCCGACGATGGCGTGCGCGTGGAGCGGCGCTATTCGAAGGTGCGCGAGATCGTGCCGATGGAAGTCATCGACCAGCAGGCCGCCCGCGAGTATGAACAGGTCAAGCAGGAAGCCATCGCCAAACATACGCTGCTGGACGACGCCGATCCGGAGGTGCAGCGCCTGCGCGAGATCGGCATCCGGCTGCTGCCGCAGACCGTGCTCTGGAACCCGCGCGCAGGCCGCTGGCCGTGGGAAATCAACGTCATCCGCGCCAGGCAGATCAATGCCTTCTGCATGCCCGGCGGCAAGATGGCCGTCTATACGGGGCTGCTCGACGAACTGAAGCTGACCGACGACGAAGTGGCCGTGGTGATGGGCCACGAGATTGCCCATGCGCTGGAAGAGCACGCGCGCCAGCGCGCGGCGCAGGCTGAAATCTCGAATCTGGGGGCCAACGTGGTGTCGCAGCTGACCGGCTTCGGCAACCTGGGCAACATGGACATCGGGTCCAACGCCAAGATGTTGTCGCTGCGGTTCTCGCGGCTGGAAGAGACCGAGGCCGACCTGATCGGCATGGACATCGCCGCCCGCGCCGGCTACGACCCGCGCGCGGCCATCACGCTGTGGCAGAAGATGGGCAAGTTCCTGCAGGCGGGCGACGAATTCTCGTCGACCCATCCGTCGGGCCGCAGCCGCATCGCGGTGCTGGAGGCGCACATGCAAGAGGTGCTGCCGATCTACGCGAAGACCATGAACATGCCGATGGACAAGCTGGCGCCGCATCAGGCCAACATGGCTGGCCTGGCCGGCGCGCCGGTGGACGCTGGCGACGAAGACCAGCGGCGGCCACTAAAAAAGTAAACACTTCAATCTGATTCGTGCAGCGGCGGATCGGGTAGCATCATCCGGGTGGCGTTCGAGGCGCGTGGCGCCGCCGATGCCGAGGATCGACTCAACCAGGGAGAGGCCCCATGAACAAGACATTGCGCAGTGCCCTCGTCGCAACCGCCTTACTGGCATCGGGCGCCGCCAGCGCGGCCGACCAACTCATGAACATGCCAATCGATGCCGCCTTGAAGTCGCCCACGGCGGCGACCCGGATCGACCCGGGCATCCAGATGTCGTGGGGCTTCAACAGGCTCGACGGCGCACAGAATCCGGTGTTGTTCAAGACGGTGAAGCGCGTGCGCCGGCCTGTGAGCCGGGTGCAGGACACGCCTGTGCCGACCGATGCCGAACTGTGCCAGACCGTGTTCGTCGAGGCGCTGCAGGAATTGCAGCAACGGGCCAGCAGCACGGGCAACAACGCCTTGATGGAGATCCGCAGCAACTGGAAGGACGACGAGACGTCGAGCGACAAAACTTATGTGTGCGCCAAGGGCGCGGCCTATATCGGCGTCGCGCTCAAGGCCACGCTGGTCAAGGTGGGGGGCTGATCCAAGCCTGCCGCCAGCCAGGCGCCCCATGAAAAAACCGGCTCCACGGAGCCGGTTTTTTTGTGCCTCACGCGCTCGCGTGCGGCCTTCAAGCCTTCAAGCCTTCAGGCCTTCAGGCCGCTGGCTTCGTCCGCGCCGATTCGCACGTTCATGCACTGTACCGCCGCGCCCGCCGCACCCTTGCCCAGGTTGTCCAGACGGGCCACCAGGTTCAGGCGCTCTTCGTTACCGAACACGAACAGGTCCACCCGGTTGGTGTCGTTGCTGGCCTGGACGTCGAAGAAACCGTGGTCCAGGTTGTCGTCGCTGTTGTACGGATGCACGCGGACAAACTGCTCGCCCTCGTAGTGCTTGCGGTAGATGTCGAGGATGGCTTCGGCATTGGCCTGCGTGCGCAGCAGCGACGGATACACCGGCACCGTCACCGACAGGCCCTTCAGGAAGTTGCCGACGATCGGGTTGAAAATCGGCGCCTGGGCCAGGCCGGCCTGCACGCGCATTTCCGGCAGGTGCTTGTGCGCCAGTCCCAGCGCGTACGGACGCGGGCTGTTCAGCTTCGGGTTACCGCCGGCTTCGAACTCGGCAATCATCGACTTGCCACCGCCGCTGTAGCCGGTCAGCGAGAACGCCGAGATCGGGTAATCGGCCGGCATCAGCCCCGCTTCCACCAGCGGACGCACGGCCAGCACGAAGGCGCTGGCGTGGCAGCCCGGCACGGCGATGCGGTTGCTGGCGCGAATCTTCTCGCGCTGGCCCCGGGTCAGTTCGGGCAGGCCATAGGCCCAGCTGTCGGTGGTGCGGAACGCCGTGCTGGCGTCGATCACGCACGTGTTCGGATTGGTGACCAGCGACACGGCTTCGCGCGAAGCCACATCGGGCAGGCACAGGAAAGAGACGTCCGAGGCATTCAGGAAGCGTGCTCGCTCCTGCGGGTCCTTGCGCTTGTCATCGGCAATGCGCAACAGCTCCACATCGGAGCGACCCGAGAGATAGTCAAGCAACCGGAGACCGGTGGTGCCTTCCTGACCATCGACGAACACTTTGAAAACCATGGCGGACTCACTATGAAAAATGCGAAGAGTCTCCTGTCCTTGGGGGCGGAGAACCTGCATTGTAGCGAGATTGACTGCCGGACGCAGGGTTTACGCCAAAAGAGGCGTGTTGGCGGGGCAGCGTTCCGGGCTGGTGAAAAATAACCAACTAGAAGCTGCATCTGGACCAGAAGGAGGCCGGCGAAATCTTCGGCGGCGGTGTGAACGCGTTTTCGCGTTACGAGACCGGCCGCACCAAGCCGCCGCTGGCCCTGGTCAAGCTTCTGAAACTGCTCGACCGCCACCCGAACCTGCTCGACGAAATCCGATCCATCTGAGATCGGAAACTGTCAGCCGCCCCAGCCTTGGCGCCAGGGCGCCCCATCACAACGGAAAGTCGTAGTCGATCGACAGCGGCGCGTGGTCGCTGAACTTCTCGTCCTTGTAGATGGCGCAGGCTTTGGCCGTGGCGGCAATCCTGGCGGTGGTCAGGTGGTAATCGATGCGCCACCCGACGTTCTTGGCGTAGGCCTGGCCGCGGTTGCTCCACCAGGTGTACTGCTCGGGGCGCCGGTCGAGCTGGCGGAACACGTCGACGTAGCCGTGGGTGTCGAACAGGGCGCCGATCCACGCGCGTTCCTCGGGCAGGAAACCGGAGTTCTTGAGGTTGCCCTTCCAGTTCTTGATGTCGATTTCCTTGTGGGCGATGTTCACGTCACCGCACAGGACGATTTCGCGGCCGGTGGCCTTCAGTTGCAGCAGGTGGGGCAGGAACGCTTCCATGAAGCGGAACTTGGCCGCCTGGCGCTCTTCGCCGCTCGATCCGGACGGCACATAGACCGAAATGACAGCAAGGTGCGGATACTGCACTTCCACGTAACGCCCCTCGGCGTCGAATTCGGCACAGCCGAACCCCGTGACCACGCGTTCGGGCTGGTGGCGTGTGTACAGGCCCACGCCGCTATAGCCCTTCTTTTCGGCGTAGTGGAAAAAACCGTGATAGCCGTGTGGCGCCAGAAACGCCTCGGTCATGTCGGCTTGCTGCGCCTTGAGTTCCTGGACGCAGACCATGTCGGCGTTCTGCTTGCCCATCCACTCGAAGAAGCCCTTCTTGTGGGCCGAACGGATGCCGTTGAGGTTGGCGCTGATAATCCGTAACATCTCGGGAAATTTTGAATTCAGAGAGAAAAGATGACGCAGCAGACGACGCCGGCCGACCTGAGCCAGACCTTTATCCGCTTTGCACTGGATGCAGGCGTGCTGTCTTTTGGCGAGTTCGTGACCAAGGCTGGCCGCAAGTCGCCGTATTTCTTCAACGCAGGCCTGTTCAACCAGGGTGCGATGCTGGGCCAGGTGGCGCAATTCTACGCGAAGACCCTGATCAACTCGGGTCTGCAGTTCGACGTGCTGTTCGGGCCAGCCTACAAGGGCATCACGCTGGCGTCGGCGACGGCCGTCGCGCTGGCCGGCATGGGCCGCGATGTCGGGTTTGCGTACAACCGCAAGGAAGCCAAGGACCATGGCGAAGGCGGCACGCTGGTGGGCGCCAAGCTGCAGGGCAAGGTGGTGATCGTCGATGACGTGATCTCCGCCGGTACCTCGGTGCGCGAGTCGATGCAGATGATCCGCGCCGCCGGCGCCGAGCCGGCCGCCGTGCTGATCGCGCTGGACCGCATGGAAAAGAGCGGCACCGCCGACAACATCGGCACCCATTCGGCCGTGCAGGACGTGCAGCGCGAATACGGCGTGCCGGTGATCGCCATCGCGTCGCTGAAGGACTTGCTGGCCTATCTGGATGCCTCGCAGGATCCGGCGCTCGGGAACTCTCGCGACGCGGTTGCTGCCTATCGTCAGAAGTACGGCGTCTGACAGTTGTGTTGCACACGGCCCCGCCTGGGGCCGTTTTCATTTTCAGGGGAGCAGGGGCGTGGCGGAAAAGCGGCGGCAGAACCAGGAAGCGATCCAGCGCGAGATTGGCGAACAGGGCGCGCCGCCCCAGGATTCGGCGGCCGATGCCGCCACACCGTCCAAGGCCAAACGGCCCGCAAACCGCCGCAAGGCGCTGCCGCGCGAACATTGCGCGCCGGACGCGCCGCCGCACGCGGGCCCGGCCCATGAAGCCTACGCCATCCGCGCGCTGGTGCTGCAGGGGGGCGGGGCGCTTGGTTCCTACCAGGCCGGCGTCTACCAGGGGCTGGCCGAAGGCGGCATTCATCCGAACTGGATCGCCGGGATTTCGATTGGCGCCCTGAACGCAGCGGTCATCGCCGGCAACCCGCCCGAAACGCGGGTCGCGCAACTGCGGGCGTTCTGGGAATACATCTGCGCCCAGCCGTGGCTGCCCGGCCTGCCGCTGGACCTGCTGACGGAGGCCGCGCCGATGTGGCCGGAGCCCATGCGCATCTGGTTCGACGGGATCAACGCCACGCGCGCACTGCTGGAAGGCCAGCGCGGCTTTTTCTCGCCGCGCAATATCGCCGATCTCTGGTCGCGCTTCGACGATCCGGGCAGCGCCAGCTATTACGACACTGCGCCACTCAAGGCCACGTTGGAGCGGTTTGTCGACTTCGACCGGATCAACAGGCCGAAGGAAATGCGCGTGTCGGTGGGGGCGGTCAATGTGCGCACCGGCAATTTCGCGTACTTCGACAACACTCGCATGACGCTGCGCGCGGAGCATTTCATGGCATCGGGCGCGCTGCCGCCCGGCTTTCCGGCCATCGAAATCGATGGCGAGTATTACTGGGATGGCGGGCTGGTATCGAACACCCCGCTGCAGGAAGTGCTGACGGCCCAGCCACGGCGCGACGCACTGATCTTCCAGGTGGACCTGTGGAGCGCGCGCGGCAAGCTGCCGCATAACCTGCTGGACGTGGCCGAGCGCCAGAAGGACATCCAGTATTCGAGCCGCACGCGCGCCATCACCGACGCCATGCGCGAACAGCAGAACTATCGCCGCATGCTGAGCGAACTGATGGCGCTGGTGCCGCCATCAAAGCGCCAAGACGCGTGGTACAAGCGTGCCGCCGAGCACGCCTGCGACGCGCGCCGCAACGTGATCCAGCTGATCTATCGCGACAAGAGCTTCGAAGGCAGCGCCAAGGATTACCAGTTTGGCGTTTTGACGATGCACGAGCACTGGTCCAGTGGGCTCGACGATATCCGTGACACGCTCAAGCATCCGCACTGGCTGGCCATGCCCGGACCCGAACGCCCGTTCGTCACGCACGACGTGCATCGCGGCAACGGGGACGGCTGATGGCGGCTGACGGGGGCTGACCGCGGCTGACGGCGGGGCCGCAATGACGCGGGCCCTTCCGCTTACTCGACCACGACCTTGGCCAGCTCCGGCTTGGGAGGCGGGTAATCGGGCCGCAGCTTGTCGAAGGTGGCCCGCAGGATCTCCGCCACCATCAGGTTGCGATGGCTCTTCGAGTCGGCCGGCACGATATACCAGGGCGCCTCGGGCGCCGCCGTGGCCGCGATGGCGTCTTCGTAGGCCTGCTGGTATTCCTTCCAGAACTTGCGTTCGGCCAGGTCCTGCATGTCGAACTTCCAGTGCTTCTGCGGATCGGCGATCCGTTCCTCGAGCCGCTGCTTCTGCTCGCCCTTGGATATATGCAGGAAGCACTTGACGATGGTCGTGCCCGTCTCCACCAGCATCTGTTCGAATTCGCGGATCTGCCGGTAGCGCCGTTTGCATTCGGCTTCGTCGATCCAGCCGTGCACGCGCGTAATAAGCACGTCTTCGTAGTGGCTGCGGTTGAAGATCACGATTTCGCCCTTGCGCGGCACCTGGGCATGCACGCGCCACAGGTAGTCGCGCGCCAGTTCCTCGGGGGTGGGCGCCTTGAAGCTGGCGACGCGCACGCCCAGCGGATCGAAGCTGCGGAAGACCGATCGGACAGTGCCGTCCTTGCCGCTGGTGTCCATGCCCTGCAGCACGATCAGCAGCTTGTGCTTGTGCTCGGCGTAGAAGATGTCCTGCACGGCATCGAGCTGGCCGCTCAGTTCGGCCAGATGGGCGTTATCGGAAGTCTTGTTGCCGGTGGACAGCGGCTTGCTGGCGGCGTCGAAGGCGGCAAGTTTGAACTGCTTGCCCGTGGTGATGCGGAAATCGTCCAGGCTCATGGGCTCTCCGGTGGCGGGACCGGTGTCGTCCCGCGTTCCACACGGCCCCCGCCAGGCGCGGGGGCGAGCCCTTATGGTCAGGCAGGGAGCGTCGCCAGGTCAATAGACCCTTCGAACACGGTCGTCGCCGGACCGGTCATCTGCACCGGCTGACCCACACCCTGCCAGGCAATGCTGAGGTCGCCGCCGTGCGTATGCACCTTGACAGGCGAATCGAGCAGGCCACGGCGAATGCCGGCCACCACGGCGGCGCAGGCGCCGGTGCCGCAGGCCAGGGTCTCGCCCGCGCCACGCTCGAAGACGCGCAGGTGGATCGTGTGGCGATCGGCGATGGCCATGAAGCCGGCATTGACGCGGTTCGGGAACGACTTGTGATGCTCGATCACGGGGCCGTCCTGCAGCACCGGAAACTGCTCGACATCGTCCACCACCTGCACCGCGTGCGGGTTGCCCATCGATACGGCCGAAATCCACTCGGTGCGGCCGTTGACTTCCAGGCCGTACAGCGTGTCGTCGCCCTCGGTGCGCGTGGGCAGGCCGTCGGCGATGAAGGGCACGCGGGCCGGCGTCAATTCGGGCGCGCCCATGTCCACCGTGACCTGGCCGTCGTCCTGCAGCGTCAGGGTGATGACACCGTTCATGACTTCCACGCGCACGGACCGCTTGTCGGTCATGCCCTTGTCGGTGACAAAGCGCACGAAGCAGCGGGCGCCGTTGCCGCAGTGCTCCACCTCGCCGCCGTCCGCATTGAAGATGCGATAGCGGAAGTCGACGTCATCGCGTGCCGATTTCTCGACGATCAGGATCTGGTCGGCGCCGATGCCGAAATGGCGGCTGGCCAGGGCGCGCCATTGCGCGTCGGTCAGGTCGAGCTTCTGGTGAATGCCGTCCAGCACGATGAAATCGTTGCCGGCGCCGTGCATCTTGGTGAACTGGAGTTTCATGGTGCCGATTGTAATCAGTAGATGTCCGGTTCGCCGGGCGGCCGGTGCTTGAAGCGTTTGTGCACCCAGTAATAGTCGGCGATGCGCGGACGGATCGCCTCTTCGAAGAACGCGTTCATGCGCCGGGTGTCGTCCGTGACACTTTCTCCGGGGTAATCCTCCCACGGCGGCAGCAGGTGCAGCACGTAGCCCTGGTAGTCGGGCAACTGCTCGGTGTAGATCGGCACCACGCGGGCGCCGGCAAGCCGCGCCAGGCGCGACACCGACGTCAGCGTCAGCGCCTGCACGCCGAAGAACGGCACGAATTCCGAGTCGCGCTCGCCGAAATCCATGTCGGAAATCAGCTGCAGTGCCTCGCCCTTCTTCAAAACCCGCAGAATGTTACGCACGCTGTCGTTGCGCGAGATCATGTTGGCGCCAAAACGGCCGCGCGCCACCTTCAGGAAATCGTCGAACAGCCTGTTCTTCTGCACGGTGTACAGCGACGCGCCAGAGCGGCCCACGGTGTCGCGCAGGTGCATGGTCAGGCGGATGGCACCCGCTTCCAGGCCCGACAGGTGCAGCGTCACCAGGATATGCGGCGTGCCGTCCAGCGCCGGCAGGTTGCCATGGTCCTTGATCTGCACCAGGCGGCGCATCTTGGCTTCGCCGCAGGTCCAGAAGATGCCGCCTTCGGCAAAGCTGCGGAACACCTTCCGATAGGTCTCGCGCGCCATGGCCTCGATCTCGGCGTCGGACCGCTCCGGAAAGCACAGGCGCAGGTTGGCGCGCACCACCTCGCGGCGCGGGTTTGGCACAAGATAGAGGATGCTGCCCAGGGCCTCGCCAAAGCGCGCCACAAAGGCGTAGGGGAGTTTGCCCAGCACCGTCAGCAAGCCGATGCCGAGCCAGGTAAGGATGCGGCTCATTGATTCTCGTTGTTGGTGACCGCCGGCATGGCGGGGGCCATATCCGGTGGCAGCCCGGCCCCGGCCGGATGTTTGTAGCGGTTATATCCCCACAAATATTGCGTCGGGTCGATGTGGATCAACTCTTCGATCGTTGCATTGATGACAGCCGACGCTGCGGCCGGGTCTTCCGGCAGCATGCCGCCGCCGCACAGGACGCGCAGGTGCCCGCGGTAGCCGGCGCCGCGCGGCAGGCGTTCGGCAAAGACCATCACGATCGGTGCCCCCGTCAGTTGCTGCAGCCGATGCACCAGTGTCATCGAATAGGCGGGCTTGCCATAGAACGGCGCCCAGGTGCCCTCTCCGCCGCTTGGAACCTGGTCGGGCAGGATGCCGATGGTCTCGCCGCGCTTGAGTGCCTTGACCAGCATACGCACCCCGCGCGGCGTGGCAGGCGCCATGGCCATGTTGGGGCGGGTGCGCATGTGCTCGACGAAATCGCGCAGCCAGGGCTGGTGGGGCGGCTTGAACAGGCAGGTCACGCGCTGTTGCCGGGCGTAGGCCTGCGGCAATACCTCGAAGCAGCCCAGGTGAGGGGTCAGCACGATCACGCCGTTGCCGGCCGCGCCGAGCCGGGCCGTTTCCGACCATAACGTAGCGAAATCGTCCGTGCGTACGGTGATCGCCTTGCGGCTCCAGAAGTACGGCATCTCCATGATCAGGCGCCCCGTGTGGCGCGCCGACTCAGCAATCATGGCGTCGGTGGCCTGCGGGTAGGCATGGCGAAAATTCTCGGCCAGACGCCGCCCATAGCGGCCGGGCAGACGCGCCACGAGCAGCCCCAATGCACCGCCGGCGGCGTGCAGCACGCGCAGTGGCAGGCGGGAGATGAGCCAGAACAGAAAGGTCATGTCGGTGCGGGCGAGACGAAGCCGGTAAAGCCGAAAGTAAAGCGTAATAACCGCAAAAGCAGTCAGGGATTTCTGAGATACGCCCGTTTCCTGCCGTTATTTGAAGAATTAGCGGCCTGCAACGGAAGCGGCAGGGCGGTATAATACCTGCCATCGCCGAGTTAACTGACAACTTGCGGGGCGATGCCGCTCTACCGGAGCAGCCTAAATACCGCTAAAGCGTCGCCGCATCGTTTCCGAAGGTGGCACGCAATAGCCGAAAAGCCAACCTGGAGAAACTAGATCGTGTCGAACGATTTCCTCTTTACTTCGGAATCCGTCTCCGAAGGCCATCCCGACAAAGTCGCTGACCAGATTTCGGACGCCGTCCTGGACGCCATCCTTGCCCAGGACAAGTACGCCCGCGTGGCCGCGGAAACCCTTTGCAACACCGGTCTGGTGGTGCTGGCTGGCGAAATCACCACGACCGCCAACGTCGACTACATTCAGGTCGCACGCGACACCATCAAGCGCATTGGCTACGACAACACCGACTACGGCATCGACTACAAGGGTTGTGCCGTGCTGGTTGCCTATGACAAGCAGTCGCCGGACATCGCCCAGGGCGTGGACCGCGCGTCGGACGACTACCTGAACCAGGGCGCCGGCGACCAGGGCCTGATGTTCGGCTACGCCTGCGACGAGACGCCGGAACTGATGCCGTTCCCGATCTACTACTCGCACCGCCTGGTGGAGCGCCAGTCGCAACTGCGCCGCGATGGCCGCCTGCCCTGGCTGCGCCCCGATGCGAAGTCGCAGGTGACCGTGCGCTACGTGGACGGCCGTCCGCACAGCGTGGACACCGTGGTGCTGTCGACCCAGCATTCGCCGGACATTTCGCAGGCACAGATCCGCGAGGCGGTGATCGAGGAGATCATCAAGCCCGTGCTGCCGGCCGACATGCTCAAGGAAACGAAGTACCTGGTGAACCCGACCGGCCGTTTCGTGATCGGTGGTCCGCAGGGCGACTGCGGCCTGACCGGCCGCAAGATCATCGTCGATACCTACGGCGGTGCTTCGCCGCACGGTGGTGGCGCGTTCTCGGGCAAGGACCCGTCGAAGGTGGACCGCTCGGCTGCCTACGCCGCCCGCTACGTGGCCAAGAACGTGGTGGCCGCCGGCCTGGCGCGCCAGTGCCAGGTGCAGGTCAGCTACGCCATCGGCGTGGCGCGTCCGATCAACGTGACCGTCTACACGGAAGGCACCGGCAAGATCTCCGACGAGAAGATCGCCCAGCTGGTGCAGGAACACTTCGACCTGCGCCCGAAGGGCATCGTGGCGATGCTGGACCTGCTGCGCCCGATCTACGAAAAGACCGCCGCCTACGGCCACTTTGGCCGCGAGGAGCCGGAATTCTCGTGGGAAGCCACCGACAAGGCCGCCGTGCTGCGCGCCGCCGCCGGCCTGTAAGCGCCCAAGGCGCCTTCACGGCTGCAAGACCCCGCCGGTCCTCACGGACCCGCGGGGTTTTTTGTTGCGCGGGCGGCACCTGGGGCGGCGCCCGCATGGAGGTAGAATCCGGTCAACCTGAAATTATCGGAATTGCCATGTCCCTGGACCTGATCCGCACCCAGCCCTATACCGACTGGTCGCCCGAGGTAACGCCCGAGACGCGCGCCACGCTGCGCCGCGAACTGGAGCAGGGCGCCGTGCTGTACTTTCCGAACCTGGCGTTCCGCTTGCAGCCGGGCGAGGAACGGTTCCTGGACCCGCGCTATTCTGACGGCAAGTCGAAGAACATCAACCTGCGCGCCAACGACCGCGCCGTGCGTGGGGCGGCCGGCACCGAGCAGGACCTGACCGATCTCTACAATCTGATCCATCGCTATGCCACGTCGAGCGAGACGCTGATCCGCACGCTGTTTCCCGAGTACGAGGGGCACATGACGCGTGCGGGCACGTCGCTGCGTCCGAGCGAAATCGCCGGCCGCCCGGTCAGCTGGCGCAAGGACGATACGCGGCTGCACGTGGATTCGTTCCCGTCGAACCCGATGCTGGGCAAGCGCCTGCTGCGCGTGTTCCACAACATCGACCCCGAAGCGCCGCGTGTGTGGCGGGTGGGCGAGCCATTTGGCGATTTTGCTGCGCGATTCGTGCCAAAGACGCACGGCATGTGGCCGGGCCAAGCCTGGCTGATGAAGACGCTGCACATCACCAAGCGCGAGCGCAGCGAATACGATCACCGCATGCTGCAATTGCACGACCTGGCCAAGGCCGACCTGGACTACCAGAAGTCGGTGCCGCAGCAGGAATTCCATTTCCCGCCGGGCGCCACCTGGATCGTGTTCAGCGACCAGCTGCTGCATGCCGCCATGCGCGGCAAGGCGATGATGGAACAGACGATCTACCTGGACCCGGCCGCCATCGGCGACCGGACCCATTCGCCCGAGGCCGTGCTGTCGCGCATGCTGGGCAAGCCGATGCTGGCTGCCTGAGTTCGCCAGCTAGCGCATCAGCATCTTCAGCATCGACGCGAACCGCTTGCCATAGGGCGGCTTGAGCAGCCCGGCCCCGTTCAGGCCGGCCTGATAGAACACGGGCTTGAGTTTCGAGAACGTCTCGAAGCCGGCCGCGCCGTGATAGTCGCCCATCCCGCTGGGCCCCACGCCGCCGAAGGGCAGATCGTCCTGGGCGATATGGAACAGGGTGTCGTTGACGGTCACGCCGCCGGCCACGGTCTGGCGCATCACCCGATCCACCACGTCGCCGCCCTTGTCGAACACGTACAGCGCCAGCGGCCGGGGGCGCGCATTGACGAAGCCGATCGCGTCGTCGAGGTTGCGGTAGGTCACCACGGGCAGCACGGGCCCGAAAATCTCTTCCTGCATCGCGCGCACGTCGTCCGGAACGTCGGTCAGCAGCACGGGCGGCAGCTGCCGGACGGCGGCGTTGGGGCCGGCATCGGTCAGCGGCACCACGCGGGCGCCGGCCGACTGGGCGGCGTCGATCAACGATACCAGCCGGTCGAAATGGCGCGGGCTGATGATGCTCGTGTAGTCCGGGTTGCGCGCGATGTCGGGATAGAGCCGGCTCACCACGCGCCGTGCGGTGTCGACCAGCCGGTCGCGCTGATCGGCCGGCACCAGCACATAGTCCGGCGCAATGCAGGTCTGCCCCGCATTGAGCAGCTTGCCCACCAGGATGCGCTCCACGGCGCGCTCGAAATCGGCGCCGGGGCCGATGATGGCCGGCGACTTGCCGCCCAGTTCCAGCGTCACTGGCGTCAGGTTCGCGGCGGCGGCCTTCATCACGTGATGGCCGACACTGGTGGAGCCGGTGAACAGCAGGTGGTCGAACGGCAGCGCGCTGAAAGCGGCGGCCACCTCGGCGTCGCCGTTGATGACCGCCACCTCGTCCGGCGCGAACGTGGCCTGCACCAGCCGCGCGAACAGGTCGGAAAACTTCGGCGTGAATTCGGACAGCTTGACCATCGCGCGGTTGCCGGCCGCCAGCGCGCCGGTCAGCGGCCCGATGGCCAGGTACAGCGGGTAGTTCCAGGGCACCACGATGCCGACCACGCCCAGCGGCTGCGGCATCAGGCGCGACTTGCCCGGCTTGAACCAGAGCCCGGTCTTTACCCGGCGCACGCGCATCCACCGCTTGCCATGCCGCAGTGCGTCATCGATGCCCGAAATGCTCGGGAATACTTCCAGCAGCGCGGTTTCCTGGCGCGGGCGGTTCGTGAAATCGGCGTTGATCGCGGCCGCGATGGCGTCGTGGTTGTCGCGCACCAGCGCCTTGAGGCGCCGCAGCCGGTCGGCCCGGACCGGCCACGCCGGCGATTGGTCGTGGCGCGACGCGGCATGCATGGCGTTGAACACCGTGGACATGGCGGGCACTTCTCTCATCGGCGGTCTCCTTGAGGCGCGATCTGTTTTGCGTGGGCCATCGCGCACCATAAGGCAGAGCGTCGGTTATATCAATGGAGGACGGCTCCCAAACGCGGGGCGTGCGGCACCGCGCGCTGGCCGCCCGGATTCCGGGGCCGCCCCGCTTCACCACGCCGGCGGCAACGCCTACACTGGACTTTCGCGGCGGGCGTCCGCGGGGAGACTGGACCGGCGCCGGACACGCGGGGAGACAGATGGAAACGACCTTTGACTATCTCGTCGTGGGTGCGGGCTCGGCAGGCTGTGCGCTGGCTGGACGGCTGGCCGACAGCGGCAATGACACCATCGCGCTGCTCGAAACCGGCGCCCACGACCATCATGTGCTGGTACGCACACCTGCCGGCTGCGCGGCCATGCTGCCGCGCGCCGGCGCGCGCAACTACGGCTACCTGACCGCGCCCCAGCCTGGTCTGGACGGGCGGTGTGGCTATCAGCCACGCGGGCGCGGGCTAGGCGGGTCGTCTTCGATCAACGCCATGATCTATATGCGTGGCCGGCCCGCCGACTACGACGGATGGGCCGCGGCGGGCTGCGACGGCTGGTCGTGGGACGATGTGCTGCCGTACTTCCGCCGCGCCGAATGCAATGAACGCGTGGCCGGCCATGACGACGATCCGCTGCACGGCGGCACCGGCCCGCTGCATGTCAGCGACCTGCGCTCGCCCAATCCGTTCGGCCAGCATTTCATCGATGCCGCGCAGCATGCGGGCATCGTGCGCAACGACGATTTCAACGGCGAGGAGCAGGAGGGCGTGGGCTGGTACCAGGTCACGCAGCACAACGGCGAACGGTGGAACGCTGCGCGCGCTTACCTGCACGGCGGCAATGTCCGCGACCGCCACTGCAACGGCGGGCGCAGCCATCTGCATGTAATGACCGGCACGCAGGTGCTGCGTATCCTGTTCGATAAACGGCGCGCCGTGGGCGTGCTGGCGTGGCGCGACGGCCAGGAAATCGTGCTGCGCGCGCGCCGCGAGGTGATCGTGTCGGCCGGAGCGTTCGGGTCGCCGCAGCTGCTGATGGCGTCAGGCGTAGGGCCGGCCGCCCATCTGCGCGAGCACGGTATCGACGTGTTGCATGATCTGCCCGGCGTCGGCGGCAACCTTCAGGATCATCTGGACATCATCCTGCACAAGCGCGTGCCGGCGCGCGACCTGTTCGGCATCTCGCTGGGCGGGGCCAGGCGCCTGGTGGCCGAATTCCTGCGCTATCGGCGCGAGCGGACCGGCATGATGACATCGAATTTTGCCGAAGCCGGCGCGTTCGTGCGCAGCCGTCCGGACCTGGCCGAGCCCGACCTGCAACTGCACTTCGTGGTCGGCATGGCCGACGACCACATGCGGCGTGTCAACCTGGGTCATGGCTATTCCTGCCATGTCTGCGTGCTGCGTCCGCGCAGCCGGGGCGAGGTCAGGCTGGCATCGGCCGACATGCGGCAGGCGCCGCGCATCGACCCCCGTTACCTGACGGATCCGCAAGACATGGCAACGATGCTGGAAGGCCTGCGCATCGTGCGGCGCATCTTCATGCAGGCGCCGCTGGCGGTTTTCGGCGGCCGCGAACTGTATTCGGAGGCCTTGCGGCTCGATGGCAGCGACGACGAGGCGGTGCGCGCGCTGATCCGCCGGCACGCGGACACGATCTACCACCCGGTGGGCACCTGCCGCATGGGCATGGACGCCCTGGCCGTGGTGGACCCGCAATTGCGGGTGCGAGGCGTGGAGGGGCTGCGCGTGGTCGATGCGTCGATCATGCCGACGCTGGTGGGCGGCAATACCAACGCGCCGGCCATCATGATCGGCGAGCGCGCCCACGACCTGATCCGCTTCGCCCCCCATGTGACGCTGCGGTTCCGCGAGGCGGCCGTAGCGGACTGAGATGTAGGTTCTCCGCTCTCCCACCAGTGGGGGAGCGGAGAACGGCACAACACAGATGCCGGCCTTACCCGCGCATCTGGAACTGGCCCACCATGTCGCGCAGGCGGCCGGCTTGCTCGTCCAGCGATTGCGCGGCGGCGGCGGCTTCTTCCACCAGCGCGGCGTTCTGCTGCGTGACCTGATCCATCTGGCCCACGGCGTGGCCCACCTGCTCGATGCCGGCGCTCTGTTCCTGCGACGCGGCCGAGATCTCGGCGATGATGTCGGACACGCGCTTCACGGCCTGGCGGATGTCGGTCATGGTCTTGCCGACTTCCTCGGCCTGGCCGGAACCCGTCCGTACCGTATCGACCGATGCCTCGATCAGTTCCTTGATTTCCTTGGCGGCGCTCGACGAGCGCTGCGCCAGGCTGCGCACCTCGCCGGCCACCACGGCAAAGCCGCGGCCCTGTTCGCCGGCACGCGCCGCTTCCACGGCGGCGTTCAGCGCCAGGATGTTGGTCTGGAAGGCGATGCCCTCGATCAGGTTGGTGATCTCGGCGATACGCTCGGAGCTGCTGCTGATGGCGCCCATGGTGCCCACCATCTGCTGTACCGACTGGTTGCCTTCGTCGGCCACCAGCGCGGCGCTTGACGCCAGCGACGATGCCTGGCGGGCGTTTTCGGCGTTCTGGCGCACGGTGGCGGTGAGCTGTTCCATGCTCGACGCCGTTTCTTCCAGCGACGCGGCCTGCTCTTCGGTGCGCGACGACAGGTCGACGTTGCCGGCGGCGATCTGCGCGGCGGCCACGCTCACCGAATCGGTGGAACGGCGCACTTCGCGCAGCGTGCCCGCCACACGCTCGATCAGCGCGTTGAACGACTGGGCCGTCAGGCCGATCTCGTCGAGGCGGTCCACCGGGGCGCGGTGGTCGAGGTCGAGCGTGTTGCTGACGTGCGCGAGTGTGCCCTGAATTTCATCGAGGCTGGTGCGGATGCGCCGGTACAGGCCGAAGGCCAGGAACGCGGTCAGTGCCACGGCGACCACGATGACGATCACGAACACGCGCACCGACGTGTGGTACTGGGCCTTGTTGAAGGCCACTGCCTCTTCGCCGAGCCTGGTGTTGTAGTCCAGATGCTCGTCCAGGGCCTTGCGCACGGCGGTCGATGCAAGGTGCACCGGACCCGACGTGATCATTTCCCGCGTGGCGTCGAAATCATTGCCGCGGGATTTTTCCAGGAACGCGCCCAGGGTCTCGCGATAGGCCTTGATGGCCGCGCGATCGGCTTCCAGCAACTTGCGGTCGGTCTCGTCCGAGATGTCCTCGCGCTCGTACTTGGCCAGCAGATCGTCGAAACGCTTGTTGGACCTGTCGAGCATGCCCTCGGCTTCGGTCTTGGCGCCGGCATCGGTGGTCATGGCATGCCGGTAAAGCGAGACGCGGATATTGGCCAACGCGCCGCTGACATTGTTGAGATCGCGCACGCTCGTCAGCGTGTTGTCGTTGAAGTACTCGAACCGGTCCTCGGCCCTGGACAGTTGCCAGATGCCGCCCAGGCCAACGAAGAGTAGCGCGAGCAATGCAAGGGACAGCGTAAGAAGCAGACGTTTGCTGATATTCATGGGGTGGCTTGGCGGCCACGTTACTTGGCGTGGACCGTCCGTTGTGACGACGACTTGGAAGGTTTCGCAGGCGGGCCGGGGCCCGTCGCCACAACGTTTACGGCAGGTGCCATATCCCCTGAAGGTGGGGATACTGCCGTGCAGCATGCAATGTGCGATGTCCGCACACTATAAGTGTCAGGCGGGCCAGGCGCGATTGGAAATACGGGCCAAAGTGGCGATATCGGCATCCAGCGTGCCGAACACGCGGCCATGCTGGCGGCCCAGGCGGCTGGCCACGAACTGTTCGGCCGATTCCCGATGCGCGTGGGCGATCATCAGCGCGGCCTGCGCGGTCAGCACGAGGCCCTGCGCAAACCGCCGGGCACTGGCTTCGAGCGCCTCCGCCGGACCGTGAAGCATTGCCTGAAGTGATGCAAGCTCCGCGCGCACAAGAGCGTGGCCGTTCGACAGGCGCGCCAGGTCGTGCAGGATGCGGACACCATCGTCGGGATTGCGCTGCAGCGCACGCAGCACGTCCAGGCACATGATGTTGCCCGAACCTTCCCAGATCGAATTGACCGGCGCCTCGCGGTACAGCCGGGCCATCGGGCCTTCTTCGACATAGCCATTGCCGCCCCAGACCTCCATCGCCTCGCCGGTGGCTTCCAACGCACGTTTGCAGATCCAGAACTTGGCGGCCGGCGTCATCACGCGCTTCCACGCGGCGGCCAGCGGGTCCTGACCGGCATGCTCGAACGCGTGGGCCAGCGCCATCATGATCTGCGTGGCGGCCTCGGATTCCAGCGCCAGATCGGCCAGCACGTTGCGCATCAGCGGCTGGTCGGCCAGCAGCCGGCCGAACGCCATACGGTGTCGCGCGTGATGCAGCGCCTGCACCAGCGCCGCACGCAGCAGCGCGGCGCTGCCGATCACGCAGTCGAGCCGGGTGTTGGTGGCCATCTCGATGATGGTGGGGATGCCGCGGCCTTCCGGGCCGATCAGGATGCCGGTGGCGCCCCGGAATTCCACCTCGCTGCTGGCATTGGACTTGTTCCCGAGCTTGTCCTTGAGCCGCTGGATCAGGATCGGATTCTTGCTGCCGTCGTCCCGGAAGCGCGGCACGAAGAAGCACGACAGCGGACCGTCGGCCGCCCCCATGCGCGCCACCACCAGGTGGGCATCGCACATCGGCGCCGAGAAAAACCACTTGTGGCCGGTCAGCGCGTACTCGGCGCCACGGCCTTCGCCGCGCACCGGCATGGCCACGGTGGTATTGGCGCGGACGTCCGAGCCGCCCTGTTTTTCGGTCATGCCCATGCCGATCATCACGGCGGTCTTGTCGCGCCAGGGCAGGTCGCGCGGATCGTGCCCGGTCGAGAACAGCCGGGCCTGCAGATCCCGATAGAGCGCCGGTTCCTTGCTGAGCACCGGGATGCTGGCAAATGTCATCGTGGTGGGGCAGAGCGAGCCCGATTCCACCTGGGCCTGCAGGAAATAGCCGGCCGTGCGTGCCACCCAGGCGCCTTCGCGCGGTTGCGCGAAAGGCAGCGCCTGCAGTTGCTGGCTGCGCAGCAGGGCCAGCAGGTGATGCCAGGCGGGGTGGAACTGCACCTGGTCGATCCGTTCGCCGGTGCGGCTGTGGGTGTGCAGCGTGGGGGTCAGGCGGTTGGCCTCGGCGGCCCATGCCTGCACTTCGGGGTCGCCAAGCCGGGCGCCGTAGCCGGACAGCGCGTCGGCATGCCACGTCCCGCCTAGCCGGTCCAGCGCGGCACGCAGGCCGGGGTCGGTGTCGAACAGGTTGTAGTGGGCAAGGTCGGGCACCTGGTTGAACACGCTGTGGGTATCTGCGATGCGGGCGTGATCGACGTCGGCGGCGGGTGTGGCGGTCATGGCATCTCCTGGGCGGCAATGCTTGTCGGCACTTCGGCGGGCTGCGGCCATGGTACGGCAACTCGCCCGTTCGCAATGCTGCAAGGCACCATGATTCCGATACCGTGAAGCACGACAGCTGGAACCGAATTTCGGGTGGCGCGGGGCCGGGGCTTGTGCTTAAATTCACCCCGTTGGATGAAACAGGGGTGCCGTCCGGATGGGCCGGGCGCGCTGAGAGAGTCCCTTCGAACCCGATCCGGCTAGTACCGGCGTGGGAAGTTTCACAAAAACCGATTTGCCTCTTGTCCCGCGGGAAAGCCGCCTTTGCCGCACCGGGACGCCGCCGCCGGCCATGCCGCGCAGGCCGGCTCACAGGGCTCCTGGTTTCGTCCATATCCCCGCAAGAGAGAGGACGACACCCATGGCCCGTACTGCCCCCGCTGCATCGTTTGAGTCGCTGGAAAGCGATCTCGACCAGAAATTTGCCTATCCGGCATCGACCAAGACCTACCTGACGGGCAGCCGCCCCGATATCCGCGTGCCGCTGCGCACGATCCTGCAGACCGCCACCCGCACCGAAAAGGGCGAGATGGCAAATCCGCCAATTCCCGTCTACGACACGTCGGGCCCGTACAGCGACCCCGACGTGCATATCGACCTGAAGGCCGGCCTGCCGCCCGTGCGCGCCAAGTGGATCGAAGAGCGCAACGATACCGAAGTGCTGTCCGGCCTGTCGTCGGAATATGGCCTGGCGCGCGCCAACGACCCCGCCACGGCCCACCTGCGCTTTGCACCGCTGACTAACCCGCGCCGCGCCAAGGCCGGTGCCAACGTGTCGCAGATGCACTATGCGCGCAAGGGCATCATCACGCCCGAGATGGAATACGTGGCGCTGCGCGAATCGCTGAACCTGCAGGCGCTGTACGACAAGCCCGAATACAAGGCGCTGCTGCGCCAGCATCCCGGCAACGCGCTGGGGGCTGCGCTGCCGCTGCGTCCGGAAGACATGACGCCGGAATTCGTGCGCCGTGAAGTGGCTGCTGGCCGTGCGATCATCCCGGCCAACATCAACCACACGGAACTGGAGCCGATGGCTATCGGCCGCAACTTCCGCGTGAAGATCAACGGCAACCTGGGCAATTCGGCGGTGACGTCGTCGCTGGCCGAGGAAGTGGAAAAGATGGTGTGGTCGATCCGCTGGGGCGCCGACACCATCATGGACCTGTCCACGGGCAAGTACATCCACGAAACGCGCGAATGGATCCTGCGCAACTCGCCGGTGCCCATCGGCACGGTGCCGATCTACCAGGCGCTGGACAAGACCGGCGGCATCGCCGAGGACCTGACCTGGGAAATGTTCCGCGACACGCTGATCGAGCAGGCCGAACAGGGCGTGGACTACTTCACGATCCACGCCGGCGTGCTGCTGCGCTACGTGCCGCTGACGGCCGACCGCGTGACCGGCATCGTGTCGCGCGGCGGCTCGATCATGGCCAAGTGGTGCCTGGCGCACCACAAGGAAAACTTCCTGTACACGCACTTCGACGAGATCTGCGAAATCATGAAGGCGTACGACGTGTCGTTCAGCCTCGGCGACGGCCTGCGTCCGGGATGCATCGCCGATTCGAACGACGACGCCCAGTTCGGTGAACTGCGCACGCTGGGCGAACTGACCGCCAAGGCGTGGGAGCACGACGTGCAGGTGATGATCGAAGGCCCGGGCCACGTGCCGCTGCAGCGCATCCAGGCCAATATGGACGAGGAACTGAAGCACTGCTACGAAGCCCCGTTCTACACGCTGGGACCGCTGGTGACCGACATCGCGCCGGGCTACGACCACATCACCAGCGGCATTGGCGCCGCCAACATCGGCTGGATGGGCACGGCCATGCTGTGCTACGTCACGCCGAAGGAGCACCTGGGCCTGCCGGACAAGGAAGACGTGCGCGAAGGCATCATCACGTACAAGATCGCCGCCCATGCCGCGGACCTGGCCAAGGGCTGGCCCGGCGCGCAGCTGCGCGATAATGCGCTGTCCAAGGCACGTTTCGAGTTCCGCTGGGAAGACCAGTTCAACCTGGGCCTCGATCCGGAGCGCGCACGGTCGTTCCACGACGCCACGCTGCCGGCCGAAGGCGCCAAGATCGCCCACTTCTGCTCGATGTGCGGGCCGAAGTTCTGCTCGATGAAGATCACGCAGGAAGTGCGCGACTACGCGGCATCGCTGCCGGCTGCCCAGAAGGGAATGGAAGAGAAGTCGATCGAGTTCGTGAAGTCGGGCTCGAAGATCTACTCGTAAGCGTTGTCTTGCAGGACGGGCGGCCGCCCACGCGGCGCCGCCCGGCAGTACCGTAGCACCTGAGAGTTCCGCGCGCGGCGCCCCCACGCAGCGCGGCGGTATTCACCCAACCGGAGGCCGGTCGGCGCCACTTACCTGGCCAATGCCGCCGGCATACAAGCCCATGACAGCAGTACAGTCCTTCGATGTCGCCATTCTCGGCGCCGGCCTGGCCGGGCGGATTTCCGCCTGGCTGCTGGTGCGTGCCGGCGCCCGTGTGGCGCTGGTGGAGCGTGGCGGCCCCGACGGCAGCGGCTCGGCCGCGCACGTGGCCGCGGCCATGCTGGCGCCGCTGGCCGAATCGGCCATCGCCGAACGGCGCATTGTCGACCTCGGCATTGCCAGCGTCGACCTCTGGCGCACCTGGATCCAGGAATTGCCCGAGCCCGTGTTCTTCCAGGAGGACGGCACGCTGGTGGTCTGGCATGCGCGGGACCGCAGCGAGGTGTCGCTGTTCACCAGCCGCATGCGCGCCGTCGCCCCGCCGGAACTGGTGCAGGCGCGCCTGCGGGCGCTGGACGGCAAGGGCGTGGCCGATGTGGAACCCGAGCTGGCCGGGCGCTTCGCGCAAGGCCTGCTGCTGCAGGGCGAAGGCCAGCTCGACAATCGTGGCGCGCTGCGGGCCCTGCTCCACTGTGCCATCGACGAAGGGCTGCATTGCGTGTGGGAGGCCGGCGAGATCGACGCCGAATCGCTGCCATCGCTGGGCATCAAGGCCGACGTGGTGCTCGATTGCCGCGGCCTGGGCGCCCGGGGCGCCTGGATGGACCAGGACGCGCAGGGCAACCCCGTGCCGGGCCTGCGTGGCCTGCGCGGCGAAGTGGTGCGCGTGCATGCGCCCGACGTGAAGCTGCACCGGCCGGTGCGCCTGCTGCATCCGCGCTACCCGATCTACATCGCACCGAAGCCGAACGACCTGTACGTGATCGGCGCCACCGAAATCGAAAGCGAGGACGATTCGCCGATGAGCGTGCGCTCCGCGCTGGAACTGCTGTCGGCCGCGCACTCGCTGCATCCCGCCTTTGGCGAGGCGCGGGTGCTGGAACTGAACGTGCAGCGCCGCCCGACGCGCCCCGACCACCTGCCGTCCATCCGCGTGGACCAGCGTGCGCGCGTGGTGCGCATCAACGGACTGTATCGCCATGGCTGGCTGATCGCGCCGGCCGTGACGGAAGCGGCCTGCCATGTGGTACGTGCCCTGCTCAACGACGACCCCGCCGCCTATGCCGTGCCGTCCGCGCTGCGCTGGCCCGGCATGATCCAGCAGGTGCGCGAGGTGGTCTGCCCCGCGCCGAGCGTGGTCGTCAACCCCGGCGGCGGCACGCTGCATTAACCGATAACCATCATGCAAATCCTGCTCAATGGCCAACCGCTCGACGTGCCGGACGCCGCCACGCTGGCCGACGCCGTGACGGCGGCAGCCATCGCGCCGCCGTTCGCCGCTGCGGTGAACGGCCAGTTCGTGCCGCGCGCCGCGCATGCGGCCACATCGCTCAATGCGGGCGACCAGATCGACCTCGTGCAACCGGTAACGGGCGGCTAAAGGGACCCTCCATGACATTCGAACCTGCTGAAACCCTGCGCGACCCGTTCGTGCTGTACGGCGAATCCTTCGATTCGCGCCTGCTGCTGGGCACCGCGCGCTATCCGTCGCCGGCCACGCTGCAGGCCGCGGTGGAAGCCTCGCGCCCGGCCATGATCACCGTGGCCCTGCGCCGCCAGACCGCCGTGGGCAGTGGCGACGGCCAGACGCTGGGCGGCGACACCTTCTGGCAGATGCTGCGCTCGCTGGGCGTGCCCGTGCTGCCCAACACCGCCGGCTGCTTTACCGCGCAGGAAGTCATCACCACGGCGATGATGGCGCGCGAGGTCTTCGAGACCGACTGGATCAAGCTGGAACTGATCGGCGACGACTACACGCTGCAGCCCGACACGCTGAACCTGCCGGCCGTTGCCGAGACGCTGATCAAGGAAGGCTTCAAGGTGCTGCCGTACTGCACCGAGGACCTCGTGCTGTGCCGCCGCCTGCTCGACGTGGGCTGCCAGGCGCTGATGCCCTGGGCGGCCCCGATCGGCACCGGCCGGGGCGCCGTGAATCCACACGCCATGCGCACGCTGCGCGACCGCCTGCCCGACACGCCGCTGATCGTCGATGCCGGCCTGGGCCTGCCGTCGCACGCGGCGCAGGTGCTGGAGTGGGGCTACGACGGCGTGCTGCTGAACACCGCCGTGGCGCAGGCCGCGTACCCGGTGAACATGGCGCGCGCGTTTGCGCTGGCCGTGGAAGCCGGCCGCACCGCCTACCTGGCCGGGCCGATGCCCGAGCGCGAGGTGGCGCAGGCCAGCACGCCGGTGGTCGGCATGCCGTTCTGGCACGCCGAAGGCGCGGAGGATCGCGCATGACGCGCCAGGGGG
This sequence comes from Cupriavidus sp. 86D6, assembly GCF_057815095.1. Lineage (NCBI taxonomy): Bacteria > Pseudomonadati > Pseudomonadota > Betaproteobacteria > Burkholderiales > Burkholderiaceae > Cupriavidus > Cupriavidus sp. 86D6. The sequence goes on along the minus strand of NZ_JBYPSB010000006.1, from coordinate 1,564 downwards.
TTGCCGCGGCCATCGATGCCGCACTGTTTGAAGACGTGATGCGGCGCTTTGCCGCGATGTTCGGTCGCGACGAATCGCCGTGGCAGGTATGGCCGCTGGCCAATGCCCCGGCCACGCTGGGCCGTCACGACGTGGTGCTGGCGGACGGCGAGGCTGCCGCCGACCTCATCGACCGTGTGGCGGCGGCCAATGCCGTGCTGATCGTGTCGGAGCGCGAAGGCGGCCGCTGGATCGACACGGTGCGCTCGTGGATGGGTACCTGGGTGTTCGATTCGCACGCCGACGATGACACCGCGCACTCGCCGGGCTTCGTGGCGGTGCTGGCGGCGGCGCTGTCGCTGCATTTTCCCGCGCACGACGCGCTGTGCATCGCCCGCGCCTGGGAGCCGGGCAGCACCGCGTGGCCCGCCGATTTCGGGCGCTTCCCGCGCGTGCGCCATGCCGCGCTGGTCTCGCCCGACCAGCCGGCGCCGGCCTTCGCGCCGTGCCCGCCCGATCTGGGCCTGTATGCGGTCATGCCGACCGCCGCCTGGATCGAGCAGCTCGTGCCGCTGCAGGTGCCAACCGTGCAGCTGCGCTTCAAGTCGGCCGACGCCGCCGAGGTGAAGGCCGAAGTGGTGCGGGCGGCCAACGCCGCCAAGGGTTCGACATCGCGCCTGTTCATCAATGACCACTGGCGCGTGGCGGTCGACCATCACGCGGCCTGCGGCGGCGACAGCGGCATCTATGGCATCCACCTGGGCCAGGAAGACCTGGACGAGGCGGATCTCGATGCCATCCGCGCCTCGGGCCTGCGCCTGGGCGTGTCGACGCACGGCTACGCCGAGATGCTGCGCGTGGCGGCGATCCGGCCCAGCTACCTGGCGCTGGGCGCGATTTTCCCGACCACGACCAAGGTCATGCCGACCCAGCCGCAAGGCATGGGCCGCTTCCAGTCGTATGTGACGCTGATGAAGCCGGTGATGCCGTCGCTGGTGGGCATCGGCGGGGTGAACGCCGGCAATATGCGCGAAGTGCTCGACGTCGGCGTGGGCAGCGCCGCCGTGGTGCGGGCGATCACGGAAGCCAGCGATGTGCCGGCGGCGGTGGCGGGGCTTAATGCCTTGTTTGCCTGATGGTCGCTGGTTGAACGGTTTACCCGCCCCCCAAGCCGCTTTGAGGGAGCGAACCGCCGGCGCTTGATACCCCTTCGGTGTGCTCCCCTCTCCCGCGCGCGGGAGAGGGGCGGGCGAGAGGGCAGGCGCATGGGGTGCTAACCCGGCTCGGCAAGTGCGGACACGCTAGCCCTCTCCCCCAACCCCTCTCCCGCAGGCGGGAGAGGGGAGCGGCGCCCTCCGGTGCAAGCAAGGGCCGCCATCTTCAAGCGCCCTGAAAGCAAGGCAAATCCGTCACCCCTGCGCTGCCGCGACGGTTTGCTCCCCTCTCCCGCGCGCGGGAGAGGGGCGGGGGAGAGGGCAGGCGCATGGGGTGCTAACCCGGCTCGGCAAGTGCGGACACGCTAGCCCTCTCCCCCAACCCCTCTCCCGCAGGCGGGAGAGGGGAGCGGCGCCCTCCGGTGCAAGCA
>NZ_JBYPSB010000051.1:0-643 GCF_057815095.1 Cupriavidus sp. 86D6 | reverse complement strand
GTCCTGATTCTTGGCGTCAACGGCTTCATCGGCCACCACCTGACGCGCCGCATCCTGGAAACCACGCAGTGGGAGGTCTACGGCATGGACATGTCGTCGGACCGCCTGGGCGATCTGGTGAACCATCCGCGCATGCACTTCTCCGAGGGTGACATCACCATCAACAAGGAGTGGGTGGAGTACAACATCCGCAAGTGCGACGTGATCCTGCCGCTGGTGGCCATCGCCACGCCGGCGACGTATGTGCGCAACCCGCTGCGCGTGTTCGAACTCGATTTCGAGGCCAATCTGCCGATCGTGCGCAGTGCTGTGAAGTACGGCAAGCACCTGGTGTTCCCGTCGACCTCGGAGGTCTACGGCATGTGCGCCGACGAGGAATTCGACCCCGAGGCCTCGCCGCTGATCTACGGCCCGATCAACAAGCCGCGCTGGATCTACGCCTGCTCCAAGCAGCTGATGGACCGCGTGATCCACGCCTACGGCATGGAGCAGGGCCTGAACTACACGCTGTTCCGCCCGTTCAACTGGATCGGCGCGGGGCTGGACTCAATCTTCGAATCGAAGGAAGGGTCGTCGCGCGTGGTGACGCAGTTCCTGGGCCATATCGTGCGCGGCGAGCCGATCAAGCTGGTCGATGGCGGCG
>NZ_JBYPSB010000050.1:0-643 GCF_057815095.1 Cupriavidus sp. 86D6 | reverse complement strand
CGAGCCATTGCCGCCGGTGTTAATGGTGCCGTTGCCGTTGTTCACCCCGGTACCGTTGGTCGAGTTACCCGAGACGTTGGTCGAACCATTGCCCTGGGTGTCGATCGTGCCGTTGCCGTTGTCAACGCCGGTGCCATTGGTGGTATTGCCCGAGATATTCGTCGAGCCGTTACCGCCGGTGTTGATGGTGCCGTTGCCGTTGTTCACCCCGATACCGTTCGTCGAGTTACCCGAGACGTTGGTCGAGCCATTGCCCTGGGTGTCGATCGTGCCGTTGCCATTGTCAACGCCAGTGCCATTGGTGGTGTTGCCCGAGATATTCGTCGAGCCGTTGCCACCAGTGTTGATGGTCCCGTTGCCGTTATCGACGCCGGTGCCGTCGGTGGTATTGCCGGAGATGTTCGTCGAGCCATTGCCGCCGGTGTTGATGGTGCCGTTGCCGTTGTCCACCCCGGTGCCGTTGGTCGAATTACCCGAGACGTTGGTCGAGCCATTGCCCTGGGTGTCGATCGTGCCGTTGCCGTTGTCAACGCCGGTGCCATTGGTGGTATTGCCCGAGATATTCGTCGAGCCGTTACCGCCGGTGTTGATGGTGCCGTTGCCATTATCAACACCAGTCCCATCGGTGGTATTGCCGGAAATA